>DATBRF010000163.1:0-25324 GCA_036560425.1 Methylocystis sp. | reverse complement strand
CCGCCCCTGCGAGCATCACCGCCGCGCCCAGAAACCTCCCGCCGGTCTCCTCCTTCAGCACTCTTCCGCTCGCGAGCACGGTGAAGAGGGCCGAGAGGCGCTTGATGGCGATGACGTAAGGCGTGAACAGAACCGTCAGCGCCCACATCTGCACCGTATTGCCGAAGGCCATGGCGGAGCCCGCGAGCAGCGCGTAGCGGAGCGAGGAGAGGCGTGGCCGCTTGCGCGGGCCAAGAGCCCAATAGACGTTTGCGCAAAGCGCGATGACGATCGTCACCGCCGCGATCCAGATGAGCGGCGTCGAGGCCTTTACGCCGAGCTTGTCGATGTTGGCTGTGACGCTCCAAATGGCGGCGGTCGCGAGCATGTAGCGCGCGCCGGCGTCCCTGGCGAAAACCGAGAAGTTGAAACGCTTGCCGTTCGCCCGGTTGGCGTCGAGAAGCCCTACGCCGAGCACGGTGAACAGCACGCCGAACATCCCCATGGGCGGCGCCTGCTCGCCCGTCATGATCGGCGAGGTGACGAGCATCAGGACCGGCGTCAGCAGCACCAGCGGCGCGACGAGCGAGGCGTCGGAAAGGCGAAAACCCCGAATGTAAAAGAAATAGGCGACGATGTTGAGAACGCCGGACCAGGCGAGGAGCGTCGAGAAGCCCGGCTGCGTCAGCGCACCGAGCGTGGCGACGGGCGCCGTGAGAAGCGCCGGATAGGCGAAAAGGCAGGCGATAACGAGCAGAAGCGCGCCGGCGCTCCATTGCGCGGCGAGGATGGCGCGGTCGTCTGCGTACCGCGTCGCCGCCTTGGTGCCAAGATCGGTTGCGGATTGGCAAAGCGCGGTGACGAGGGCGGCGAGGAGAGCAAGAAGGGCGAGGTCCATGCCGCTATAATGCGCCTGCCGTGCTTGGCGGTGGCGAGCCTGAAGGCTTGCGGTCCGGACCGCGGGCCTTCAGGCGCGCTTGCTGCAACGCGTTCATCACGCTTTTACCGCCCGCACCAGCGTATCGACGCCCTCCCGGTAATCGACCGACACGGAAAAGCCCAGCGCTTCGAGCTGCTGCATCGAAGGCGTGAAATACATGATGTGCTCGGGCGACTCGTCGCTGAAGAAATGCGCGACCCAGTCTTCGAGAAGATCGAGCCGGGCCATCTCCTTGAAGAGCTTGAACCAGCGGCGCACGGTCGCCTGCGTGTCGAGAAGATGCGCGGCGCGGTCGTCCATGGCGTAGCGGTCGCCGTTGATGAAGAGGCCGCCGGGCTTCAACACGCGATGGACTTCGGCGAGGACCAGCGAGCGGTAGTCGTCGAGGAAATTGTGGATCGCGTAATTGGAGGCGACCACGTCGACGCTGTTGTCGGGCAACGCCTTCAGCGCATCGAGCGCATCTGCTTCCTTGAAGGCGACGCGGCCGGCTTTCACGTAATTGGCCAAATTCTCGCGCGCCTGATCGAGCATGGCGGCGGCGCTGTCGATGGCCGTCAGGGAGAGATTGTCGCGCGCTGCGAGAATGGAGAGCGTGCTGATTCCCGTGCCGCAGCCGATCTCGAAACCTTCGAGCGTTTCACCCGGCCTCCAGGCGGCGAGCGTCTCGCCGAGGCGTCCGGCCAGCAGAACATGGTTGGGGCACATCAAGCGCAGCATGTCATATTCCGCGCCGATCTTGCCGGTGAAGAGATTGTCCTGCAGAACTTCTTGCAACGACATGGCCTTTCCTTGGAGATTTGCGGCGCACATTATGGGCATTGCCGGGGCGAGGCAATAATCAGCCCCCGGGCGGCCTGCCGTAGAGCCGGGCGCTCCAGTTCTCGACCTTGCCGGTCTCGAGGCGCCGCCGCGCGAGCGCGCGCCAGCTCTCGGCCAATTGCGGCAGCGCCGCCATGGCGGCGAGTCCCTCGCCGTCGCGCGTGTCGCGGTAAAGGAGGTTGCTCAGGCGCGCGAGCGGCCAATCGGGGCAGGGGCGCTCGATGAGCTCGAGCGCGTCGCCCTCCTGGGCGGCGCCTTCCTGCAGCACGCGGTAGTACCAGCCCGTGCGGCCGGTCTTCTGCACGCGCAGCGCCATGTCCGCCAGGCCGAAACGCAGATTGAGCTTGAAGCAGGGTTGCCGCCCCTGGCTGACTTGCAAGCGCGCCGAGCCGAAGCGGATCACGTCGCCGAGGCAAACGGTCTCTTCGGTCCATCCGATCGTCGAAAAATTCTCGCCGAAGGCGCCAGGCGCTGCAAGCGGCGCAGCGTCGCCAATCTCCTCGCGCCAGGCGGCGTAATGGTCGAAGGCGTAGTGATGCAGCGCCTTCTCCGGCCCTCCGTGATGTTTCGGATCGGCCTGCGCGTCCCCATCGAGGCCCGTCTTGCCGATGCGCCACGGCGCGGGAGCCGGGCTCTTGCCGATCGCGCTGACCTGCCCGCCATGACCGAGCGGCGCGATCGCTCCGACAAGAACGCGCGGGCGCGCAGCGGCGAGAGTCACGGCGACTCGGCCAGCAAGGAGCCTATGATCGCGCCGAGCGCGAGATCGTCTTCCTGGCCGAAGCTGTGTCGTCGCACAGTTCCATCCCTGCCGATGAGGATCGCGGTCGGCGTGCCGCGCATTTCGTAGCGTTGCATGGTCACAGGTATGGGGCTGTCGACCGACGCCTCATCGACGCCGATGGGGAAGCTAAGCCGATACTCGTGGATGAAGGCTTCGAGCGACACGGGTGTCATGGCCGCATGATGCTCGAACACCGTATGAAGGCCAATCACCACGAGCCCGGCGCTTTTGAAGAGGCCGTGCGCGCGCTGCGCCTGCGGCGTGCCATGAGCGACGCAGCCGGGACACAGCATCTGAAAGGCGTGGAGCATCACCACGCGACCGCGCAGCGAATCGAGCGTGATGGGCGAGGGCGAGTTGAACCATCGCGAAACGGCAAGAGGCGGAGCCACCGGGAAAGTCATTGCGGGGCTATCTCCTGTTTTCCCTGGCGCGCTTTCCGTTCGCGTGCGAAAGATAAGAAACCGCGCTAAATCAATCATGTATAGCGCATTCTTATCGCAAAAGTCTGTCAACTTTCGCGGAATGCGCTCTACGATAAACGCCGCTGCGCCGCGCATTGCAAGGACCAGCTGCCATATTTGCGCTTTACCTCGTGGTTGTTTTGGGAAAGCTTACGCTCGCGAATTTGCCGCGACGCTGAAGCGGGGATATTTCTGGGAGGATATGATGCGGAAGTTATGCTCCTCTCTAATTTTGTCGGTCGCCTTTGCCGCCGCTTCGCAAGCGCGCGCCGAGGTCGGCTGTATCCCACAGGCTTCCGGCGTTTCCGGCGTCATCGCGAAACAGGAGGACGTCATTTCGGCGGTGAATTGCCTGGGCCAGCAATTGGCGAGGCTGCGCAACGACGCGACCGTGTCCGACAAGGCGGCCACCGCCCGTATAGAAGAACTCGCAAGGCAGATCGCCGAGTTGCAAAACGCCGTCAGCGCTCTGGCGCAGCGCGTCGGCGCGATCGAGGCCAATATCGCCGACGCCGAAAGACCCCTCGCGAAACGGCCCTGGTAATGGCGTCTACATGCTGCTGCGGATATGTTCGCGCAGCACGGGATAAATGTGATTTTCCCAACGCCGGCCGTTGAACACGCCGTAATGGCCGACGCCGGCTTGCATGTGGTGCGATTTCATATAGGGGCGAAGGCCGCTGCACAGGTCCTGTGCTGCGAGCGTCTGGCCGAGGGCGCAGATATCGTCCTTCTCGCCTTCGACTGTAAGGAGAAAGGTTTTCTTTATGGCGCGCGGCTCGATTTTTCGCCCTCTGAAAAGCAGATTGCCTTCCGGTAAAGCATATTTCTGGAAGACGGTCTCGATCGTGTGCAGATAGAAATCCGCGTCGAGATCCATGATCGCAAAATATTCCTTGTAAAACGCCCGGATTTGGTCGGCCTTGGCGTGGTCGCCCTCGATGCGGCGCCTCAGTAGATCGGCGAAGGCGTTCCTGTGCCGATCCATGTTCATGCTCATGAAGGCCGAAAGCTGCATGAAGCCGGGGTAGACCTTCCGCCCGGCCCCCGGGAGGCCGCGGGGCACCTCGCTGATCATCTTCTCGCGGAACCATTCGATCGGCTTGGAGGTCGCGAATTCGTTGACCTTGGTGGGCGAGATGCGCGCGTCGATCGGCCCAGCCATGAGCGTCATGCTGGCGGGCTGGTTTGGATCATTATCCTGCGCCATCAGCGCCACGGCGGCCAGCGCCGGGACTGCCGGCTGGCACACGGCGACGAGATGCGACTCCGGCCCCATGAACTCCAGAAAGCCGATGATGTGTTGAACGAAGTCCTCGAAGCCAAAGGGTCCGTGCTCGAGCGGAATGTCGCGGGGGTTGCGCCAATCGGTGACGTAAACATCGTGGTCTCGCACCATGACGCCTATCGTGCCGCGCAAGAGCGTCGCAAAATGGCCGGACATAGGGGCGACAAGCAGAACGCGCGGGTCGCCGCTCGCGCCCTGGCGGGAAAAGCGCAGGAGATCGCAGAAAGGCGTGCCGGCGACGACCTCTTCCGTGACGGGGATGGTCTCGCCAGCGTCGGTCGTCACCGCCTTTATGCTATAATCCGGCCGTTTATGCGTGAAGCCTGCAAGCGCCACGAGCTCGTGACAAGCATGCAAGCAGCGTATGGGAGAGGCGAATTGCATCGCTCCCCAGAAGCTCAAAATGCGCTCGTTGTTGGCCGCCGCCAGGCGAATATGATCGCTGAAGTCGGCATAGGCCTGATACGCGTCGTACATGTCCTGTAGAGGGACCCTTTCGTTTCGGCATTGGATCGGAGCAAGCCCTGTGCCAGGCGTCCACAAGATTGGCACATGACTTGCTTGGCGCCGTCGAGTCAATGGGGATGAGCAATGCCCGTCGCGACACTTACCATCAGCAGCAAGAACTACTCCTCCTGGTCGCTCCGCGGCTGGCTGTTGATCAAGCTTTCCGGCGCGCCCTTCGAGGAGGTCACGATCGATCCCGACGACGCTGCGGCGCGGGAGGAAATTCTGCTGCTCTCGCCGTCGATCCGCGTCCCCTGCCTGACCTATGATGGTTTCCGAATATGGGACACTCTGGCCCTCGGCGAGTTTCTCAATGAAATCGCGCCGGAGGCAAAGCTGCTCCCCACCGATTGGATGAGCCGCGCGCGCTGCCGCTCGATTTGCGGCGAGCTGCATTCGGGCTTCAATTCGCTGCGATCGGCGCTCCCGATGAATCTCAAGTCTCATTTCCCGAAGTTCAAAGTGTGGTCCAAGGCGCAGGCCGACATCGCCCGCATCACGGAAATCTGGCGCGAATGCCTCGAGCTGCATGGCGGGCCGCACCTCTTCGGCGATAACATCTCGATGGCCGACGCCATGTATGCGCCCGTCGTCACGCGCTTTCGCACTTATGACGTTTCGCTGGACAGTCTTTGCCAGGACTATTGCGACCGTATTCTGGCCTGGCCGGCGATGCAGGAGTGGATCAAGGCGGCGAAGCTTGAAAAGGATGAAATCGAGGAGCTCGAGGTCGAGTTCTGAAATTTCTTTTACGAGGAACGTCATGCGATAGAGGCGGTTTTTCTCCGAAGCGCTCATGCGCCCTCCGGAGAACGAGCGATGGCCAGACAAGAGGCTGCTTCAGCGGACCAGCCAGCCGCCGTTGAACGCGGAAGGGCAGCGGCCGCGCCGAGCGAGATGCCGGCGCGCGGCTGGAAAGATGCGTTGGCGCGCGTCTACGACAATGTTTCCGAACATCGCATTCTCGCGACGGCCGCGGGCGTCACTTTTTACGTGCTGCTCGCGATATTCCCGGCGATCGCCGCTTTTGTGGCGCTCTATGGACTCTTCGCCGATCCCGAGACGATCAGCGGGCATATTCAGGCGCTTTCGGGATTCCTTCCGGGCGGAGCCGTGTCGATCATCGGCGATCAAATCCACCGCCTCGCCGCCAAGGGCGGGACCAATCTGGGGCTCGCCTCCGCCATCGGCCTGCTGGTGTCTCTCTGGAGCGCCAATGCGGGAATGAAGGCGGTCTTCGATGCGCTCAACGTCGTCTATCAGGAAAGGGAGAAGCGCGGATTCTTCAAGCTAAACGCCATCTCCCTCACCTTCACGCTCGTTGGCATTGTGGTGATCGCGCTTTCGTTCGGCGCGATGGTCATTTTGCCGCGCGCGCTCAACGCGGTCGGTCTGCAAGGGATAGACACATGGGTTTCGGCGCTGCGCTGGCCGGTCATGCTCCTCGTGATCGCGCTCATGATCTCGGTCATCTATCGCTTCGGGCCGAGCCGCGACAAGGCGCAGTGGCGATGGGTGACCTGGGGAGCCGCCTTCGCCTCGATTTGCTGGTTGGCCGCCTCGGCGCTCTTTTCCTGGTATGCCGCCAATCTTGGCAATTTCAACGAGACTTATGGGTCGCTCGGCGCGATCATCGGCTTCATGCTCTGGTTGTGGGTTTCGGCGATCGTTCTGCTGATCGGCGCCGAGCTCGACGCCGAGATAGAGCACCAGACAGCGAGAGACACGACGACGGGTGAGGCCCGCCCATTGGGCGAGAGGGGCGCCGTGGTGGCGGACACGATCGGCCCATCGAGGTCGTGAGTCAGCCCCACCAGAAAATGGTGGCGATGATGGCGTAAAGGCCGATCAGCGCAGCGCCGTCGACCATGTCGGCCTGTCCGTCTACTGTCACGACCGTCACCACCATGACGGAGAGGAACAAGGCCGCTGCGAGGATCGGCGGAATGACCAGGGTAAACGCGGCTCCGCCCATGCCTAGGCTCACGAGAATGAGGATGGGCGTCACCACAACCGCCACCTGAATTGCGCTCGTCAGAACGACGCTCACGGCGAGATCGGATTTTCCCGCGGCGGCGAGCCTGACGCCGACGACATTCTCGACGGCGTTGCCGGCGATCGCCACGATTACGAGGCCCGCGAAGGTTTGGCTCACGCCGAGCGTGTCGATCGCCGGCTCCAGGGCTTCAACGAACCAGTCCGACACGAACAGCGCTCCGACGGCGCAAATGAGAAGCACGCCGATCGCGGTCGGGAGCGGCCAGGCATGCGCGCGAGCATGGGCCTCGGCGGGCACCGCGCGCCGCCCTTGCTCGAGCATGGACTTCGTCATGACCGCGAAGACCAGAAGCAGCACGACGGCGCAGACGACAGCGAGTTCCTGCTCGTGCGAGGCCGCCGGCAAATGCAACTCATTGGCGAGCGTCGGCAGCACCAACGCCGAAACGGCGAGAAGCAGCAGGGACGCGATCATGCGCGGCGCCTGCGCTTCGAAGGTCAGCACGCCATGGCGCCAACCCCCGACCACGAAAGCAAGGCCCAGCACGAGCAGGGCATTGGCGAGGATCGAACCGATCAGCGCACCTTGAACGACCGTGATGAGCCCAGCTTGCAGCGAAAAAAGGCTGACAAAAAGCTCCGGCAGGCTGCCCACTGCCGACTGGATGAGGCCGGTCGCCGAGGGACTGAGATGGTTGCCGACCTGGTCGGTCGCCTCCCCAATGACATGGGCGACGCCAGCAAGCGCCAGCGCGCATACGAAAAAGCTCAAAATTGCGCCGGCGTGCAGATAATGCGCGGCGCCGGCGACGCCGACCATCGCCGCAGATGCGCCCATGACAATCATTTCCTTGCGATCGATCGCCGCCACTTATCAATCCTTCCGAAATCATGATTTTGGATAATCCATCGTGGCGGTTCGGCTCACGCTGATCAAGAGCGTTCAACGATTTTGATTTTTCGGCGTCCTCGATTTATTCGATAAGGCTGATCGCGGAGGATGATTCCAATGACAAAGCGGGCGCTGGTTTCGTTACTCGTGGCGTCAGCCTTATGCGTTTCGCACCATGCGGTTGCAGGATACTCTCCTTTCTCCTGCCAGTTGCTCGAAACGCAAACATTTCTTCCCCAGCTGTCGACATTCAGCGGCTATCGATGGATCGAATGTCGCGTCGTCGGGGCGGAGGTTGCCGACATTGAAAACATCCTTATCAACAACGGCGAATGCCAGACCTTCGACAATTGGTTCGCCGGCCGCCGCTTTATCGCGGGCGAGGCAGTTTATATTCCTTACGCCTGCATGAGTCCGGTCAAGCTGGCCATTTTGGCGAATGGCGTGATAACCAAAATTCGACTGCGTTGAGAGCCTTGGGAGGATGACGATGCGCCGGCTGTTTCTTCTCTGGGGCCTTGTTGGTCTTGCCGCCTGCAACAGCACGCAGAGCGCCAAGAACGAGGCGAACGCGGAATATGCGGTGCAATCCTACGAGCAATCTCTCGCCGCTTATCAGATTTGCGTGGCCCAAAATGCAAACGACCCCGAAAGATGCGCGGCCCTCGCGCGGGTGATCGAAGCCGACAAAAGGCGTTACGAAAACGGCGGAAAGTGATAGCGCAAGCCGCCATTAGGGCCATCTTGCCGCGGATATTGTACAGTTCTAGTATACCACATGTAATTTAATTTGAACCGGCGAGTGATCTCGTATATTTGCGACATTTCCCGATATTTTGGTCGCACGGGAGCCGGTTACATGGGAAAACCAACAGCCGACAATTTCTTCGTGGCCAGTTGGGCATGTGATCCGCATGGGCGCAACCTTCATATCGATCCGGTTTGGTCGGAATTTACAGGTCAAAGCCTCGAGCAGACGCGCTCCGCCTGGATAGAGGCGATACACCCTGACGACCGGGAGAAAGTGGAGGCCGCGAGGGCGCGCGCGCGCAAGACCATGGCGCCCTACCGCCTCGAATGCCGGGTCAGGCGCTTCGACGGCGTTTACCGCCGGGCGTTCGCCGCCGTGGCCCCTTGCTTGGATGAAATGGGGGTTTTTCACGGCCTTGTCGGCTCTGTTGTCGACCTGGAGGCCCGCCGCGCCTCAGAAGACGCCCTGCGAGAGAGCGGGGAACGCTTTCGAGCATTGGCCCAATTATGCGCGCATGCCGTTTGGGAGACCGACGCCTCGGGCGTCGTGGTCGAAGACAGTCCCACGTGGCGCGCCCATACGGGACAGACGCTCGAAGAATTTCTCGGCGACGGATGGCTCGGCGCCGTCCATCCTGATGATCGCGCCTATGCCGACGGCAAATGGCGAGAAGCCGTTGCATTGGGCGCCAGCTATGACGCCCAATATCGCCTCAAATGGAAGGGCGGTGGCTGGCGTTGGGCAAACGTCCGCGCCGCGCCTCTTCTCGATCGGGCCGGATCGGTCAGAAAGTGGCTCGGCGTCACGATCGACAAAGATGAAAGCAAATTGGCGGAATACGCCTTGCAAGCCATTGAACGACGATACCGCCTCTTGCATGAGACGCTTCGTGATCCTTTCGTGTGCACGGACATGGATGGCCGCATTCTGGAGTGCAACGAACTCTATCGGGAGATGCTCGGCTACTCTGAGGAAGAACTGCTTACGCTGACGTATCAGCAGCTAACGCCTGAAAAATGGCGCGAGATGGAGGACGCCGTCATCCGGGAGCAGATATTGCCGCGCGGATATTCGGATGTTTACGAAAAAGAATACCGCCGCAAGGATGGAGCGGTTTTCCCCATCGAGCTGAGGACCGTACTCTCACGATATGAAGATGGTGCGCCCTGCGCCATGTGGGCGACCGTTCGGGAGATCACCGAGCGCAAGACGGCCGAGGAGTCTCTGCGAAACGCCGATCGGCGGAAAGACGAATTCATCGCTCTGCTCGCGCACGAGCTGCGCAATCCGCTCGTTCCGATCCACAACGGGGTTCATCTGTTGAAAGCCCGCGAGCAGAAGAGCGGCGCGGTTCACGACGGCCCTCTCCTCGACATGATGGAGCGTCAGGTCGCCAATCTCGTGCGCCTCGTGGACGATCTACTCGAAATCTCGCGCATCGCCAGCGGCAGGATCGAGCTGCGCAGGGAGCCGACGGATGTTGCGTCGGTATTGCGCAGCTCTATGGAGACGAGCAGGGCGTCGATCGAAATAGCGCGGCATGAGGCGACGTTTCTGGAGCCTTCGGAACCGCTCTTCGTGGATGGCGATCCGGTTCGTCTCGGACAGATCTTCGCGAATATTCTGAACAACGCCGTCAAATACACGCCGGAGGGCGGTCGCATCGACATCAAGGTGGAGAGGCGAGGCCGGACGGCGGTCGTGACGGTGCGAGACAATGGCCGCGGCATCGGGCCACAGGATCTGCCCCATGTCTTCGACGCCTTCGCCCGAGGCGACAAATCCGGCGACGGCGGCCTCGGCATTGGTCTCGCGCTCGTCCGGAAGCTCGTGGAGCTACATGGGGGAATGGTCGAGGCGACGAGCGAAGGGCCGGGCCAGGGCAGCGCCTTCATAGTCGGTTTACCTTTGATCGATGTGAACGCGCCCGTGGCGCATGTGAAGGCGCCGACGCCTTCACGGATCGACCGGCGGGCGCTGGTGATCGACGACGACCGCGATGTCGCGGATACTCTGGCGATGGTGCTCGAAAGCATTGGGGCTACGGTGGGCGTGGCTTATGGCGGGCAAGATGCGATGCGGGAGCTCGAGTCATTCGAGCCGGATATCGTCTTTCTCGATCTCGGCATGCCTGAGCCGGACGGTTTCCAGACAGCGCAGGCGATCAGGCGAAGCGAGATCGGCCGTAAGCTGACGCTCGTGGCGCTGACCGGCTGGGGGCAGGCCGATGATCGCGCGCGGACGCGCGAGGCAGGTTTCGATGCGCATCTGACAAAACCGGCCTCGGTGGAAGAACTGACGGCGCTGCTGCACGCCGCCCGGCGGCCGTCGAGCTGAGGCCAGGGCCGGCTCGGCCGGCGGGAAGGTCTCCGCCGGGCGCCAGCGCGCTTTCCGCTCGCATGGAATCATGCGAGCGACAAGAAATTGCGCGAGATTAAATCTGGAGCATACTTATCGCAAAAGTCTGTCAACTTTTGCGTAATGCGCTCTAAAGCTCAGTAAGCGTTCTTCGTCGTGATCAGCGCCAGCGGCGTCGCCAACAAAATACGCAGATCCAGCAGCATGGACCAGTTCTCGATATAATAGAGGTCGTGCGCGACTCGCTGCTCGATTTTCTCGACCGTATCGGTTTCGCCGCGCCATCCGTTGACCTGCGCCCAGCCCGTGATGCCGGGCTTGACCTTGTGCCGGGCGAAATAGCCGTCGACTACGTCAGCGTATGACAGATCGCCGGCCCTGGCCTGCACGACATGCGGTCGCGGACCGACGAGCGAGAGTTCGCCGCGCAGAACATTGAAGAGCTGCGGCAGCTCGTCGAGCGAGGTGCGCCGAAGGATCGCCCCGATGCGTGTGACGCGCGGGTCGTTTCGTGTGACTTGTTTCTGTCCAGTGGCGTCGCATTTGTCGACATACATCGAACGAAACTTGAATACGCCGATCGGCTCGTTGTTGAAGCCGTGGCGGATTTGCTTGAATAGGATCGGCCCCCTCGAATCCAGCTTCACGGCCAGCGCGATCAGTGCGAGGAGGGGCGCGAGCAAAATGATTGCGATGGCCGCAAGCACGCGGTCCTCGATCGCCTTGAGCGCGACGCTCCAGTCCGACATGGGCTTGTCGAAGACGGGCAGGAAAGGCGTATCGCCGATGTAGTTGTAGGCGCGCGAGCGCAGCTTCAGCTTGCTGCTGATGGCCGCGATGCGCACGTCGATCGGCAGGATCCAGAGCATTTTCAGGATATGGAGAATGCGCTCTTCCGCCGTCGGAGGCAGGGCGATGATCAAGAGATCGACGCGCTGATCTCGGCAAAAGGCTTCGAGATCCTCGAAGCGGCCGAGCTTGCGATAGCGGCCCACGGTCTCGGGCGAGCGCATTTTGTCGCGATCGTCGAAGAGGCCGAGGATCTGGATTTCCGTTCCACCGGAGCGATCGAGCCGGTCGATGAGCTGCGCCGCGGCGTCGCCCCCGCCGACGATCACGGCGCGCCGGGCGAGACGCCCCTCTCGCGCCCAATTGCCGAGCAAACGCGCCACCGCGAGACGCTGCGCGGCGCAGAGCGCCCACGCTTCGATAAACCAATAAGGAAGCCAGCGCCGCATTTCCGCGGAGTGGCCGCCGAAAATCGCATCGGCCACGAACAGCCCGCTCAGCGCCAGAAAGAGAGCGAGCCCCACATTCGCCGCTTGCCACAGGCCTTGGGATAGGGATCGGATCGTATAGGCCCAGCGAATCTTGAGAATTGACGCCATGCCGATGGCCGCGCCCGCGAGCGCGAGCGCGAGAAAAAGGTAGGCGGGGCTGGCGGGTTCGGCGTCGAAGGCCCGGAGATGCGTCACGGCGCCGATCGCCGCTACGCTGGCCAGGTCGAAGATCAGGACGCCCGCGATCGCCCCCGGTTGCCAAATAAGCTGTTCTGGCGGGACGACGGGAGTCCGATCGGAGAAAAGCGCGCGCCCCTTCTTCCCCGCTCCGGCGAGCGGCGCCGTTGCCTCGCTCATCTTGTGCCTCTATCATCGGGAGCTTAACCGCTTTCCTGATGGCACAAACTCGTAAATAACTCCCACCCGCTCCCTGAGGGGATTTCGAAGCCGATCTTCGGGCTTGCGTCCCCTCGAAGCGCTCGCCATATCGCTCGCAGGGAGGATCAGGATGGCCGTGACACCGCTCGATAATGCGCCGGCGCTGCGACTGCATGCGCTCGACAGCGAGGATCTGGCGCTTCTATCCGCGCATTTGCAGGACGCCCTGGTCCGCGTCGGCGACATCGCCTACCTCCCGGCCAAGCGCCGTTTCGCACTCGCCGGCTCGCGCTTCGATTGGGCGGCGGAGATGGAAGGACGGCTCGAACGCTGCCGCTCGGGCCTGCATTTTGAGGGCGTGGAGCGGGTGCGCTGCCAACGCATTTCGCGCGAGCAGCCCGATGTGATCCTCGAGCTTCTGGCCGTCACCTTCGAGCCCGGCCCCGAGCCGCCGGGCGGAACGATCCGGCTGACCTTCGCCGGCGGCGCGGCGATTTGCCTGGACGTCGAATGCGTCGAGGCGCAGCTTTGCGACATTGGGCCGAGGTGGAAGACCGCCGCCCGGCCGACTCATGACGGGGTGGAGGAGGCCGCGCACGTTCCTTCGGCCAAAGAAGGGGCTTAGGCGTTCTTGCGGCGTTCGCGGAGCTTAGGCGCCGGCGCGGCATGGGGGCGTGCGGCGCGCTTCAAGCTTGACGAAAGCGCTCGCGCAGGGCCATGACAGCCGGGAACCCCGGTTGGAGATGGAAATGACCCTGCGTTTGGACGCCGCCGCCCCTGATTTCGAACAGCGTTTCGTCTCGCTGCTCGCTATGAAGCGGGAGTCCTCCCAGGACGTCGACGCCACCGTTCGCGTCATTATCGAGGATGTCGTCGCCCGCGGCGACGAGGCGCTCGTCGACTATTCCAAGCGTTTCGACCGCATCGACCTCTCCGAGACCGGCATCGCCATCTCCTCCGCCGAGATCGATTCCGCCGAGGCGAAATGTTCCAGCGACCAGCTTGCGGCACTCGATCTGGCTTTGGAGCGCATCACGGCCTTTCACGAAAAGCAGAAGCCCCAGGACTTGCGGTATCGCGACGCGGCGGGCGTGGAGCTCGGCTGGCGCTGGTCGCCGCTCGATTCGGTGGGCCTCTATGTGCCTGGCGGCACGGCGGCCTATCCCTCCTCCGTGCTGATGAATGTCGTGCCCGCCAAGGTCGCGGGGGTAAAGCGCATCGTGATGGTCGTCCCGACTCCGGGCGGCCATGTCGAGCCGCTGGTGCTTGCCGCCGCCAGGCGCTCGGGGATAGACGAAATCTACCGCGTCGGCGGCGCGCAGGCCGTGGCGGCCCTCGCCTATGGCACCAAGACCATCGCGCCCGTCGCCAAGATCGTCGGGCCCGGCAACGCCTGGGTTGCGGCGGCGAAGCGCCGCGTCTTCGGCCAGGTCGGCATCGACATGATTGCCGGCCCTTCGGAAGTGCTGGTGCTGGCCGACAAGACGGCGAACCCCGAATGGATCGCCGCCGATCTGTTGGCGCAGGCGGAACATGACGAATCCGCTCAGTCCATCCTTATCACCGACAGCATCGAGATCGCCGACGCCACCGTCGCCGCGGTGGAGCGCCATCTCTCAACGCTCTCCCGCGCGGAGATCGCCGGAAAGTCCTGGCGCGATTATGGCGCGGTGATCATCGTGAAGAAGCTTGCGGAATCGCTCCCGCTCGCCGATCGCATCGCGGCCGAGCATCTCGAGATTATCTCGGAGGACGCCGAAGAGCTCGCCGCGCGCGTCTCCAACGCCGGCGCCATCTTCATCGGCGCCTATACGCCGGAGGCGGTCGGCGACTACGTCGGCGGCAGCAATCACGTTCTGCCGACGGCGCGCTCGGCGCGCTTCTCTTCGGGCCTGAACGTGCTCGATTTCGTGAAGCGAACCTCTATTCTGAAATGCGACGCGGATTCGCTGCGCGCCATCGGCGGCGCGGCCGTGACGCTCGGCGACGCGGAAGGGCTCACGGCCCATGCGCGTTCCGTCTCGATCCGGCTCAATTCTCTCGGGGCTTGACGAGTGGAGGCGAGCCCGCAGAACCGGCTGATTTCGGTTACGCTCGACGAGAATTCGATCGGGCGCGGCTCGGCCGACCAGGAGCACGAGCGCGCGATCGCGGTGTACGATCTCATCGAGGAAAACAGCTTCGCGCTGGTCGGTCAAAATAGCGGGCCCTATGCGCTCAATATTTCCTTGATGGACGCGAAGCTCGTTTTCGACATACGCGACCGGAACGGAAGCGGCATCATCACGCATATCCTCTCGCTGACTCCCTTCAGGCGCCTCCTGAAGGACTATTTTTTTATCTGCGAAAGCTATTACGCCGCCATCCGCACGGCGACGCCGAGCCGAATCGAAGCGATCGACATGGGCCGGCGCGGGCTGCACAACGAAGGCGCGCAGCTCCTGGCGGAGCGGCTCAAAGGCAAGATCGAGATCGACGCCGACACTGCGCGGCGGCTTTTCACGTTGGTTACAGCGCTGCACTGGAAGGGCTGAGGCGGATGGCAGCATTTTCCGCCGACGCACAGGCCGGTTCGGCGGTGAAAATGCGGTAGCGATATGGCCCGCCCGCAGTCCGTTCTCTTCGCATGCACGCTGAATACGGTGCGCTCGCCCATGGCCGAGGCGATCGCGCGTCATTACTTCGGGCGTGAGATTTATTTCGCCTCGGCCGGCATCAAGCGCGGCGAGCCCGATCCCTTCGCCATCGCGGCGATGGAAGAGATCGGCGTCGACATGAGCCGCCACAAGCCGCATACGTTCGAGGATTTGGAAGACTCGAACTTCGACCTTATCGTCACCCTCTCTCCCGAGGCGCATCACAAGGCGCTTGAATTTACCCGCGCCATGGCGGTCGACGTTGTCTATTGGCCGACGCCGGATGCAACGGCGGCGCAGGGGTCGCGGGAGGCGATCTTGTCGGCTTATCGCGACGTGCGCGACCGGCTGACGTCGAGGATCAAGGAATTGCTCGGGCGCGGCCCGGTGGGCGCGTAGGCGCGCCCCATCATTCTGGACGAAGCCTTTACAGGCAAGCTTGGCGTTGCTCAGGAACCGGACCTGCTGGCGCCCTTCTATTCCGAAGGGCAACCGGCCCTAAATGCGTCAGCGTTCGCAGATCGCGGGAGCCAAGGGAATGACCTTGCCCAAACAGCAATCCGAAGCCTGGCCGGAACTCCCCTACGGGCAGTGGCGCGATACCTGCGCCACGCTTCATTTATGGACCCAGATCATTGGCAAAGTCCGCCTTTCTCTAACACCCTGGCTAAATCACTCCTGGCATGTGGCGCTTTATGTCACGGCGCGCGGACTCACCACCTCTCCCATCCCTTTTGGCGACCGCATTTTTCAGATTGATTTCGATTTCATCGAGCCCGGCCTCCGCTTTCGAACCGGCGATGGGCTGCAAGCGGAAATTCCGCTCAGACCGCAGTCGGTAGCCGATTTCTATTCGGCGGCGTTCGCTGCCTTGGCCGACCTCGGAATAAAGGTAAAAATAAACGAATGGGCCAACGAAATTCCTGAGCGAATTCGTCTCAGTGAAGACCGTCTGCACGCATCCTTTGATCCTGACCGCGCCTACCGTTGGTGGAAAATCCTCGTGCAGGCGGATCGCGTTCTGAAGCATTTCAGAAGCGGATTCATCGGCAAATGCAGTCCGGTGCATTTCTTTTGGGGAAGTTTTGATCTGGCGGTCACGCGCTTTTCGGGGCGACGCGCGCCGCCGCATCCGGGTGGTGTCCCCAATCTGCCGGACGATGTGGCGCGCGACGCCTATTCGCATGAGGTGAGCAGCGCCGGGTTTTGGCCAGGAGGTGGCCCGATCGAATATCCGGCTTTTTATTCCTACGCCTATCCGGAGCCCCCAGGGTTCCGCAATGCCGCTATTCGCCCGGATGCAGCTTTCTATAGTGAAGAGTTGCGCGAATTCATCCTGCCTTACGATGCTGTCCGCGCAGCCGCCTCGCCGGATGATATGTTGCTCGGCTTTTTGCAAAGCGCTTACGAGGCCGCCGCCAACGCCGGCGGGTGGGACCGCGCCGCGCTGGAATGCCCTTTTGGAAAAGTAGGCGTCCCACACGCATTTTCTTAAGCGCTCTGAGACGGCGCCGGCTTCGCGGGGAAAAGCCCGCCGCAAATTGTCCGCCGCAGATCGAAGGTCAGTTCCTAAACGCCCAGCAGGCGTAGAAGCTGGCCACCAAGAAGAAGCTTGCATCCCACTTGCAAAAGGCGGGCCCTTATCTCGCGCAACGGCAGGCGGCGCTCTTGCGGGACAAAAAGAATTCAAGCTTGAAAGGCTTGTCTCGTCTCGTTATAGTACGTATTGGGCTGCTGCTCGCTGTAGTGAAATCGGCCTTGCTTATTGCTACGCTTGGGATCCGACCATCGTATGCAGCATATATGCCTCGGCTGAGGTTTTAGATTATCGTGACTGCGAGGTTGTCTGCCGTCATCAGATCAGCAGGTGAAAGAATTGGTATTCTCGTCGATCTCCTTCCTTTTCTTCTTTCTTCCTGTCTTTCTCGCGGTCTATTTCATAGTCGCATCAACACGTGGCCGTAATAGCGTAGCGCTGCTGTTCTCGCTTGTTTTCTATGCTTGGGGGGAGCCGCGTCTCGTTCTCGTCTTGCTGGCGTCGATCGGCTTCAACATGCTTGCCGGTCTCTATATCGACCGCCGCGAGGGGCGCGCGCGGGCGGTAGCGTTGGCGGCGACCGTCACCGCCAATCTCACGCTTTTGATTGTCTACAAATACATCAATTTCATCGTCGAGAATCTGGATGTGGCGCTGCACCCGCTGGGCTTGGGCCTCTCGCTGGCGCCGATCCGCGCCCCCTTGGGAATTTCCTTCTACACTTTCCACGCGCTCTCTTATGTGATCGACGTTTACAGGCGACGATTTCCCGCCAATCGGAACCTGTTCGAAATCGGGCTTTATTTTACGCTGTTCCCGCAGCTCGTCGCGGGGCCGATCGTGCGCTACAAGACCGTTGCGCGGCAGCTTCGGTCCCGCACGAACACATTTGGGCGCGCCTCCGTCGGCGCGCGAATATTCGTGATCGGGCTCGCCCAGAAGGTCTTGGTGGCGGACCAGCTCGCCCGTTTTGTCGAAGCGGCGTTCGATCTGGCGCCAGAACCCAGCTTCGCCGACGCATGGCTCGGTCTGCTCGCCTACACTATTCAGATTTACTTCGACTTCAACGGCTATTCGAATATGGCTGTTGGCATTGGCCTCGTCCTTGGTTTCACACTGCCGCGTAATTTCCGACTGCCTTATTCCTCGCTCTCCATCACCGAGTTTTGGCGGCGCTGGCATATGTCGCTTTCGAGCTGGCTCCGTGATTATCTCTACATTCCACTCGGCGGCAATCGGGTCGGCGAGCGACGGACGCTGATGAACCTCGCGACCGTGTTCCTGCTATGCGGTCTGTGGCATGGAGCCAGCTGGAACTTCGTGCTCTGGGGAGTCTGGCATGGCGCGTTGCTCGTCTTTGAACGCTTGGGTTTTTCGAGGCTTCTCGGGCGCACGGCGCCGCCGCTGCGTTGGGCCTACGCGTTGCTGGCTGTCATGGCGGGTTGGGTGCTGTTCCGCGCGCATGATCTGCTCCGCGCAGGGACCATTTACCGAAGTCTGCTCGGTTTCAACGGATTCGAGGGGGTAACCTTCTGGCCCGGCGCCGAGCTTACCCCGGCCGTCATCCTGGTGTTGATCTCAGGTTGCGCGCTTGCGACTCTGCCGCGCTGGATAAGAGCGACCGAAAAACCGGCGCTCATCGAAGCCGCCCTTGATGGGGCCTGGACTCTCGGTCTCTTTGCGCTTTCGATGCTGTACGTCGCTTCCGGCGTTTATAGCCCGTTCCTCTATTTCCGGTTTTGATGGCATGCTCAAGAGATACCGTAGATACTGGGCCTTGCTGCTCGGCGTCATGCTTGTGGGGCCTCTAACCGTCGGACTTATCGCGCCCGACGATGACTCGACTTTCGTCAGGGAGCTGCGGCCCCGCGCGGCGGCGCCCGGGTTTCCCGGCACTCTCGCCGAATTGCGCGCAATTCCGGGGCAGCTGGACCGCTATTTTCCTGATCATTTCGGCATGCGCAGCGCGATGCTCCACATGCATGCCGTCCTGCATCACATTTGGCTCGGAAGCGGCAGCGTGGGCGTTCAGATCGCCGATGACGGACGCTTTTTTTACCGGGACGATAAGGCGCCCGAGCAAAGCGCCGGCCTTTTGGTCCGCATGGAACGGGTGAGGGAGACTGCGAAGACGCTCGCCAGTATTCGGGACGCGCTCGCCGCGCAAGGAACAAGGTTTGTCTTCGCCTCGCCGCCCAACTCGGCGACGGTTATGTCGCAATCTCTTCCCTCCTGGGCCCGCAGGGGCAACCGCAAGACCGAATATAGTCTTCTGCTTGAAGCCCTCGCCGCACAAGGGGTGGAAACCGTCGATCTCCGCATCCCCTTGATCGAAGCCTCACGGGGCCAAGTCTACCTCAAGCACGATACGCATTGGACCGAACGGGGAGCCGTCATTGGTTTCAACGCCATCGTCAAGACAATCGGTCGTGGCGACTGGAGTCTGGATCCTATGGAAGCACTCGGCCGGGCCGAGCCGATTGTGGGAGGCGATTTGGCTCGCATGCTCGGCGTGGCGCAAGACGTCTCAGAAGTAGCCGAACGTATCACTTTACCGGAAGGCAAGCAGGAGATTCTCTCAACCGACCCGATGCCAACCTTCCAGCTTGTCGCCGGGCGCGAGGGAGGCGCCGCAATCCTGGTCATCGGCGATTCCTTTACGTGGCCCTCCTTCCATAAGCTCGCGCGCATTCACGCCGCGCGTTTTGCCTGGACCCACCACAAGCAATGCGGCGTCGATTGGAAATGGATCGACCAATTCCGTCCAACCGAGGTATGGTGGATGCCAACAGAACGCTTCATGTTGTGCGCTCCCGGAGTGCGGCCCGCTGGATTGCCGGAAACCGTTAACTCGGGACTCTAGCGCGCTTTCCACTCGCATGGAATCATGCCGGCGATCGCGCTCCTCCGGAGAAGGAGGGCATTCTTGTTGCAAAAAATCAGTCAACTTCTGCGGGATGCGCTCAAGGATGGCATGCGATTGAGGAAGCGCTGCGCGAGCGCGATCAGCTTGCGGTCCGAGCCGCGCCTTCCCAGGAACGAGAGCCCCACCGGCGCGTCAGTCGCCGGCAATGGCAGGCTGATCTGCGGCAAGCCAAAGTAGCTCGCGATGAGGAAGAGGCGCATCATCTGATAGCGCCTGGCGTCGAGCTGATCCTCTTTTTCGGTGAGCAGCGGCGAGCGGAAGGGCGTCGTCGGCATAACGAGGAAGCCCTTGTCGCCAAAGAGCGCGTCGATGCGCTTTCTCGCCTCTTCACCAAAGGCCAGCGCCGCCTTTTTTTGGTCTTCCGTCACTTTCGACGCGATAGCGAAACGTTCCTCGACGCTCTTGTTGAAGGTCGGGTGCTCCGCGCTGATCCAGGCGCCATGCGAGGCCCAGGCCTCATGCGCCTGCAAGTTGCGGAAATGCGCGAGCGCGTTCCTGAAAAAATCCTCGCCCAGGCGGCCTTCGCGCCAGCGTCCGCTCTTCAGCATATCGACGGCGGGCGCGGCGGCGGCGGCGAATTCGGTTTCGACGCCGTGAAAGGCCTCGCTGAGAAAGACCGCCTCTTCGAAGGAGCCATCATCCGAATCCTGCGGCAGCAGCACGTCGCCGACGTCCGCCATCCTTCCAGGATCGCGCGCAAACCAGCCGATGACGTCGAGCGAGGGCGCCAGCGGCACGACGCCCGCGGTCGGGATCGCGCCGTGAGAAGAACGAAACCCGAAGATTCCGCAAAACGCCGCCGGCGCCCGGCAGGAGCCGGCCGTATCCGTACCAATCGCGAAATTTACCAGGCCGGCCGCGACTGCGACGGCGGAGCCGGAAGAGGAGCCGCCCGGATGCCTGTTCTGGGCCGCCGGGTTTATCGGCGTGCCGTAATGCGGATTAGCGCCGAGCAGGCTGTAAGCCATCTCGTCCATATGGGTCTTGCCGACGAGGCGCGCGCCGGCCGACTGCAGCTTGTCGACGACGGGCGCATTGGCTTGCGCCGGCGCGTGAGTCGACGCCCAAAGGGGATGGCCATTGGTCGAGACCTGGCCTTTGACGTCGATGTTTTCCTTGACGACGAAGGTCGCGCCGGAAAGGGGGCCAGAGCCTTCCGCGCCTTCGTTGAGGACGATCGACAATGCTCCGACATCAACTTTCATCCGACGCCTTTCGGAAATGTTGCCTAGAGAGCAACGGCGCCGGCGAGAATTTCCTCATAAAGCGCCAAATCCAAGGCGGCATATATAGGCCGCTCAGAAGACGCGAAAAAGACAGCGTCGGTCATCTTGCGCGGGTCGAAGCCCTCCGCGGCAAGCTCCCG
This sequence comes from Methylocystis sp., assembly GCA_036560425.1. GTDB lineage: Bacteria > Pseudomonadota > Alphaproteobacteria > Rhizobiales > Beijerinckiaceae > Methylocystis. The sequence goes on along the minus strand of DATBRF010000163.1, from coordinate 4,418 downwards.
CTTACGATGCTTGAATGTCTCGGTCGCCTGCAATGAGCCCGCAAGGCGCAGGAACAGCGGCCGCGCATAGGTCGGCAATTGCGCCGCAAGATGCGGGTAGAGTCCCGAGATGCGGAAGGAATCGTCGACGACGATCGCCGCCATGCCGGCGCGACCGTCTCGGCCCGGCGCTTCGACGCCGTAGACGGTGACGTCGAGCACGCCGGGAAAAGCGGCGATCGCCTGGGCTACTTCGGCGGTCGCCACATTTTCGCCCTTCCAACGGAAAGTGTCGCCGACACGATCGACGAAATAGAAGAAGCCGCGCGCGTCGCGGCGCATGAGATCGCCGCTGCGCATCCAGGCGTCTCCCGATTTGAAAACGTCGCGCAGAATTTTCTTTTCGGTCGCTGCGCGATCGAGATAACCCTCGAAATCATCGGCGATGCGGGCAATGGCTTCGCCAGGCTCATCGGGTCCGCAGGCGACGCAGAAGCCCTCTTCATTCCGGAAAGGCGCGTCATTCTCGGCGTCGTATCGCACAAGTTGAATCGTTCGGCTCGCGGCAAGGAAAGCGGGGATGCGGCCGATGGAGCCCGGTTCTCCCTCGACGTTATAGAGTGAGAAATTGCTTTCGGTCGCTGCGTAGAATTCCAGGATTCTCGGAATCCCGAAACGCTTCTCGAAAACGGGCCATACCTCCGGCCGCAACCCATTGCCGAGCGCCATGCGCAGCCGGTGCTTCTTCTCGGCCTCACATGGCGCTGCATGGGCGAGATAGCGGCAGAGCTCGCCGATATATTGGAAAAGCGTGCAATCGTAATCCACGACGTCGCGCCAAAACGCGCTCACGGAAAAGCGTTCGCGCAACACGACAGAGCCGCCGCCCAGAAGCGCCGCCCAGATGGCGACGACCCCGCCAACCGAGTGATAGAGCGGGAGACAATCATACATCCTATCTGCCGGCGTGACGTCGACGAGGCCACAAAACCACAGCGCCCAATTCATGACGCGACGGTGAGAGACGATCGCCGCCTTTGGCAGGCCGGTCGTGCCCGAAGTGTAGATGTAGAGCGCTGGATCCGAAAGCGTCGGCTGGGCTGCCTCCTCGAGCTCCAACGGCTCGCCGGATTGCTCGTGGAGATTCTTCTCCAGGCTTGCGTCGCATCGGATGAGTCGCACGTCGACTTCTGACGCGACCTCATCGCATTTCTCGTAACAGGCAGGCGAGGCGACAACGAGGCGTGGCGACGCCACGCGGATACAATGCGCAAGGCCTGCGCCGGTCAGATTGTGGTTGATGAGCGCGACGACGACGCCGATGCGCGTGAGCCCGAGCCAAATCGCGATGTAGTCAGGCCGGCTTTCCATGACCAGCGCAACCACGTCGCCCTTGCGAAGTCCTTGCGCTAAACCCCAGCGCGCATAGCGGCGCGAGCGCTCCGAAAGTTCTCGGAAACTATACCCGCCATTTTCGAAGAGGATCGCAGGCGCGTCGCCGCGCGTCGCGGCAATACCGTCGAAAGCGACGCCAAGCGTTCGGCGCGGATCGCGCTCGATGGTCGCGGAAAGTTTTAGCGCCCGAAGCCAGTCTTTATTCGGCGAGCGCCCTTTGTCTGCAGAACGCCCGCTTGCCGATCGTTCCGGGCCCGCCGCCTGCATCGTCATCGCTCTTCACCCAGGTTGATTAATGCGCGCGGCCGCGCGCTGGTCCGAGCCTATATCGATATCCGTGAAATTTTAAGGAACCCGTGTGGGCTTCGTTAGGGTTACAGCGCGCTTTTTATGGCCGCCTCCATCAAAGCCAAATAAATCTTTAGGCGATTTATCTATGTCATTAGCCCAAAGCTGTTTTCTGGACAATGAGAGCGGCGGCCAAAGACAATGCAGGAGGCAAATCGGATGCGCAGCGAAACGATTGCAGTCCATGGCGGATACGAAGGAGATCCGGCCACGCGGTCCGTTGCTGTGCCCATCTACCAGACGGTCGCCTATGAGTTCGACAGCGCGGATCATGCTGCGGCCCTTTTTGACCTCCAGGAAGAGGGGTTTCGCTACAGTCGGATCGCCAATCCAACGGTCGCCGTGCTTGAACGACGCGTCGCCGCGCTGGAAGGCGGCGTAGGCGCCCTCGCGGCGGCAACAGGGCAGGCGGCGCTGTATTACGCATTCGCCAATGTCGCCGACAGCGGCGGCAACATCGTTTCCGCGCCGACCCTTTACGGGACCACCCACACGCTTCTTCAGCATGTGATGGCGCGCCAAGGCGTGCAGGTGCGCTTCGCCGCGAGCGACTCCGCGGCCGATATGGCGGCCGCGATGGACGCGGACACAAAAGCGGTCTTCAGCGAAAGCGTCGGCAACCCCGCGGGCAATATCTGCGACATGGAGGCGCTGGCCGAAGTCGCGCACGCCCATGGCGTTCCGCTCATCGTCGATAATACGGTTGCGACGCCGATCTTGTGTCGACCCATCGAGCATGGCGCCGACATCGTCGTTCATTCGATGACCAAGTTCATGGGCGGCCATGGGACGACGCTCGGCGGGATCATCGTCGACAGCGGCCGCTTCCCCTGGCGCAACTACCCGAAACGCTTTCCGACATTCAACGAGCCAGATATCTCTTATCATGGCCTGGTCTATGTCGACCGCTTCGGCGACAGCGCCTATATCGCCCGTGCGCGCAGCGTCTATCAGCGCACGACCGGCGCCGTTTTATCGCCGTTAAGCGCGTTCCTTCTGTTGCAGGGGCTGGAGACCGTTGCGCTGCGCGTCGAGCGCCATGTGGAAAATGCCAGAAAGGTCGCTGAATTCCTGCGCGATGATCCGCGTGTGGCCTGGGTGAATTACGCCGGCTTCCCCGAGAGCCCCTATTATGCGCTCGCTCAGAAATATCTCGGCGGGCGCGTGCCGTCGCTCCTCACCTTCGGCGTGAAGGGCGGGCTTGCGGTAGGCAAGCGCGTCTATGACTCGCTTCGCATCGTCAAGCGCCTCGTCAACATCGGTGACGTCAAATCGCTCGCCTGCCATCCTGCCTCGACGACACACCGCCAAATGACGCCGGCGGAGCAGGCCAAAGCAGGCGTGTTGCCGGAGATGCTTCGCATCAGCGTGGGAATCGAGCATGTCGACGACATTATAGACGATCTCGACTGTGCCCTCGCGTCGGCGACTGCAAGCCTGGCGGAGGCGGCGGAATGAACGGGCTTTCTCCGCGCGTAGGCGAGACCCTCGAAATCGCGCTCCTCAACAATATGCCTGACCAGGCGCTTGCCGCAACGCGAACGCAATTCGAGCGGCTTGTGCGCGCTGGCGCGGAAGGCGTCGAAATCCGCTGGCGCTCCTATTGGCTGCCTGGCCTCGAGCGCAGCGAGACGGCTCGCCGCTATCTCGGGCGCACTCACGAAGACATCGAGGCGCTCTACCGGCGAGGCGCCGATGCGCTGATCGTCACCGGTTCCGAGCCGCGCGCGGCGCGTCTCGATCAAGAGCCCTACTGGCCCCAGCTCCAGACTCTCGTGGATTGGGCGTGCACGCATACGTCTTCCACCCTATGGTCCTGCCTCGCGGCGCATGCCGCGACGCTTCATCTTGCGGGCGTCGAACGCCGGCGCATGGAGAAGAAAATCAGCGGCGTCTATTCCTTCCAGCGCGTCGGCGAGAGTTGGGCGGGACAAAAAGCTGGCGAAACGTTGTTGTCGCCGCATTCCCGCTACAACAGCCTCCCCGGGGAAGCGCTTGAGCGACGGGGCTTCCACATTGGTTCATGGTCGCCGGAAGCCGGCGTCGACATGTTCTGGCGAGAGGAGCCGAGCCTGTTCGTATTTCTGCAGGGTCATCCGGAGTATGACGCCGACACGCTGCTGAAGGAATATCGACGCGACGTGCTACGCTATCTGTCCGGCGTGCGGAAGGACTATCCAGATCAACCGGCCAATTACTTCACCGCTGAGACTTCCGAGAGGCTGGAAGAGCTTCGCCACCGCGTGGTCGATCATGAGGAGACCCAAGCGAAAGAGACGTTGGGCGAAATACTCTCGGTAGAAAAATGCGCCGAGCTTTGGACCGATGACGCTGCGCGCCTCTTTCGGGCTTGGCTGAGAACCATAGCCGACAGGAAGGAAGCGCTGCGTCACAGCGCCTGACCGCACGCAATAGCGCGTTTTCAGCGGGGATTCGTACGCAAACGGAAGCGGTCGCACAGCCCCTCTACGCGCCGATCATCGATGTCGATGCGGCTGCCGCCAGGGCGACGGGAGTCGGCGGAGATAACACGCCTTACTCGACTTCACTTCCATGACGGCGAACGTCAGGCCTGAAAATATCCTAACGAGCTATGAAGCGGCGCCGTAACAGAGCGGCGCCGCATCTGATGCGATGCGCGAATACGACTTAATGTCCGATCTCCCAGATCAAGGCTTCGATATTCGCGATCGTTC
>DATBRF010000162.1:0-1882 GCA_036560425.1 Methylocystis sp. | reverse complement strand
ATGGACATTGACTCCAGCGAAGCACGTGAACCTGTGCTTTCCAAGCTCTTTTACGAGCCGCGGAATATCGCGGAACGCCCGTTGCGCCGTCCGGATATTACAGGAACGCTATTGTCATCAGGGTCGATCGGGCTCGCCGCGCGAGCTCTGCGCCTCTACCCAGCGCCATCAAGAAGGATCCCGCGCTGGGCATGCTCCACGTCGGAACGAGCCTTTTTACGAATTTGACGATGAAGGCTGACCGGCGCCCCCTTGCCCCATCGCCGATCCTGGAAGTGGTCGCGTCACGATAACGCGCCGCTTACCCTAACCGCCGTCGGAAATCAGCGAAAGTCGGATTTCCGCATAAGGGCGACCCGGACCCCCCGCGTCCTTGACGGACCAACCCCGTATTTCCTTTTGGGCGCGTCGCAGGCCTGCGCGCGCTAGCTTTCGTCACGCCTCGATCTCTGTGTCGTCGAACGCTCCATCTTCCGCCTCCGCGGCTTCCTTCTCCAGCAGCCCGAGCGCGTCGTCGAGCGCGGCTTCGACGCCGCCGTCAGCCTCCCGCATCCCTGCAGCATCGAGCGCGTCGAGATCGGGGAGATCGCGCAGGCTGCCGAGCGCGAACATTTCGAGGAAGCGCGACGTCGTCACCCAGGCAATCGGCGCGCCGGGCTCCGGGGCGCGCGGGCCGGGGGCGATCACGCCGGCGCTCTTCAAGCGGCCGAGGACGTCGCGGCTGACGTCGTGGCCGGCGAGGCGGGAAAGTGCGGCGCGGGTGACCGGCTGCTGATAGGCGATGGCGGAGAGCGCCAGCATTTCGAGCCTGGTGAAGGCGGGCGGGCCAGCGTCTTTCGTCTCTTGAAGCGAGCGCAGCGTCTCGGCGCAGCGGGGCCGCGTGCGAAACTGATAGCCGCCGGCGACGAAGAGGATTTCGTAAGGGCGCCCCTTGAGCTCTTCGTTGATGTCGGCGAGAAGCGCGTCGAGCCGGCAGGCGTCGCCGACGAGCCGGGCGAGCGTCTCGCGCGGAAGCGGTTTCGCTGAGGCGAAAATCGCCGCCTCGACGCGCATCATCCATTCGCGCCAGCGCATCCCCTCGGGCAGTTCCGAAAGCTCACGGTCCAAACCGGCGAAGGATCTGGCGGCGCGACGGCTCACAGGCCGTAGATCCTGAAGGCCTTGCGCCCGGTGAGTTCACGCACGGCGCCGAGCGCGACGAGGCGGTCGAACAGCCGCCGCGCGGCGCGATCCGAGAGGCCGGCGCAGGCCGCGGCGGCGGGCGTGACGCCGTCGTCATCGAGCAGCATGCCGACGACGCGGCGCGCGCCCTTCGTGCGCAGGACGGGCGCGACGGTCGCGAGCCTTTGCGCCCGCCGCGCCAGATCGGCGCCGCGCGCATGGGCCTCGGCGACGGCGAGGCCATAGACGAAAGCGACCGCGTCTCGCCAATCGTCGTCCGTCGGCCGCGGCCGCTTGGCCCGTGCCCCGCGCTTGAGCGACCGATGCAGAATCGCGGCGGCGAGCAAGGGGACTGGCCGCGCCCAGCCAAGACGGCTCGCCAGAGCGAGATCGGCGACCCACAGCGCGAAGATCTCCGCGTCGATCGCGGCCTCTGCCCCGCAAAGTCTCATCGCGACGGCGCTGGCGCGGGCCGCCGCGGCGAGCGGGTCGGGCGCCTCCGCCGCGCAGCCGGCCAGGGCTTGCCCCAGGGCGCCGGCGTCGATCTCGGATAAGCCGAGAAGCGCGATGGCGCGCGCCAGCGTCGCCGCGTCGAGGCGCGCGGGATGCGCCGCGAAGAGTCGAAACAATCGATGCAGCCGCCCGGCGGGGCTGGGCGCCGCGCCGCCCGATAGATGTTCGGCGTCACGCAGGGCGGCGGCATCCTCGCGCAGCCGGGACA
>DATBRF010000161.1:0-1527 GCA_036560425.1 Methylocystis sp. | reverse complement strand
CGCGCGCGCCCTCGGGTTCACCTCGATTAACGCGATTGGCGTCGACCTGGCGGAAACCCAAGTGCGTCGAGCGCGGACCCGGAGCCGCGACCTCTCCGAGCTCGAGGGGATCGAGCTGACTTTCGAAACAGGCGACATCTGCGAGCGGCTTCCCTGGCCCGATGCAAGCTTCGATCTCTGCCTCTGTCTTTACGGAGTCTTGAACCATATCCCGCCCAGCCGCGTGTCGGGACTTCTCGCCGAGATCGCGCGCGTGACGCGTCATGACCTAATCGCCACCGTGCGGTCTATCGGCAGCACTCCCACCATCTGCGTGGATTCGATCGAAGAGGCGCGCTGGTTTTGGCACGACGAGTGTCGCAACCGGCTCGAAGCCGAGCTCCAGAACGGGGGCCGCCTTTCCATGGATTTCCGGTTGTTCGGAACCGCCGAGCTAAAGGCTGCTTCTAACCCCTACTTCGAGGTAACCGAGCTTCAGGGGCTGGATCTTTTTCACGGTCGATTTACCCGCGACCGACGTTGGAATCGTACCTCGAAGACAAGTGCGTCATTCATTCGGAAGCTTGAGTCTCTTGAGGAGCGCTATTGTCGAGATCCTGAATTTGTCGATCACGCCAACCATCTCCTATTCGTCGCATCGCCGCGCCCCTCGCCGCGAGCAGAGGCAGACCGATAATTTGCTCCTGGCAGAGCTGCACGCAGTGGGACTCGCGAATGCGTAGTTCGGCGAGATGGTCTCTGCCGCCCTTTTTATGAGGGTTAGCGCGTATTCTTGAAAGGACGCGGCGCTTACGAAACCCCTCTAAGGACACAAACCAGCCGTGTCAGCGCTGGTTCGAATTCCTGGAGATGCGCCGCGTCCGAACCCCCTGCGTCGCTCGCCGCCCAGATCTACGGGCTCTACACAGGCTTCGTCTATCTGACGCCCATTCTCGGCGGAATCATCGCCGACCGCTGGCTCGACCGCCGGCGAACGGTGGCGCTCGGCGCAGCGCTGATGGTCGCCGGTCATTTTCTGATGGCCTCCGAACCGCTTTTCCTTCTCGCGCTGTTGGCGCTCGTCCTCGGTAACGGAGCCTTCAAGCCGGACATCGTAGCGCAAGTTAGCGGCCTCTATGCGCCCGACGACCTGCGTCGTGACCGCGCGTATTCGATTTTTTACGTCGGCATGTGGGGGCGTTCTTATCGCCGCTCATCTGCAGCACGATCGGCGAGATGTTCGAGTGGCGCCATGGCTTCGCCAGCGCTGGCTTCGGGATGGCGATTGGGCTTGTGACGTATCTGGCCGGCCTGCCGCTGCTGCCACGCGATCCGACGCCGCCCCGCGATAAGGCGCGAGGGGAGATCGCCGACGGCCGACCCCGGCTTGCGCCGTGCCCTATTCGGCCTAGGGTCTGTTGGGAATCGGGATTCCTCTTTTCAGCTTGTCATGATTCAAGCTTTGGATGAACCGATTCGTTTTGACAGACGCCCAATGGGCGAAGATGGAGCCGCTTTGTCTTGGCAAGGCGAGCGATCCCGGCCGCA
>DATBRF010000160.1:0-43255 GCA_036560425.1 Methylocystis sp. | reverse complement strand
ATGGAATCGAGCACCTGCTCGACCATCTCGCGCGCCGCGAGCGTCCCGGTCTCCTGGATCAACCGGTCGGCCAGCGTCGACTTCCCGTGGTCGATATGCGCGACGATCGAGAAATTGCGGATGTTGTCGAATTTATGGGGGGTGCTCATGGCGCCTCGGATAGCAGCGCCGAGCCTCAAAGGAAAGGGCGCGATTGCAGGCGGTCCAGAGCGTCACAAGCCGATCAAGAAGCAAATATCTCCTTTCCCGCTTTTGAGGGGGAGGTTTTCATGGAGATCGGAATTGCCGTCAGGGCCGGGACGACGCCTTCATCGCCTGGGAGGGGGCCTTTGTTCGGAATTGCCGGGAATTCGCTCTCTATCGCCGCGTGCGCCGCGGCGAGGGCAGCTTCCCACCAGCCTGACGAGGCAATGGCTCCCGACTGGAGCGAGACCGTGACGGTCGGACATCCCGACGCGATGCGGAAAGCGCCGCCTGTGACAGGCGGCGCTTGCGTGAACTCGACTTTTGGCTTGACCGCTGCGATGGCTATTTCTTCGCCATCAATTCTTCGACCTTGCCCTTGCCCAGCTTGTAAAGCTCCATCACATGGGGCCTCGCCCAGACGATGAACTCCCTGGTGAGCTTCACGGTCATGCAGCCGAGCTTGGTCACGACCTCGACCGTCTTGTCGAAATAAGGGAGCGCCGGGCTGTCGGCGGGGATCTTCGAACGCACCCAGGCGACCGCCGCCTGGGTTTTTTCCGAGAGAATCGCCAGGAGCACCCCGGTGAGGTCGGTCGGCGGCTTGGCGTCGAGAGCGCTGCGCAGGCGGGAGGCCTCGGCGCCGGCCTCGTCGACGCGGCGGGCCGCCTCCTGGAGGGCGGCTTCCAGGCCGGCCTTCACCTTTGCGAGATGATCGCGCTCGGAGGTGAGGTCCGCGACGACCTTGTCATGCTCGGCGACGACATCGCCGATGATCTTGTCGCGTTCGGAGAGAGTCTCGGCGAGGCTCTCCTTCAGCTCGTCGCGCTCCTTGGCGTAGGCATTCGCCTTGGCGACAATCTCGTTTTTCTCGAATAGCTGCCGGTCGCGCTCCGCGCGGGCCGCCTTCAGCTGTTCCTGCAGGTTGTCGAACTCGGCGCGGGACACGTTTTCTTCGGGCTGCGAAACGGTTTCGTCGGTCATACCGCCTCCTTGAAGCGTTCGAATAGGTAGGCGCGCGCAACGGGCGTTGCTGAAACGCGCGGTCAGTGGAGCGCTTGGCCTCCAGATCGCTCGCCGACGGCTTCCATCATTACGGTTAATTTTTTGATTCCGCAAAGCATGTCTTGTTCGAAGTCAATTATCCACGCCAGAAATAAGGGCGCGATCCTCACCGGCCGCGTTCGGCGCCCTGAAGGCGCTGAAGCATGGCGGCGCAATCGCGCGGCGCGGCAATACATTTGTCGCGGGCGGCCGAGATCATCGCATCGGCCCCCGCCTGGACCCACACCCCCGCGCTCTCGTCGATCGACGGACGGCGCGACGGCTTGGGCGCCGAGACGCGCGCCCGCGATTCGGGGCCGGGAGCAGGCTGATCGACGGCGCGCCATTGCAGGGCGATGAGCACGATCGCGATGCAGACCAGGCTCTTGATAAGAAAAAACAACGAGCGTCTCCTGCGCGGCCTCGTTTTCAAGAATCCATTCGAAGGCGTCCCGTTTGTCGCACGGTAAGGTTCAGCGGGCGTAAACGCCAGCGGTCGCCGGAGCGCCGGAGCGGCGGAGCGGCAAGGAAATGCAAACCATCGCCAATGGGAAGAACGGAAAAGTTTGGGTTGCTGCGCCAGTTTAGCAGTCACTTAAGACAGCTCTGCGAGGCTTGTCTCAGTAGGAGCGCGTCCTTTGAGTAAGTTGACCTCGATCGACTGGTCGGCCCAATGGGTCGATCATCTCATCCATGAAAGCGTGGCCAAACGCCCCGTCGAGGCGGCGCGCCAACGCCTTTTCGTGATTCCGCGCCTTGTAGCCGCCGCCTGCGCCCTTCTGAGCGCGCCGATCTGGCTTTTCCTTCACGGCGCCCCGACCGCCGCCGAAGGCGTGATCTTTGCTTTGACGCAAGTTCCGCTGCTGTCGGTCGTGATCCTCACCCGCACCGGCAAGCTTCGTCCTGCGCAGTATGTGTCGATGCTCGGTTGGTTGGCGCTGGCCCTCGCCGTCCATGCGCTGACCGACGGATACGAGGCCGTTTCCGTCGCCTTGCTCGTCGCTGCGCTCATCGAGGCCGCTCTCGCCTCCCTCGTCGCGATGACGGTCGCAATCGGAGTTGCTGCGGTCTGGCTCGTCGCGACGGGCGCCGGCGCCCGCGCCGAGACGCTCTCTCTCGAACGCTCCTTCGACCTCGCAGTCGTCGTCGCGCCGCTCTTGCTCTACGTCGCCGTCGCGGCCATCTACGCGACCTACGCTGAGCGCGCCCGCATCCTCGCCGATTCGGCGAGCGCCCGCGACCTGCGTCTTCTGACCGACGCGATCGGCGACATCGTGCTGCATTTCGATCGGAGCGGCGCGGTCGCGAACATCGTCGGCGACACGCACAAGACCTATGGCCTCGACCGCCGCGATCTGATTGGCCGCGGCTTCTTCCAGCGCGTGCATATCGCGGATCGCCCCGCCTTCCTCAAGCTCGTCTCGGACGTTTTCGAGAACGATGCGCCGATGACCGCTCTGTTGCGCGTGCAGGTGGGGCTCACGCCTTCGGCCTCGGGCAAATATGTGGAGCCGGTGTTCAATCATTTCGACGCCCGCATGTGTCTGGCGCGGCCCATCGACGACGAAGGCTGCGCCGCTTCGGTGGAAGCCTCCTTTCAGCCCGTCGTCTGCATCCTGCGCGACATCACCGCCGAAAGGCGCGCCCAGGAAGCGATCGCCCTGGCGCGCGCCGAGAGCGAGCGCGCGGCGGCGAGCAAGAACCGCTTCCTCGCCAATGTCAGCCACGAATTGCGCACGCCGCTCAACGCCATCATTGGCTTCTCGGAGATGCTCGCGAGCGCCGACCTCGCCCCGATCGACCCCGCCAAGCAGCGCGAATACGCCCAGATCGTCGCCAATTCCGGCAATCATCTGCTCGACGTCGTGAACGCGATTCTCGACATGTCGAAGATCGAATCCGGCGCGATGCAGATTTTCCCCGAGCCTTTCGATCTCCCCACTCTCATCGACCAGTGCTGCGACATGGTCCAGCTGAAGGCGGACCACGACGGCGTCAATCTCCTGCGCGACTATCGCCGCGACGTCGACGAGCTCGTCGCCGACAAGCGCGCCTGCAAGCAGATTCTCCTCAATCTTCTCTCGAACGCCGTGAAGTTCACCCCGCCCGGCGGCAAGGTGCGCGTGCGCGTTGCGCCTGAAGGCAACCTTCTCGCGGTGACAGTCGCCGACACCGGCATCGGCATTGCGGCGAGCGATCTTGTGCGTCTCGGCGATCCCTTTTTCCAGGCCAGCGCCTCCCATGACCGCGCCTATGAAGGCACCGGCCTCGGCCTTTCCGTCGTGCGCGGCCTTGTCGGCCTGCACGGCGGGGCGATTGCCGTCGAAAGCGCGCTCAAGAAGGGCACCTCGGTCACGGTGCGGCTGCCGCTCGATTGCCGCGACCGGGCGCAGGGCGCGTGCGTCTCGGCGAGAATCGAAACCTTTCCCCGCCATGGCGCCGCCATCGGCCTGGATGTCGATTACGATAAAGCGACGGTGAAGAAAATTGCGTGACGTTTCGTTCAGCGCCTCCGAGTTCGAAGACTTCCCTGAAGAGCGCGCCGCGCCCAGGCGGCGTGGGCGCGCGCCCGTCGCCGAGCGCGACGCAGGGCCGCCTCGAACGCCCCAAAAAAAGCCTTCGGTGCTCGCGCGCGTTTTCGCGCCGGGGCGGATGGGCATCCTGCTCCTTTTGGGGATCGGCGGGCTCGCTTTCGTCGGCGTTCCGATGAACGCCCTCTTCCTGCAGGACGGCCATCACCCCGCCCCGCTCTTCACGGCGCGCACGGTCACGCCGCAGAGGATGGCGCGAGAGGAGGCGCCGCCGGCGCGCCGGGCGCAGCCCGAGGCCGCCCGCGCCGAGGCCGACGCCGTGACGTCGGAAAGCGTCCGAGCCGAGCCGGAAGCGCCGGCCCGGGCGCCCAAGATCGCAAAGGTCGACGCCGCGGCGCTGAAGGCGGTCATCGCGAAATCGGAACCGGCGTCCGCGGCGAGGTCCGAAAAGAAGCGCGAACCGGCCGCCCGCGACCCTATCGCCGCGATGATCGGACGCGAGGCCGGAGCGAAGCCGGCGCCGACCGAAAGCGTCGTTTCGGCCCAGCGCGCGCTGCAACGGCTCGGCTATGTCGTGAAGCCGGACGGAGTCATGGGCGCCGGCACCCGCCAGGCGATCGAAAAATTCGAACGCGACAACGGCATGCCGGTCAAGGGCGCGCTGAGCCCCAAGTTGGCCAGGCTGCTCGCCACGCGCGCGGCGGCGTCGCACTGAATAAGGCGATCGAAAAAGCGCCGGGCGGGGTGAATACTTTCCGTTTGCGTTACCGGGAGTCGGCCCGCGGCGGGTGAAGGCTTCCTTACCCTGAGGAGCCGCCGCAGGAGGCGTCTCGAAGGGCGAGGAAGCCCGTGAGCGTCTCCCTCTCCTTCGTTCTTCGAGCCAGCCTCTTCGAGGCCTCTTCAGGATGAAGGAAAGGAAAATGCTCCTTCACCCGACCGCTTGGGGAGAGTCGGCCGAAGCGGGCTTAGCGAAAGACGCGTTTCGCTCTACATTACCGAGATGCGTCTTAGATCCGATATTTTCGTGGCCGCCCTGATTCGCCGGGCCGAAACGCAGGGCGCCGTCGCCATGCTGCGACGGCGCGGCGCCGCCGAGGCGGGCGCCGTCTTCATCAAGCTCGACCGCTTGGACGGACGCGCCGCGGTCTATGGCCCCGCGCCGCAAAGCGAGGAAATGCCCGAAGGCGTCGATCGACTCTTCTCAAAGGCCCATCTCAACGAGTGGCTCGAACCCGCCGAGGCGGAGTCGCGCCTCAAACGCGAAATCATGTTCGATCCCGATCTCTGGATCGTCGAGATCGAAGACCGGGACGGCCGCGTGTTCGTGGAGCTCGCGGCGTGAGACCTGGGATAGTGGCCCCCAAATGCCTCTTTACGGGCGGTCGAGAGCAATAGGCCGTCAAAAAAGAATGCCAAGCGGAGTTAGGCGCCAGCTCATTGGCGCGCCGCGGCTCAGGCGGATTGATCGAATTTGCGCGCCGTCTCCGCGCCCGCGCGCGGCAGGGCGCGGCGCCAGCCGGATCCCGCCGGCGCCTCGTCTCGGGCCAACCGGCGCGCCCCCTCCCTTTCGCCTTTCGCCGCCCCGGTCATGGAAGCGATAATCTGCATGGCCGCGCGCTGCGGCGTCGAGCGCACCAGAGCAATGAGCCCGCGCACCCGCTCTATGTCGTATGAGATCGCGGGATCGGCGCAAAGAAAGAGGCGGGTCGCCGCATCGGCGTCGACGCCCAGCGCCGCCAGCGCCAGGGCCAGCGCCTCGCCATGAACGTCCGAGAGCAGCGCGCGGGCGCGCTCCTTGCGGCATTCCAGGGCGTCGGCGAGAAGCGCCGCCATCGCATCGCGATCCCGGCGCACCGCTGCGCGCTCGAGACGCGAGATAAAAGACGCATCGGCCCGGTGGTTTTCCGGGAGCCCCGTCGCGAGCGCGCGCCGGCAGGCGTCCAGGATGATGCCCGTCCGCTCGAGCCGCGTCGCCGCCAGGAAAAGCGCCTCGGGCTCTATGGCGCGATCATCCCGGTCGAGGAGGATGCGCGCGAGAGTCAAATCGTCGCGCGCCGCCAGGACAAGCGCGCGGCGCGCCGCCGCGTCGAGATGCGCCGACCAATTTGCGGCGAGCGCCCGCAATACGTCCACTTCTCCGCGCTGGGCGAGCGCCTCCACGATATCGCGGTCGAGATCGTGGCGCTTGGCCAGCGCCCGGGCAAGCGCCGGGGCTCCGCGCCGGGCCGTCGCGAGTAGATCGTCGCGCGGCAAACCGGGGGAAAACTCCAAAGCGAGCTCGGCGCAAGCCCCTCCTTTTTGCAGCAGACCGAAAAAGACCGGCAGCGGGGTTTCCGGATAAAAGCATAGCGGCCGCACGATGCGCGCGACGGAGTTGGCGTCGAGGAGCTCGATGAGGCCGAGCGCCAGCCGCTCGAACTGTTTCATATCGCCGATCGGATGCGTGGGCCTCTCGACGAACTGATCGACAATGGCCCGCAAAAGCGAGGCGTCGGCGGTTCGCCGCTGACTATTGTCTGACTGCATGGACGCGCCACTCACACAAACGCTTACGCGAGTATCGCCTTCAAACTAACCTCCGGACGTTGACGAAACATTAACCCTCGCGGGCCCCTAATCCCGGTAACGGTCGATTCACTTTTTTATGCGGCCGTTGCGGAGAGAGCGAAATGGGGGAGGTTGTCCGCTTCCGGCTGCGCGAGAGAAAATCGCACGAAAAAAGCGGGCCGCCCACGGGCGGGGCGCAAATCCTTTTCTTTCTTGGCGTGCGCTACATGCGCACCGAAGAATCGCTCGACGCAAGGGGCGGCGCTTCGCCGACCCTCGGGCGCGGTCCGAGCAGCGGCAGGAAGCGCAAAAGACGCGCATGAGCCGCCCGTGAGCGTGGGCGTGAAGGCGCCTTGACCGCGGGCATGGCGCGCCGCCGCGATACGCGTTAACCTGCCCCGGTTAGACAACCGAGGGGCTTCGTGTGAGCGACGCGACGCGCGCGGCCGAGAACGAGCGCCGAGGCGGCGCCCTCTCCCTCTGGCTCGCCCCGCATGCGCAATTTTTTGCCAGCGCCTGGCGCGACGCCTATGCGCAAGAAGCCGAGCTGCGGCGCGCTTTTCTGTGGCGCGCGGTCGCGGCCGGCGCCGGCGCCGTGCTCTATTTCGCCGCCGAGCGCGAGCCGCCCCTCGTTTTGTGCTTAGCCGCGCTCGCGACCTTCTCGCTCCTCGCCCTCGCCGCGCGCCGCCATGCGCGCGCGAACGCCCTGTTTCTAGCGCTCGCTTTCGGCGCGGCAGGTTTGACCTCCGGGGCCTGGCGCGCCGCGCGGGTGGCGGCGCCGATCGTGCCGCGCGTCGGCGTCGGCGAGCTGACCGGCTTCGTGGAAGAGATCGACCCCCGCCGCGCCGGCGCCCGCTTCGTGCTGCGAGTCGCAAGCGCCGAAGGCCTGCCGGGCGACATTGTTCCGGCGCGCGTGCGGCTCACGACGCGCAGCGAGCCCAATTTCGCGGCCGGAGATTTTATCGCCTTGAAGGCGCGGCTCATGCCGCCGGCCCGCGCGGCGCTCCCCGGCGGCTACGACTTCGCCCGCGACGCTTATTTCGCCCGTCTCGGCGGCGTGGGCAGCGCGCTCGGGCGCATCGAAACCATGCCGCCGCCGGACCCCGCGCCTTTATCCTTGCGCTTCTTCGCTTCTGTCGACCGTATCCGCAACGCCCTGGCGCTTCGGGTCTACAAAATTATTGGCGGCGACGCAGGCGCCATCGCCGCCGCCATGGTGACGGGCAAGCGCGACTTCCTTTCGGAAGGCGCAAAGGACCTCATCCGCCGCGCCGGCATTTTCCACATCATCACCATCTCCGGCATGCAGATGACGCTGGTCGCCGGCATTTTCTTTATCGGCCTGCGTCGCCTGCTCGCCATGTCGCAGACGCTCGCGCTCACCTACCCCATCAAGAAATGGGCGGCCGCACTCGCCATGGTCGGCGCGGTCCTTTACGACATCGGCACGGGCTCGCGGGTCGGAACCGAGCGTGCGCTGGTCATGACTCTCATCATGCTGGCGGCCGTGCTCTTCGATCGCCCGTCGCTTTCCATGCGCAATCTGGCGCTCGCCGCCTTCTTCGTCATCGCCTTCGAGCCCGAGGCGATCATGGGCGCGAGCTTTCAGCTTTCCTTCGCGGCGGTGGCGGCGCTCATCGCCGTCTACGAATGGCGCGGGGATCAGCTCGCCGCAAGCCGCGCCCATATGGTCCGGCCGGGCCTGCGCAGCCGTTTCGCCGAATGGCGCGAGATCGTCGCGGAAAGACTCTTACATGGGCCGGGCGCGGCGCTCGTCGCAACGCTCTGCGCCACCTCGGCCACCGCCTCTTTCATGGCCTACGACTTTCACGAGCTGAGCCCCTATGTGCTCATCGGCAATCCGATGACGCTCGCAGCCATCGAATTTTTCGCCGTGCCCTGCGCGCTGATCGGCGCGGCGCTTTATCCCTTCGGACTCGACGGCTTTATCTGGCGCTATCTCGAGATGGGGATCGGTCTCGTGATGTGGCTTGCGGGCCTGATCGCGAACGCGCCGGGCGCAAGCCTGCATGTGAAAGCCTTCGCACCCTGGGCGATCGTGTTTCTCACCCTCGCCGTGCTCTCCGCCATTTTATGGCGAACGTGGGTCTTGCGTGCAACGGCGATCCCGCTCGCCCTGATCGGCGTCATGGGCGCAAAGAGCGGGGCCGGCTTCGATATGGCCGTGCCGGCGACAGGAGAGGCCGCGGCCTTGCGGCGCCCGTCGGGCGAGCTCGCGCTCCTCGGCAAGAAACCTGGCGCCTTCGCCGCCGAGCAGTGGCTGCGCGCCGACGCGGACGCGCGCGCTGTTTCTGAGGCCGAAGACGGGACAGGCTGCGACGATTACGGCTGCATCGGCCGCCGCGCTGACGGAAAGCTCGTCGCGCTGGTGACGGCGCGCGCGGCCTTCATCGAAGACTGCGCCCGCGCCGCCATCATCGTCACGCCGCTCCGGGCGCCCGAGGGCTGCGGCGCCCCGATCGTGATCGACCGCCGCAAGCTCGCGGAGACGGGCGCCGTTTCGCTGCGCATTTTGGAGGGAGGCGTTATCGAATGGACGACGGCGCGGGGGGTCGATGAAGACCGCCCATGGTCGCCAAAGCCCGCGCAGCCGGCAAAACGCGCGATCTCATCCGAAGACGAGGACGCGGAAGAGGCCGCGCTCGCCGAGCCGCTGGAGTAAGAGGCGAGTTCTGCTGGGTCCCTCCCTGTCCCTCCCCCGTATAGGGCGCCGGCAAAGACGCCCGTCTTTCGACGGGCTATGGCGGGAGAGGGAACGCTCATAATCAGCGACAGTGGCGACGGCCGGGATCTGCCCCTCTCCCGTAAAGCGGGGGAGAACTGAGGAGGGGTCCATTCGGACGCTCGCTGAGCGCCGGTAATCGGAAACCATGGCAAAACCAACGCTGTTTTAGGCCTAGATTCTTGATCGGGCCCGCGGCCCGTCGGGAATGACAAGCCCGAGCGCGGTCCTAGAGCCCATTCCGCAAAAGTTGGCAGGCTTTTGCGATGAGAATGCGCTCCAGATAATATTTGATTTGGCGCGATTTCTTGTCGCTCGCATGATTCCACGCGAGCGACGCGCTAAGCGAGCGCGTCAAAACTGACCGGCCGTCGCCCTCAATACTTCCTCAGCAGGCTCACGAGCCTGCCCTGGATGCGCACCTTGTCGGGCCCGAATATGCGAGTCTCGTAGGCCGGATTCGCCGCCTCCAGCGCGATCGAGGCGCCGCGCTTGCGCAGCCGCTTCAATGTCGCTTCCTCGTCCTCGATCAGCGCGACGACGATGTCCCCGGTCTCGGCGTAGTCCTGCTTCTTGATGACGACCGTGTCGCCGTCGAGAATCCCTGCTTCGATCATGGAGTCGCCCCGCACCTCCAGAGCGAAATGCTCGCCGCTCGACAGCATCTCAGGCGGCAGGCTGATCGTATGACTGCGGCTCTGAATGGCGGAGATCGGCGTGCCGGCGGCGATGCGCCCCATCACCGGGATAGCGACCTGCTGGTTGGCCTCCTCCTCGCTGCGTTCGTGCAGCGGGCGGACGCGGCCGAGGTTGCCTTGAATGACCGAGGGCGAGAACCTGCCCCCGCGCGGGCCCGCCTGCGGGGTCGCCGATTCTGGCAACCTCAGAACCTCGAGCGCGCGCGCGCGATTTGGCAGGCGCCGGATGAAACCGCGTTCCTCGAGCGCCAGAATGAGCCGGTGAATGCCCGATTTGGAACGCAAATCCAGCGCGTCCTTCATCTCGTCAAAGGAGGGCGGAACGCCCGTCTCCTTCAGCCGCTCGTGGATGAAGCGCAGCAGATCGCTCTGTTTTTTGGTCAGCATAATCCGCCCCTCGCCCCACGAATTGCCGCGCAACCGGCCGGCTGGGCGCGCGTCAAACAAATCATGAACGCCTTATAGGCGTTCCCTGTGCGTTCCGCAAGAAATATTGCTCAGCCAGGGTTAAGGAGGGTTTTGGAGCGGCCTTAATTTTTTGAAAATCCCGGAAATAATTATCTGGCAATTTCTGGCGCGGAACCAGCGTTAAAACAAGAACATATATAGTGGCGACAGTGCGGAACCGATTGCGGAACCGCACGAAATACCTGGGAAATTGCCATAGCTCCGCTGGTTCAATGGCTTAGCCGTTCTATCATTGCGGAACTTTCGTTTTGAAGTCAGGCATTGCGGAACCTATTGAGGAACCTCCAGCCCCCCCTTTTCGATGGCTCTTAGGACCTCAGCCGGGCTAAGAAATTCTCCCGCATAAGCGCGACGAACAACGGAAACGATATTCTCTGGCGAGAAATCGCCATCGATTTCAGCTTCTATTTTATAATGTAAGGCTGCAAAGATACCGTCGCTTTGACCTGATATTCTAAATGCAAGATCATTCAGGTCAGAGGCAGCCGCCTCATGGAACAGATGTGCGAGCGCGTTGTGATATGATATCTGGCAAATATTGCTGATATCTACTCGATTTCTTCTAAGCTCATCGGTCAGGATATCTATATATTTAATGCCAGATTCACGCTCTATTTCGCTGTGTTTCTTATAGGGGATGCTCCCACGCCGACGCCAAGTCGCTATTGTGCTTTTGCCAAGGCTGAAACGCGCGGCCAAGTCCTCGTCTCGCTTGAGGTTTAGAGCCTCCTTGACGCGGTCAATGAAGATTTCCGCTGCGTTCCTAGACCTGTCGCTTGACATGATTGCATTTTGAAATCTAGGTTGCGCTTTGAAAGCAATCCTAGGGGCCCCTATGAGCGATCCATCCGCTGATTTGCTGCTTCAGGTCCGCATCAGCTTCTTACAGCAGGGAAGCTCTCTCGCGAAATGGTGCACAGAGAACAACGTGAAGCGCCAATGGGCGACGGCCGCATTGACAGGCCGCAGAAACGGCCCTGCAGCGCGGGAGCTTCGTGAGCGCATTGTCTCAGCGGCGACCGGGAGGCGCGCCGCCTAATGGCCAAAGAATGGGCCGATACCGCGACTATAGCGGCGTTCCTTAAGCTCACCGATCGCGCTGTGAGAAAGGGGCTCGCCCGCGGCCGGCTTGGCGGTCACGCCGTCCATAGCCGCAGGGCCAAAGGGATTGGGGGCGCCGCGGGAGAGCGTTGGGAAGGCTTCGTCGAAGATATTCCCGGCCTTAAAGAGTTCCTCAACGCCCCTTCGAAGGCCCTTCCGGCGCCTGTCAAACTGCCTGTCACGGCCGCGAAGGTCGCCGCCATCCAAACTATCTTCGGGCAAATGTTCGAGGCGCTCGAAGCCGCCCAACGCAACACCAAGGCTCGAACCGACATTTACCGGCATTGGGCTAGCCTTCCCTTGGTCGACGTGAAGGGAGGTGCCGGCGTCTGCAACTATAGCATCGGGACGTTGCGGCGGTTCTATCGGGATTACAGACGCGCCGGCGTCGCCGCCTTTGCGCGGAAGGGCCGCAGCGACAAGGGGCGAAAGCGCGTGGTCATGACCGCACGCTATGATGCTTGGGCCCAACAGGTTGGATTGACGGACTTGGAAGCCGTCGCCGAGGATGTGAAGGGCTATATTCGCGGCTGGCATAAGGCGTGGGAGAGCGTCTCCGCCATCCGCCTGCACGCCATCAGCCACCTCGAAAAGCTCACGCGCGAGCGCGGCTTCGATCCGCCGGCCGGAGTCTGCGAAATTCCACTGAACGTCATCAAAGCAGAGCGGCATTTCCGCCGCGTCCCGGAATTCAAGAAAGACCGCAAGGCCTTCGAAGACAATTCGCCCGCCATCCGCCGAACAACCGACGGGCTTTTGCCTATGGATGTTGTCGTTGGCGACGTCCACCCGCTCGATTTCTTCCTTCCAGAGATTGAGGGATATCAGCGTCACGCCAAGGCGATTTGCTGGCTGGATGTGGCGACGAAGCGACTTTGGGCGACAGTCGTCTGCTTTCCCAAAGGCAAGAGTGTCCGCAATGCTAACGTTATTGCCAGCTTCATGCAGATGGCGGCGGAATGGGGACTCCCAAAGACCCTCTATCTCGATAACGGCAAGGAATACAACTTCGCCGAGTTTATAGCCGATGCGCAGCACCTCGGCAGCCAGGGCATGAAAATCGGCGGCGAAGAGGAGCGTAAGACCCTACGTCGCGCGCGCCCTTATGCCGCGCGCTCCAAGGTCATCGAAGGCGTCTTCGCTCAGCTCGGCCTTCTATTAGCGAAGGTGGACGGCTACATCGGCGGCGACCGCATGAAATCCAAGGTCGCCAACGTCGGCAAAGCGCCCATTCCTTTCCCTTCGATTGAGCTATTCCCACAAGTCATTGAAGGGATTGTGACACAGTATAACACCAAGCGGCAGGGCAAGGATGCGCAGCTCGCCGGCCTCTCTCCCATCGAGGCTTATAACAGCGCCATAGAAGCGGGGTGGCAAAAGACTGAAGTCGACCCCGACGCCTTCGCAACGATCTTCGCCGAAAAGCGCGCTGTCGCCATCAGAAACGGCGCTATCAAGGTCAATGGCCGCGTCTTTTATTTTGATGGTCTGGCGACGTATTTGCATGGCGATTATGTCACTGTGCGCGTGCCAAAATACGAGCAATGGGCGCGCCTTCCCGTCGAAGACATGCAGGGGAACTTGCTCGGCTTCGCGGAAGAGGATCAAGCCTTCAGCTACTTTGATCCGGCTGGCGCGAGAGAGAGCGACCGCCGCCGCGCGCTCCAAAGACGCGCCATTCGCGACCTCGATAAGTCGGCACCCGATATCGACGTGACGGCGGAGATACTCGCCTTCCCCAGCAATGCTCCAAAGGCTCTCCCCGCGCCGATCGGCGCGCGCGTCACGGCCACAGACAAGGAAAAGACCATCGCGCGCGGCCTGAAGGAAACGCCCAAGGCGCAGCGCGAGCGCGAGGAAGCGGAGCGCCGCCGGGAGATCGATCTTCAGCGCCAACTTTCCGAGGATTTCGCCGCGAAGCACGCGGCAAGACAGGCGAAGACCCAATGACCCATATCAGCCGAACCTCTGCCTATGTTTCCGTCGAGCAATGCTTTGATTACGCACTTATGAGGCGCGAAGCGGCTGCGGTCTTCGGCGCGCCCGGCGTCGGAAAGACGACCGCAATGACCGACATAGCTGCAAAAAACCCCAATGTTGTCTTGGTGCACGTCGGCTCAACTCGTTGCTCTCCCCGCTCTGTCGCTGCGATGATCGCGGACGCCATGCGGATATGGGTTGAGCACCGCAGCGCATGGCAGATCATGGACATTATCGAAAGCAACCTGCGACACCCCGAGTGCAACGACGTTTTCATGTTCGATGAAGCGCAAAATATCCCGGTCGGCTTTCTCAAGGATATTCTCGATTGGCCAAAGCGTTTTGGCGCTCCTGTCCTGATTTGCGGCAACGAGCACATTCTAAAGCGCACAAGAGCATCGGGCGCCGAGTTCGACCAGGTCGATAGCCGCATTAGCAAGCGCATCCGACTCGGCGCGCCGACGCGCGAGGATTTCGAGACGATCGCAATTGATTTCGACGTGTTCGGGACGGACGCGCGCAACGCCTGCGCCGCCTATGGCGGGAACACTTCCATTCGCGCCCTCGTCTCGATGCTCGAAACCGCCCGCACCTTCGCCGAAGGCGGCAAGCTTGGACTTGATGAGATTCGCAAGGCGGTCGTCTTCAAGGACAACACCAACGCTCTGAAGCTGCTTTCGCGGGCCGCTTAAGGACCTATTGGAAGGGTGAACGATGGGCATAGAAGTTTCGGAATTATCGAAGGAGACGCTGGCGGCTCTGTTGCTGCATTATCAGCAAGTCGACGTGCTCCGCGTCGCGGCGATCAATGCCCTGATTGAGAAGCTCAACGCCCATCCCGGAGACGCCCACGAGCTTTTCAATCAATGGTCCGCCGCCCAGAGCGAGCTGACTGAAAAGTCAAATCAGGAAATCGCCCGGATCATCGGCGGCGTTGCGCCGGGGCAGAAGGGCAACTGAGAATTCGAGCCGCGAGCTGCGGCTTGAAAGAGCGCGAGACGGGCGCTGCTACGCCCGCCTCGCATGGATCGCAACCACCAAAGGATTAGGAACCCATGACGAAGCGACCCACTAAAATCATCGCGGAAGAAGGTAAAGAATTCAACAGCGAGGCGGCTGAGCGCCCCAATCTCTCGGCTGAGGACTTCGCCTTTCTGGACGAAGCGGACAAGCTTATCGTGCGCGTGTCGACGCTCGCCGAGCTGCTGCTCGTCATCGATCTTGAAGCGCTTAAGAACCCTGGCATGGATTATCACGAAGATGTGAGCTTCGCGCTTCGCGAGTTTGGCGAGGTGTTGTCCAGCATGGCGTTCCGGGCTTCTGAAACGCTCGAGCGCGGCAAGAACGCGCTCGGGCTTGATTGAGAGCCGCACAGCCAATGAGGCGACTTCTCAAGCAAGACGGAAGCTATGACCGGGCGGCGATCGTCGCCCGGGCCAATGTGCAGCTCCGCGACGCGCGGCGGCTGGGGCTCGATTGGGACCGCGCCCATTGTCTCGCCTATGTCTGGCGGCAGGCGCGGGCGCAACGCGCGGCGTTTCTTGGCGTCGAACTGCCAGCCCCGCGCAAGCGACGGCCCACGCATCCGGAAAACTGCCAGTCTTCCCTTCCGCCGCGCGTCGGCTATGATCGCCCGTCGAGTCCCTCCCGAGGGGGCCGCCGACCGGATTTCCAGAAACGGCCCTAGCGCGCGCTGAGAGGCCCCGGAGCTACCCGAGGGCCTAAAATTGAGAAGCGCGCGCCCAACGCCTTCAATGGTGCTTTAACGCGGCCGTTTTTGAGCCCGTCGCACCCCCGGAAGCGCCTCGCCGGGAAAAATGGCGGTTTCCGCCTTTGTTTCACGTTCCCCTGCCCCTAACCCTGACACCTGTCAGGAACGCGAAAAAGCTGGCGCGCTCGTAGCGTCGCGCCATGAAGCTTCCCGGCATCCTTCAAGAAATAGCCGACGCGGCCGGAATTGACGCCGCTCTCAAGATCGCCAAGGCGAAGGGCGGGACCAATGTTTGCTTGCCGGGAGTCGACGGTGCGCGCCGAGATTGTTGGCTGACCCGGCTAGTGGGCGAGGAAGCCGCCGTGAAGATCGCGCTTAGTTATGGCCCCAAGGGCGGTCGCGTCGATATCCCATTGGGGCCGTTCTCTCGCAGCGCTCTTGTCGCGGCCGAAATCCGACGGCGCTTAGAAGCGGCAGAAAGCGTGAGCGAAATCGCCCGCGCCGTTGGTTGCGGGGCACGGGCCGTATACCGACACAAAGAACGCCTTAGGGAAGAACAATCCCGGCAAGCCCCCACAAAAGGAAACAGCCCATGCTGATTACCAGCGAGAGCCTTAACGCGCTCTTCATCGCCTACGGCGCGGAATATAAGACCGGCTTCAACGCCGTGACGCCGCGCTACTTGGAGGTCGCCTCCAAAACCAAGTCGGTAACTTCCGAGAGCATCTATCCGTGGCTCGGACAGTTCCCCATGCTTCGCGAATGGGTGGGAGACCGCAATATCAAGAGCATGGAAATCCACGACTTCACCATCAAGAACCGCAAATTCGAGAGCACCGTCAGCGTTCCGCGCGACAAGATCGAAGATGACCACTACGGCACCTTCGCCCCCGTCTTTCAGCAGATGGGGCGCATGACGGCCGCGCATCCCGACACGCTGATTTTCCCGCTGTTAAAAGCCGGCTTTACCGAAAGCTGCTACGACAAGCAGTATTTTTTCGACACTGATCACCCTTCGAAAGACGAGAACGACAACGAGGTTATCGTTTCCAACCGGCAGGACGGCGACGGTGAGCCATGGTTCCTGATCGATGGGACGCAGCCCTTCAAGCCGCTCGTCTGGCAGGAACGCCTGCCCTATGAGTTCCAGCAGATTACCGACCCGAATAACGCGCATGTCATCATGCGTGACGAGTATATTTACGGCGTGCGCGGGCGCGCCAATGCAGGATTTGGGCTCTGGCAGCTCGCCTATGGCTCGAAGGCGCCGCTCACCATGGATAATTACGCCTTGGCGCGGAAGACGATGCAGCAGCTCCGGGGCGACCGTGGGCAGTTGCTGGGAATTACCCCAACTCTTCTCGTTTGTGGGCCAGCCAACGAAAAAGCGGCGCGTTCCGTCCTGAAGTCGCAGCTCGTCTTGGAGAGCGGCGCAACCGCGCCAATTCCCAACGTCTGGGTCGATACAGCCGACTTGCTCATCACGCCCTACCTTTGATCGCCGGTTTAGAGAGGGACTGTCATGAGCAACGCCGCTCACACTGAAACCGCCCCGGCGATCGGAGAGGCAATCGCAATCGCCCTCAATGCGGAGGCCGACGCGTGGATTATGCTTGTGCCGGCCGGCGTCCAAGTGCGCGGCCGGGACGGCCGCACCTTCAAGAACCCCGACCCTCATGCGGTCGTTGCGGCCTTCGCCAAGGATGGCCGGGCGGCTCCGATCGATATCAACCACGCGCAATTCCTCAAGGCCCCAGCCGGCGACGAGAGCCCGGCTGCCGGCTGGATTGAGGAAATCGAGGTGCGCGACGGCGCGATTTGGGGCCGCGTCGAATGGACGAAGATCGGCCTCAACGCGCTCGGCGACAAATCCTATCGCTATATTTCTCCCGCGCTCATCGCGCCGGGCGAGACGATTGTCGGCATCGCGGGCGCCGGGCTCGTCAACCGCCCGAACTTCAACATGCCGGCGCTCAACAGCGAGGAAGATCCTACGGCGTCTGCGCTCGCCGAGAAACTCGGCCTTCCTGCCGGCGCAAGCATGGGCGAAATCGTCGCGGCGGTCGACGCCCTGAAGCTCAACGCCGCGACGCCCGAGGCCCTCGCGCTCGCGGTCGAGCAACGCGATAAGGCCGTTGCGGACCTGAATGCGCGGCTCGAAGCCGAGCGCCGGGCGGAAGCGACAACGCTTGTCGAGCAAGCCGTAAAGGACGGGAAAATCACCCCGGCGACGAAGGGTGATTATCTGGCGCTCTGCGCCACGCGCGAAGGCTTGGAAAAGGTAAAGTGCATCATCGCCAAGCAGGTGTCATTCTTCGCTGTATTTGACCTCGACGATCGCCAGCTCGGCGCGGCGGGGGACGGGGTGGGGTTGAACGCTCAACTTCGCGAAATCGCCGATAAAATGGGCACACCCCATGAAGCCATTGCGGCGGTTGTCGCAGAACAGGAGAGCGCCAATGCCGGGAAATAACGTGCCTTCGGTAGACCTTTCCGCATGGTTCGAGGCGGCTGAGGCCATGGCTGCGGAAGGCTTGCCGGACCTCGCCAATGAGACGCTCGGCGAATGTCACGTTCCCCTGAAAGTCGCCTTCACCTTCAAGGGATGTGCTTATCTTTGGGCGCCGCTGCGCGTCCCGACCGGGCGCGACTGGCGCGAGTGGTATGAGCTTCCCGAGCAAGAGCGCACCAATCACACTTGGCTGAAGCAGGTCCTCGCGGCGCCCGTGGAAATTCTCGATGTGATGCACGCGGCCGATTACGTCGCCTGCCTCAATGCGGCAAATCGCCTTCTTAACCCAGGCGCAGAGCCGCCCACGTCGTAACCCTTTCCCTATTTCCGAGGCCGCGCAAATGAGCATGTCGGTTGAAATGGTCCTTCGCCTGATTGACCGGGCGACAGGACCGCTGCGGGGCGTCGAGAGCGAACTCAATCGGCTAAAAGGCATATCCGACAAGGTCAACGCCGGACAGGCGGCGGCCGGCAAGATGCGCGCAGCCGATTGGATGCTTGCGCAGAAGGGTGCGGCTGATGCGGCGAAAGAGGTAGGCGCCTATGAAGCTGCGCTCGCGCGCGCGACCGGGCTGGCGGCAGGCGCCGCCGCGGCGGGAAGCGTGGGTTTCGCGGCTTACGGGTTGAAGCAGGCCATCGGCTTCGAAAAGGCGATGGCCGACGTCAAGAAGAAGGTAAATCTCGACCCGGGCGCGCAATGGCGGGACGTTGAAGAGCTGATCAATAAGACCTCGCGCGACATCGGCATCGCTCGCGAGGACATGGCGGGCCTCGCCGCGCAGGCCGGGCAGTCAGGCATCGCCTATAAAGACCTTGGCTCATTCATGATGCTCGCTGCGAAGGCGTCGTCTGGGTGGGACATGGCGCCAAAGGAAGCAGCCCAGCGTTTGGCGGAAATCAAATCCCTGACGCAATGGACCGTCCCGCAGCTCGCGGAATATGCGGACAAGTTCAATGCGCTGGCAGACAGCTCCTCAGCGTCCGAAAAGGACGTTGTGAGGATGTTCCAGCGCGCGAGCGCTTCCGCTAAGGCCGCCGGCGTTTCCTTCGACACCTCGCTCGCCGCGCTCACCGCATTGAAATCGACAGGCATGGAGGAGTCGACCTCAGCCCGCTTCTGGAACTCCTTCGCCTCGAAACTGGCGACTGCGGGCATGGGTGGCCGCGGTGCTAAGCAGGCGGCTGAGGGCTTCAAGACATTAGGCCTCTCGATCAAGCAGGTCGAGAAGGGCATGAAATCCGACGCGACTAAGACGATTTTGGACGTGCTTGACCGGCTCGACAAAAGCCCGAACAAAGCCACGGCAGCCGTCGAGATTTTCGGTAGAGAATGGTGGGACGAAGCCGCGCGCGCCGGTCAGGCGCTGCCGGAAATCCGTAAGAACCTCGAGACGCTGTCGAGCGGAAAATGGCGGCACTCGCTCGACAAAAACCTTGAGAACGATCTTTCCACGACAGACAACCATCTCAAGCGCTTCAAGGCGATGGTCTCGGAGATCGGCGACGGGATGATGCGCTGGGCGCTCCCGCCGATCAATGAGCAGCTCGAAAAGACGCTGAAGAGCTTCGAAGCGCTGAAGAAGACGGGGTTTTTGGCTGGCGCGGATGGAAAGCCGATTGATCGGGTGGCGGACAAAACGCCAACTGCTTTCTCGGCCGATGCACGCGCGCGATGGCTGAAAGGCATTGCGCACCGGGCGAGGACCGAGTCGCTGGCGGCCTACGAGATGCGGCTCAATCTCGACGCTATCAAACCCGAACCGAAGAAACTCCCAACCATCCCGGAGGGAGCATTCCTCAACACCGGAATTGACCACACCGGCTACAAGGGGCGCATGTCTTACCAAGGCCCCATTGCGGCCTCAACGCTCATCCCTTCTGGTCCGGCGCTCCCCACCTTCGCCGGAATGGAGAAGGGAGCGCCTCATATCGACGTTTCCAGGATCGGGGAGCAAATCAAGGAAGCTCTCGACGTGAAGGCCTCGCCACAGGTCGATATGTCACAGGCGGCGAGGGCAAAAGAGGAGGCAAAAAGCACGGGGGACGCCATCCTAAACAGCCTCAATGTCAAAGCGACGCCAGAGGTCGACGCGTCGTCAATTTCGGCCGCGCTGGGGATGGTTCGCAGCCTCAAAACCGAGCTTGCGGGGATAGGCACAGCGACGGCGCGGGCCGGTTCGGCGGTCCAGCGCGGTGTTTCGGCCGGGAGCCACTCCCTTCACGACGGGCCAGAGGCTCATTGACGGCGCTTTTAAGGGGGGTCGAAGGTGTCGAAAAAGCCCGTTGAAAGCGCTCTTCCGAGCGGCCCGGCCACGGTCGAAGGCGTTCCGGTCGTCACGATACCTCTCGCGGAATATGCGGAGCTGCTTGAGACGCGCCGCCGATTCGAGGCGCTGCATCCTTCAACCCCGCAGCCTCTTCCGCGCTCGCCAATCGAGGTAAACGCTGAAATTTCAGCATATATCGATGCTCGGCTGGGGAAAATGCATATCCACGAGATAGCCGAAGCTTGTCGCCAGCAGTTCGGCAACCGGGCGCCGAGCAAATCAGCTATTCACAGGTATTGGCAAAGGCGTCGCCAAATAAACCCGCCCGGCCCGACACAGGCCCTCCGGCGGCCATGACCGCCCGCGAAAGTCCGGATATTTCCGTCTATTCCCGTATTTCGTCAGATAATTATTTCCAGTCCAGTTTTACAGGAAAAAGCCGCGCCCCGTGGGGCGCGGCCGGCATGTCGAGAAAAGGCGCGCGCCGCTA
Source organism: Methylocystis sp. (assembly GCA_036560425.1). Classification (GTDB taxonomy): domain Bacteria; phylum Pseudomonadota; class Alphaproteobacteria; order Rhizobiales; family Beijerinckiaceae; genus Methylocystis. The sequence continues at coordinate 22,980 of DATBRF010000160.1, read as the reverse complement.
CTTCTTCGGCTCGAGAGCTTTCCTGATGGAGGACGTCGGCCCGTTTTCGTCGGCGGCCAGCGCCGACATTTCGCGGCGCATATCCGGCGGGAGCGGGCGGACCGCAGTGGGGGAATCGGCCGCCTTGATTCGAGCCGCAGCCTGTGCGGCGGCCATGGTTACGATCGGCGATTTCGTGGCGAGCTGCTTGGCGCTTTTGGCCCCGGCGCGAACAGGCTTCTCCTCGAGCGCGATCTCGGAAGGGGCCATGAGCGCTTCGGGCCGGCTCGTCTCCGCGACGCGCGACAGGAAGCTCGGATGCATGCCGCCGTCCTGATAGACGACGCGCACCGGTTTCACGCTCGCGGCGAGCTCGGCGATCTTCTCGTCGTCCTTCGCCGCCTTCGCCGACACGCTGGCGGCGAGCTCGGGATCGCGCTTGAGGGGCGGGCAAACCGAAAGCGGGTCCAACGCGCCGCTCGCGGTCGCATTGAAGACATAGCGGCGACCGCAAAAGGCGACCTCCGGCTCCTGCTTGGTCACCTCGAAATTGTCGTTGCCTTCCTTGAGATTCCTCCAGAAGCCGATATTCGGATCGAGCCGGTGCTTGGCGAGATTTTCGGCGGTCATGCGGAACGGATAGGACTGCATCTGAATGGCGCGCTGGCCGCCTTCGAAGCTGGACCGGGCGATGGCGTAAATTTCCGCGATTTGCGCGTCGGTCATCGAGAAGCAACCCGCCGAAGAACAGGCGCCGTGCACCATGATGGTGCCCCCGGTATGGCCCAGCGCGCGGTCGAGCTGGTTTGGATAGCCAACGTTGAAGGAGAGATAATACGCTGAATTCGGGTTCATCTGCGCGGGCGTGATCGCGTAGAAGCCCTCCGGCACCTGGCGGTCGCCCTCGCGCGTCTTGGGCCCGAGCTGGCCCGACCAGCGGCACATGGGGAAGGTCTTGAGGTGGACGTATTTCCCGTCCGCGCCCATCTTCCAGATTTCGAGCTCGGCCTCTTTTTTATAGGCGCGGATCAGCATCGGCGCTTCTTTGGTCGTACCGACCTGCTGCATCTTCGCGAGCGTCTCCGCAGGCACGGGCGCGAGCGCGCGATTTGAAAGACCGCTCTCCTGGCAGGCGGACAGCGACAAGCCGGCAAAAGCGGCGATGGCCGCGGCCGGCTTCGACACCCGATACTTCATGCGCTCAGCTCCCTCTGCGCCCCGGCGCCCGCGCATCCCTGGACCGTGAGCCTTCAGGCCCGCCAGACATATGCGAGCCGGAAGGCTGGGGCCCTCCTCTGCAAGCTAACAGTTGGAATGGGACGAGAAAGTGTTCGAATTCCAGTCTCTGGCGGCCCAATTGCCGCAATTTGGCTCGTTTACCTTAACTTTTCGCTTCGATCTTCCGACCCATGTTAATGAACTTTTCAGCCCGCGCCGCGCGCAGCTGCTCGCGCGAAAGATTGGTCAGGCGCGAAAGTTCAGACCGCACGGCCTCGCCGACGGCGGCGATGGCGGCCGCCGGATCGCGATGGGCGCCGCCGGCCGGCTCGGAGATGATCACGTCGATGATCCCGAATTTCAGCAAATCCTGCGCCGTGATCTTCATGCTGGTGGCGGCGTCCTGCGCCCTGGCGGAATCGCGCCACAGAATCGAGGCCGAGGCCTCCGGCGAGGCGACCGTATAGACGGCGTGCTCGAGCATCAGAACTTTATTGGCGGCGGCGATGGCGATGGCCCCGCCCGAGCCTCCCTCGCCCACGACCACCGCCACATTGGGCACGCCGAGACAAAGCGAAACGTCGGTTGAGCGGGCGATGGCCTCGGCCTGGCCGCGCTCCTCGGCGTCGATGCCGGGGAAAGCGCCCGCCGTGTCGACGAGCGAAATCACCGGCAGGCCGAAACGATCGGCAAGCTCCATGAGCCGCACCGCCTTGCGATATCCCTCGGGCCGCGCCATGCCGAAATTATGCGCGAGCCGGCTCGCCGTGTCGGAGCCTTTCTCCTGGCCGATGATGCAGACGGGCTCGCCCTTGAAGCGGCCGAAACCGCCAACGATGGCCGAGTCCTCGCCGAAGAGACGATCGCCCGCTAACGGCGTAAACTCTGCGATAAGCTGCTTCACATAATCCGAGAAATGCGGCCGCTGGGGATGGCGGGCGACCTGAATCTTCTGCCAGGGCGTGAGCGTGGCGTAGAGATCGGCAAGCGCCTTGGCGGCCTTGGCCTCGAGCTTCGTCAGCTCTTCCGCGATCGAGACGCCTTCGCCGTTCCCCGCCAGCGCGCGCAGCTCCTCCACCTTGGTTTCGAGTTCGGCGACGGGCTTTTCGAAGTCGAGATAGGAGCGCATGGGCGATTGTTTTTCCTGCCAATGACAAGCGGCGTCCGGCGGCCGCTCGGGGCGCGCGCAAACTCGCTGCAACGGCGCGGGAAGTCAAGAAAAGCGAGCGGGCGCCCGAGCGGCGTTTTGAGCGCCGCGCCCGACGCTGTAAAAGCTTCTCGAAAAAGAGGAGCCTTTGCGTGCCGACCATGCCGCCCGAGAGCCATTTCATCGCCGCCCGCGACGGCCTGCGCCTGCATTATCTCGACTACCCCTGCCCGGCTACAACGCGCCTGCCGCTCGTTTGCCTGCCGGGCCTTGCGCGGACGGCGGACGACTTCTTCCTCGTCGCGCAAGCGGCGCAGCAGTCGGGCCGGCGCGTGCTGGCGCTCGACTATCGCGGACGGGGGCGCTCGGAGTGGGACAAGGACTGGCGCCATTACGATCCGGACGTCGAGGAGGACGACATCTTCACGGTTCTCGCCGACGCGGGCGTCACGCAAGCCGTCTTCTTCGGCGCCTCGCGCGGCGGTCTCCACACGATGCGCATCGCGCGGGCCCGGCCCGGACTGATCCATGCGGCGGTCCTGAACGACATCGGCCCCGTGATCGAGAAGGCCGGTCTTTTGCGCATCAAGACCTACGTCGGCAAAATGCCGCCGCTCCAGAGGATGAGTGACGCAGCCGCGCTGATTCGCTTCACCGCGAGCGCGGCTTTTCCTGCGATCACGCCGGAGCAATGGGGGATCTTTACGCGCCAGACGTTCGAGGAGCGGGACGGCAAGGTGACGCTGCGCTACGATCCCGAACTCGCCCATACGCTCGACGACATCACGGCGGAAGCGGACGTCGAGGATTTTTGGGAGCCCTTCGCGGCGCTCGCCGAGGTTCCGATTCTCGCCTTGCGCGGGGAGACCTCGGATATTCTCTCGGTTGAGATTCTCGAAGAGATGGCGCGCCGCGCGCCGAGGCTCGAGCGCTACACCGTGCCCGGACAAGGCCATGCGCCACTACTCCTGGATCAGCCGACGATCGACCGGGTGATGGCGTTTTTGAACGCGCAGGTCTGACAGGTGAATAGTTGTCTGGCGTCCTCCGAATATCCCCTCCCTTTACGGAGAGGTCGTCGGCCAAAGGCCGCCCGGGGGTCGCGCCACAACGGTCGTGGCGCGGCGCGAACCCTGCGTACCTCGCGATGACGGCGCGCATCACGGCGCATATCCCTCCGCCTGATTGAACCGCGAGATCGCCGCGCCAAGATTCACTGACGTGGCCGCCTGGGCGCGCTGAGCGTCCAACTGTAATTGCCGCACGCGGTAGAGGTCGAAGGCGCTGATCTCGCCGAGCGCGAAGGATTTGCGCGAAAGGTCGAACTGCTCGTTCGCGACGGCAAGCCGTTTTTCCGCGAGATTCGCGGCTTTTCGCGCGGCTGCGAGAGTCGTTCGCGCCGCCTGAATTTCCGCGAGAACAACGCGCTTCGCCCGCTCATATTCGGCGCGGGCGCGCGTCATTTCGGCGAGTGCCTCGGCCTGACGCGGCGCCTGGCGGCCTTCGGTCGGAAGCGGGATGCGAATCCGCACGCCAACCGTCGTTGCGTCGGTGCGCTGGTCCGTCACCGGTTGCGAGGGATCGGTCGAATACTGGCGATTGTGCTCATACCGGCCGAAGACGCCGACATCGGGGCTGTCGATCGGCGTCGCCTCGACAAGCTGCAATTGCGTCTCGGCGCGGCGCAGCGCGGCGAGCGGCGTCCGCAAGGCCGGATGGTCTTCGATATCCGCGGCCGGCTTGATAGATTCGAGGACGCCGTCCGGGGGCGCGCCGCCGGTGAGCGCCGCGTAATTGACGCGGGCGACTTTCTCCGCGCCCTCGGCCTGGGCGAGCTCCGTCTCGGCCGCAAGCAACTCGTTTTTTGCGAGCAGGGCGTCGGCCTGAGCGGCTTCGCCGAGCTCCACGCGCCGCATCATGTCGGCGCCGATCTCGCGCGCCGTGGCGACGCGGCTTCGCGCGACATTCGCCTCGCGCGCGGCGCGCTGTGCATTCCACCACGCGTCGCGCAAGAAGCCCGCGACTTCGAGACGACGCAGCGCGATCTTTTCATCGATCTCGGCGACGCCGGTTGCGACGGTCGCCGCCATTGCGTCGCGCTGACCCGGAAGCCACAGCGGCAGGCCCGCCTCCACCTCCGTCTCATTATAATTGCGCAGATTTCCCGCGACGGCGTTGCGTTGTGTCCCGCCGACATAGGGCGAACCCGGCGAGATCGAATTTGTCGTAGCGAAGCGCGCCGAAACGGCGCCGATTTGCGCCTGCAGCGCCTGGGTCTGAGCGTCGATCGCGGCCGCCATGTCGAGATGGCGCACGAGCTGATGGCCGAGCGGCTGCTTGCCGGGCTTCGCAGCCGCGCCGTCACGCTTCACCGTGATTGCGCCTTTGGGCTTCGCGTCGGCGTCTGAAGGCGCTGCGAACGCAATCGTCAGACATGCGAGGAGAGGCGCGCGCAGGATCATGCGCCGACCGTCTCGCGCGCCGCCAGTCGCTCCCGCTTGCCGCGCAGTCGCCAGCCCGTGGCGCGATCGTAAAGGATCGGCAGCAGCACGAGCGTCAGCACCGTCGCGGAAATAAGCCCGCCGATGACGACGATCGCGAGCGGGCGCTGAATTTCGGCGCCCGGACCCGTCGCGAAGAGAAAGGGAATGAGACCGAAGGCGGCGATGGTCGCCGTCAGCATCACCGGCCGCATGCGGCGGCGGGCTCCCTCGACAACCGCTTCGCGCGTCGTGCGCGTGCCCTCCGACACAAGCTTGTTGATATAGGAGATGAGCACGACGCCGTTCAGCACGGCGATGCCAATGAGCGCGATGAAGCCGACAGAAGCCGGCACCGATAAAAACTCGCCCGACAGCCAAAGGCCCAATATGCCGCCGATCGCCGCGAAGGGCACGTTGCAAAAGACAAGCGTCGCCTGCAGCGCAGAGCTGAAGGTGAAATAAAGGAGCAGGAAAATCAGCGCCAGCGCGATTGGGACAACGATCGCGAGCCGCGCCGAGGCGCGCTGCTGGTTCTCGAACTGGCCGCCCCATGCATAGCTGTAGCCGTTCGGGGTTTTCACATGATTCGCCACGGCCGCTTTGGCCTCGTCAACAAAGCCGACGAGGTCGCGACCCTCCACATTCGCGAGCACGGTGGCGAAGCGGCGGCCCTCCTCGCGAATGACCTGAATCGGGCCGTTCTCGACCTGAACATCCGCAAGCTGCGAAAGCTCGACGACCTTGCCGTCGCTGGAGACCATCGGCAGGCGCGCGAAATCGACCGAGGAGCGACGCGAGGTTTCGGAGCCGCGTATCATCAGAAGCGTCCGGATTGGCCCTTCGAGCACAATGCCGACCTGCTGGCCGTCGACCCAGACGCGAAGCGCGTCCTGAATTTCACCGGCGTTGAGGCCGAAGCGTCCCGCGGCCAGCCTGTCGACGCGCGCCGTGAGATAGCGCATGCCGTCGTTTTGCAGGCCGAAGACGTCGCGCGAGCCGGGGATCTTCTTCAGCGCCGCCGCAACCTCGCGCGTCAGGCGGTTCAGCTCGTTGATGTCGTCGCCGAAAATTTTCACGACCACGTCGCCGCGCGCGCCGATGATCATCTCTTGCACGCGCATGTCGATCGGCTGCGAAAAAGCGTAGGAAATGCCGGGGATGCCGTCGAGAACCTTGCGGATTTCTCCCATCAGCCAATCCATGCTGCGCCCGCGCCACTCGCTTTTCGGCGCCAGCGTGAGAAAATTGTCCGTCTCGTTGAGGCCGACCGGATCGATGCCGAGTTCGTCGGCGCCGGCGCGGGCCATCATTCCCTTGACCTCCGGCACTTGCTCCATGATCTGGCGCTGAATGCGCCGGTCGGTTTCGGCGGCGATATTGACGCTGATCGTTGGATGCTTGCGTATGGTGATGACCGGCGTTCCCTCGTTCATGACCGGCATGAAGGTCTGGCCGATCCGCGAATAAGCGAGGCCCGCGACGACCAGCCCTGCGAAGGCGACGCCGGCGACGACGAGCGGACGGGCCAGCGCACGGTTAAGAAGAGGCTCGTAAACCGCGGCGATTTTTCGGACGAGCCACGGCTCGTCCGAGCCCCCCGGCTGCAGGATGGTCGCGCTCAACGCCGGCACGACGGTGAGCGAGAGGATCAGCGCCGAACCCAGGGCGAAGGCGATGGTGAGCGCCACGGGCGCGAAGAGCCTGCCCTCGAGGCCTTCGAGAGATAGCAGCGGCAAGAAAACCGTGACGATGATGATCACGCCGGAAGCCAGCGGAGTCGCGACTTCACTGGTTGCCTCCAGCGTCATGAAGACGCGGTCCGCGAGCGAGACGTCATGCGCGTGGGACAGCCGATGCTCCACATTCTCGACGACGACCACCGCGCAGTCGACGAGAAGGCCGATCGCGATGGCGAGGCCGCCGAGCGACATGATGTTCGCCGAAAGCCCCCACCATTTCATGATCCCGAAAGTGGACAGCGCCGCAAGCGGCAAAATAACCGAGACGACCAGCGCCGCGCGCAGATTGCCGAGGAAGAGCGCCAACAGAATGACCACCAGCACGATGGCCTCGATCAACACCTTCTGCACGGTCCAGACGGCTTTGCCGATCAGCTCGCTGCGATCGTAGAAAATCTCGATTTTGGCGCCCTTCGGCAGCTGCGGCTCCAGCTCAGCCAGCCGCGCCTTCACGCCGGCGACGACCGTGCGGGCGTCAGCGCCGCGCAGACCCAGCACCAATCCCCAAACGGCTTCGTCTTCGCCGTTGCGGCTGACGACCCCGTTGCGCGGCAACGAACCATAGCGGACCTCCGCCACGTCGCCCACGCGCACGATGCCGGTCTTGCGAGAGTCGATGACCACCGAGCGAATGTCGTCCAAAGAACGAAGACGCCCTTCCGCGCGCACCAGCAGCGCCTCCTCGCCATCGCGGACGCGCCCGGCGCCGTCGTTCTTGTTGTTGTTGGCGAGGGCGGATTGCAGCATTTCGACCGTGACGCCGCGCGCGGCCATGGCTGCGGGCGAAGGCGCAACCTCGAAAGTGCGCACGAAGCCGCCGAGAACATTGAGGTCCGCGACGCCCGGCAGGCCGCGGATGGCGGGGCGGATCGTGAAGTCAAGGAGGCTTCTCTGCTCCGTCGGCGTGAGGTTGCCGCCGACGATCGTAAACATCAGCATTTCGCCGAGCGGCGTGACGATTGGCGCAAGGCCCCCGGAGACGCCCGCGGGCAACTGATCCTGGACCTGCGACAGGCGCTCGTTGACCTGCGCGCGCGCCCAGTAAATATCTGTGCCTTCGGTGAATTCGAAGGTAATCAAAGTAACCGAATAGCGCGTCGTCGACCGCATGCGCGCAAGGTTCGGAATGCCCTTGGCCGCGATCTCGATCGGCGCCGTCACGCGCGCCTCCAGCTCCTCGGGCGTCAAGCCCGGCGCGCGCATTGCGACGAGAACCTGAACCGGCGCGACGTCCGGGAAGGCGTCGATCGGCAGCTTAAGGTAGCTGACGGCGCCCCAAGCCGCGACGAAGAGCGCGCCGAGGAGCGTGAGCAGCCGCTGCCGAAGCGAAAAGTGGATCAGCCGTTCAAGCATCGAGACAGATCGGACTGCTGGTAAAGTGGCGTTGACGCCCCTCGTGCTTCGAGACGCCTACTGCGCGGGCTCCTCAGCATGAGGGGCTTCTGCATCTGCGTCAAACACTTAGGCCTCATCCTGAGGAGCGAGCGAAGCTCGCGTCTCGAAGGAGGAGGCCGCCTCCGAGGTTTGCTGACAAACTGACAGATCACTTGTTCTCCGCCTCCGTGAGCTCGGCGAGAAGCGTCAGAAGGCCCCGCGTCGCGACTCGCTCGCCGGCGGCCAGCTCGCCCTGCACAGAGGCGAATTGCGGCGTCTCGGACACCAGGATTACCGGGATGGCGCGAAAACCTTCCGGAGAGCGCACGAAAACCCAGCTATGGTTCATATGACTCACCACGGCGTCCGCAGGCACGCGCCAGTGCGACGGGCCACTGCCCTTCACGCGTAGAATGGCCTGCAAGGCCTGGCCCGGCCGCAAGGCGGTCCGGCCCGGCCGGAACTCCGCCACGGCCGTCACCGACTGGGTCGCGGAGTCGACGGTGCGCCCGACGCGGATGAGCTTCCCGTCGAGATCGGCCGAGGCGAGATGCACCCGGTCGACCTTGTCGAGCGCCACGGCGCGGCCCAGCGGCACTTGCAGATTGACCCAGATCGGGTCGAGCCGCGCGATGGTGACGAGCGGCGCCGAGGCCTGCACGCGCTCGCCGGTCGTCCCGTGACGCTGCAGGATCGTGCCGCTGATCGGCGCGCGAACCAGGAGCGAGCTCGCGAGCTTGCGGTCCTTGCGCAGCGCGGCGACATCGGCCTCGCTCATGCCCGCCAGGGTGAGGATCTGAGCGCGCTCGTCGAGCGTCGCGCGGGCCTGCGCGGCCTCGGCGCGGGTCACGATGAGCCGGCGCTCGGCGATGATGCGCTCCTTGAAAAGCTGCTCGTCGCGGCGCAGCTTCTCCGCCGCCAGATTGGCGTCCGACAAGGCGAGCAAAAAGGCCCGCTGCGTCTCGACCAGCTCGGAGGATCGCAGCATGGCGATCGGGTCGCCCTCCTTCACGTCCTCGTCGGGCGCGACGAGCAAAGTCTCGACGAGGCCGGCGGCCGGCGCGGCCACGATGCGCAACTGTTGCGGCGGGACCGCGACGACGCCCGGCACGACGATCTCGCCCGCCCCCGTTTCCGCCTCGACCGGCTGCGTCTCCACGCCGGCCGCGCGTATTTGCGCCTCCGTCAGCGGCAAAAGGATATCGCGCGACGCTTGCCCGTTTTGCGGAGCGGCCATGGTCTGGAGCGCGCCGCATGCGACAAGAAAGAGGCTCAGGATGAGAGTTCGCCACATTTTGAGGACGATGGCCTAGTCGCGGTTGAGGATGACAACCAAGTGGCGGCGCGCCGATCGAGGCGCACGCGCCGGATGTCGGCGAAGGCGGCGCCCATGGCGACCCGGCGTCGATCTTGAACGTCAATCGCAGGCGGTTCAAGCGTAATCAAATTCTTAACATGCGTTTCCAAAGAAAATCGGCCAAGGCGGCGCGAGCGCGGACACGGCCGGTCGCAAATCACTCGGAGACGCCTATATTCCAGCGAGACTCCGATTCTCACGCGCTTCGAGGATTTTGATGCGTCACCCCGCCAATGTCGCCGTCCGGCTTGCCGACTACCGCCCCGCAGACTTTTTGATCGACGCCGTGGCGCTCGACATCCGCCTCGACCGGACAGCGACCAGAGTGGTCGCGCAGCTCTCCCTGCGCCGCAACCCGAAGGGCGCGCCCGACGCGCCGCTGGCGCTGGACGGCGACGACCTCACGCTCGTGGACGTCAAGCTCGACGGTCGCCCCCTCGATCCGCAGGATTACACGGCGACGCCCGACCAGCTGCTTCTGCCTTCGCCGCCGGACGCGCCTTTTACGCTGGAGATCGAGACGCGGGTCAACCCTGCCGCCAACACCCAGCTTTCGGGCCTCTATCGCTCGGGCTCGGCCTATTGCACCCAATGCGAGGCGGAAGGCTTCCGGCGCATCACCTATTTCCTCGACCGCCCCGACGTGCTCAGCGTCTATACGACCCGCATAGAAGCCGAAAAGAGCGAGGCGCCCATTCTGCTCTCGAACGGCAATCCGGGCGAGGCCGGCGATATTCCCGGCACGACCCGCCACTTCGCCGTCTGGCATGATCCCTTCCCCAAGCCTTCTTATCTCTTCGCTTTGGTCGGGGGCGATCTGGGCGTTGTGCGCGACAGCTTCAAGACCATGTCGGGGCGCGAGGTGGCGCTCGCCATTCACGTCGAGCACGGCAAGGAGGCGCGCGCCGAATACGCCATGGGCGCATTGAAGCGCTCCATGCGTTGGGACGAGGAGAAATTCGGCCGCGAATATGACCTCGACGTCTTCAACATCGTCGCCGTCTCCGACTTCAACATGGGCGCGATGGAGAACAAGGGCCTCAATATCTTCAACGACAAATATGTGCTCGCCTCGCCCCAAACCGCGACGGACGGCGATTACGCCGGCATAGAGGCGGTCATCGCCCATGAATATTTCCACAACTGGACGGGCAATCGCATCACCTGTCGCGATTGGTTCCAGCTCTGCCTCAAGGAAGGGCTGACCGTCTTCCGCGATCAGGAATTTTCCGCGGACATGCGCTCGCGCGCCGTGGAGCGCATCGGCGACGTGCGCGGCCTGCGGCTCGCGCAATTCCCGGAGGATGCGGGGCCGCTCGCGCATCCGGTGCGGCCGGAGCTTTATCACGAGATCAACAACTTCTATACGGCGACGGTTTACGAGAAGGGCGCCGAGATCGTCCGCATGCTCCGCACGCTCATCGGCGACGAGACCTTCCGCCGCGGAATGGACATCTATTTCGAACGCTTCGATGGGACGGCGGCGACCGTCGAGGATTTCCTCTCCTGCTTCGCCGAAGCCTCCGGCCGCGATCTGTCGCATTTTGCGCTCTGGTACAGCCAGGCCGGCACGCCGATCCTTTCGACCGAGGGCGTCTATGACGCAGCCGGGAAAACCTTCGCGCTGACGCTGCGCCAGGAGACGGCGCCGACGCCGGCCCAAGCGGAGAAGAAGCCTGTCGTTATCCCGGTGGCGCTCGCGCTTTTCGGCGAGAATGGCGAAAAGCTCGACCTCGACAGCGCCGACGCGCGGCCGGATGAATTGGCGCGCGGACTCTTCGAGCTTTCCGGGTCCGCCCGAACCATCGCCTTCCGGAATGTGCCCTCCCGCCCCCTCGTCTCGGCGCTGCGCGGCTTCTCCGCGCCCGTGCGGCTGGAGCCGGCGCCCGAGAGCGCCGATCTCGAAAAGCTTCTCGCCTGCGACGACGATCCCTTCAACCGTTGGCAGGCGGCCCAGAGCCTGGCGCTCCGGGCGATCTTCGCGCGTGTCGACGCCGCCCGCGCGGGGGCGCCGGCGCCCCAGGCGACGGGCTTCGCCGCGGCGCTGCGCACGATCCTCGCCGGCGCCGAGGCCGACCCGGCCTTCGCCGCCCAGGCGCTTTCCCTGCCTTCCGAGATCGACCTTGCCCGGGAAGCGGGCGCAAACGTCGACCCCGACGAACTCTTTGCCGCGCGCCTCGGATTGCGTGAAGAGATCGGGCGCGCGCTGCTTTCCGACGCCGAAGCGGCTTATTCGCGCCTCTCGGACGCCGGCCCCTACAGCCCCGATGCGGCGAGCGCCGGCCGTCGCGCGCTCAAAGCCGTGGCGCTCGATCTCGTCGCCGCAGGCGACCCCGCGAAAGGCTCCGCCCTCGCCGTGCGTCAATTCTCAGGCGCCGGCAATATGACAGACCGCCTCTCGGCCCTCGGGCTGCTCGCATTTCTCGGAGGCGACGCGCGCGAAAACGCCTTTGCGGCCTTCTACAACCAATTCGCAGGGGACAATCTCGTCATCGACAAATGGTTCGCGCTGCAGGCGACGATCCCCGAGCCCGCGACGACCGGGCGCGTCCTCCAGCTGATGTCTCACCCCGACTTTTCGCTCTCGAACCCAAATCGGCTGCGTTCGCTGATCGGCGCTTTCGCAAACGCCAATCTCACCCGTTTCCATGCGCTCGACGGCTCTGGCTACGACCTTCTCACCCGAGTCGTGCTGGAAGTGGATTCCAAAAACCCGCAGCTTGCCGCGCGGCTTCTTTCGGCGCTGCGCTCCTGGCGCACGATGGAGCCGAGACGGCGCGCTCTGATCGAGGCGAGACTGCGGCATATTGTCGGGCAAGAGGGGCTTTCCGCCGACACCAAGGATATCGCCACGCGCGCGCTCGCTTGAAACTGACCATCGGCGTTAACCTCTCATTAAGGCTCTGGACAATTAATGCCTGAAGGATTCGAATGAAGGTGATTCGGGCGTCTTTCGGCCCGCTTCGAGAATCGCCAGAATTCGGAGACTTTAATGGCGCGCGTCACCGCAGCTCGTGCGATGAGTCACGCGGAAACGGTGTGGGGCGCCTATCGTTTCGAAGGGAACGGCGAGAGGCAACCGAAGGAAAGCCCGTGGCTGAAGCGGGCGGCCTTCGGCGCATCCGCCATCTGCCTCGTGTCGCTGACGGCCTTCGCCGTGACGCTGACGAGCGCCATGCAGGATCAGCTCGTCGAGGAGGCGACGGCGGACCTCGAAGTCTTCGCCCGCGCCGTCAGGCTCGACCTCAACGAGAAGCTTCCGGCCGACGGGAAATCGCTGGCGCAGCCGCTGAACAAAATTCTGCCGGGCCGCGCAACGGCGCGCGGGCGCCGCGTTTTCGTCACCGATGATAGCGGCCATGTGGCCGCGGCCTTTCCGCCGATCGACGCCAAGAACGCCACGCTCGCCGACGTGCTCGGCGCCGAGCAGGTGCTAACCGAATTCGCCGACAAGGCGGGCGTGATGCGCGTCACGCTCCCCGATGGCTCGCCGGCGCTCGCCACCGTGCAAAAGCTGCCAACGCCTTACGGGCAAGTGGCGATGATTTATCCGCTCGACAATGTCCTCGGCGAATGGCGCACTATCGCCGCGCATTACGCCGTGGTCTTCGCCCTGACGACTCTGATGCTGCTCGCCGTCGTCTACGCCTATCTCAGGCAATCGCGCCAAAGGCAGGCGGCCGAGCAGGTGAACGCCTTGATCAGGCGCCGCCTCGACGCGGCGCTCTTGCGCGGACGCTGCGGCCTGTGGGACTGGGACATTGCGCGCGGGCGCATTTATTGGTCGGACTCCATGTATGAAATGCTCGGCCTGCCGGCCGAGCGGCGCTGCCTGTCCTTCGGCGAGCTCGACGCGCTCTTGCATCCCGACGACGGCAATCTATCGGCGCTCGCCGAAATGGTTTCGGCCTCCCGCACGAATTGCATCGACCATGAATTCCGCGCCCGCCACGCCGACGGCCATTGGGTTTGGCTGCGGGCCCGGGCGCAGCTCATCGACGACGACGAGGACGCGGGCCGTCATCTCGTCGGAATCGCCGTCGATGTGTCAGAGCAGAAGGCGCTTGCCGAACACACTGCGACCGCCGATATGCGGCTGCGCGACGCCATCAACGCAATTTCCGAGGCTTTCGTCCTTTGGGACGCGCAGAACTGCCTCGTGATCTGCAATTCGAAATTTCTCGATCTTCACGGACTCGCTCCCGAAGCCGCGACGCCGGGCACGAGCTATGCCAAAATGATGACGCGCGCGACCGCGCCCATCGCCCATACTGAAAGCGCGGCCGAGCTGCGTTCGCCCGACGCCCGCACTTATGAGGCGCGGCTCGCCGACGGCCGCTGGCTGCAGATCAACGAACGTCGCACGCGAGACGGCGGCTATGTCTCCGTCGGCGCCGACATCACGGCGCTCAAGCGCAACCAGGAAAAGCTCATCGAGTCGGAGCGTCGCCTCACAACGAGCGTCGCCGATCTCACGCGCTCTCGCAAGACGCTCGAAATGCAAGCGCAACAGCTTGCGACCCTTGCGGAGAAATATCATCACCAGAAGGCGGAAGCCGAGGCCGCTTATCTCGCGAAGTCCGAATTCCTGGCCAATATGAGCCATGAGCTGAGGACGCCGCTCAACGCCATCATCGGCTTCTCGGACATGATGCTCGCCGAGCCTTTCGGCGCGCTGGGCTCGCCCAAATACATCGAATATTGCAACGGCATCAAGCAAGGCGGACACTATCTCAACGAGGTCCTGTCCGACATTCTGGATATGTCGCGCCTCGAGGCGGGGCTCGTGCGCCTCGCGGAGCGCGAGGTGAATGTCGCCGAAGCCGCGCGACGCGCGACGGACGGCTGGCGCGCCCGCGCCGAGGAAAAGAAGGTGACGCTCATCGTCGAAGCCGATGAGCGGCTGAGATGCGTCGGCGACGAGGGCGCAATCATCAAGACGCTCGGCATTCTGCTGTCCAACAGCGTCAAATTCACCGGCCCCGGCGGCGTCATCCGCCTGCGGGCGCGCCATCTCGGCGGCTCGGTGGGCTTCTTTGTCGAGGATACAGGACAGGGCATCGACCCGGCCGTGCTGCCGAAGCTCGGCCGCCCGTTCGAGCAGAGCGCCGGCGTCATGGAAAACGGCATGAAGGGCTCGGGGCTCGGCATCGCCATCGCCCGCTCGCTGATCGACCTTCACGGCGGCGCGCTGCGCTTCCGCTCGCGGCCCGGCATGGGCACGGTGGCGATGGTGCGCCTCTCCTGCGCGCATTGCGCCGGCAAGAACATCACGCCGCTCAAGGCGCGCGCCGCCGAGCGCCAGCAGGCGAGAAGCCCCCTCTATGCGCGCTCGCGCGAAACCGTGGTCCGGATCGTCGGCAGCGACAACACCACGCGCAACCCGGGCGCATTGTCCTCGATGCGCAGGACGCCATGATGCAATCGCGCAACGGCCGCGGCCATCGCGAGGCCGAGCCCCGAGCCTGGACGCGAGCGTGAATTTTCGAGCCGCACGAAACGCCCCACCACTCTCTCGCGATCCGCCGGAGCAATGCCCGGGCCGCGATCGGCGACGGTAATCTCTACGCAATCGCCCACGCGTTTGGCGCTGACGTCGACCCGAGGCCTTTCGCCCGACGAACCGTATTTCAATGCATTGTCGACGAGATTTACGACCGTTTGCCCCAAAAGCTCCCGGCTGCCAGCGACCGCGAGACCGGGCTCCGTCGACGCCTCCAGACGAACGCCCTGCTCTTCCGCCACGGGCTCATACATTTCGGCGATGTCGCCGACAACCGCGCCGGCGTCATAGGCCGTCAGATTGTCGCTGCAATAGCCGGCCTCGGCGCGCGCGATCATCAGCAGCGCGTCGAAGACGCGAATGAGCGCGTCCGACTCGTCGATCACCTTGAGGAGCGCCTCGCGATGCTCGCCATTGCCGGACGCGCCGCGCAGCGCCGCCTCGGCCCGGTTGCGCAGGCGCGTGAGCGGCGTCTTGAGATCATGGGCGATGTTATCCGAGACCTCGCGAAGGCCCCTCATCAGCTCCAGGATGCGCTCCAGCATGGCGTTGAAATTCTCGGCCAGACGGTCGAGCTCGTCGCCGGCGCCGGTGACGGCGAGCCGCTCGTTCAGATCGCCCGCCATGATGCGCCGGGCGGAGGCGGACATGACGTCGACGCGCTCCAACATTCGATGCGCGACAAACAGGCCGCCGAGCGCGCCGACGAGCGCGAGCCAGAATAGCGAGACGCCGAGCGCCTGGCGCAATATGTCGCGCAAGACTTGGTGATCCTCGATGTCATGGCCGATGAGCAGCCGAAAGCCGCCGGGGATGAGAAAGAGCCGCAGCAGCGCCGGATGCTCGACCCCCGGCTCGCCCCGCCTCTGATAGGGCGTTTGGATAAGCTGAGGCCCGCTCACCGGAATAGTGGTCGGCGGCTCGATATTGCCGACGATTACATCGCCCGAATGGGTGGTGAGCAAATAGAGCGACCCGCCCGGCGCGCGCACACGGCGCTCAAGGGCCGTGGTGAGCTGGCGCAGCCCGCCTTGCGCATATTGCTCGGAGAGCGCCCGGATTTCGGCTTCGACGGTCTGCTCGATCTGCTCGTCGAGCACCTCCTTCACCCGCGCGCCGACGCGCGTCAGCACGAGGCCCGCGCCGACGGAGAAAAGCACGAGGTAGGCGAGCGACAGCTTGAAGGCGGTCGTGCGAAAGAGCTTGCCGAGTTTTCCAGTGAGCAATTCGAAGCGTCCTGTCAGCGCGTCACGGCCCGGGCCGGGCCCGCAACGATACCCGCAACGATATGGGAATTAGCATGCCATTTGCCGCAGCGCCGAGGCCCTCCGCTCTCGGAACAACCGCGGGGATTAGGGGTTGAGGGCCGCGAGGGGCCAGGCAAGGTCAAAAAGATGCGTAAGAGTTTGAGAACCGCGATCTTTACATCGCTGTGCGCCGCGACCGCGATTGGCGCCCCCCCATCCGAGACGCTCGCGGGGCCGATGGGCGTCGCCCCGCCGAGCGCGGTCAGCTTGACCGCGCCGACGGTGGATGTGCGCTATTGCCATTGCGGCTATCGTCATCATTGGGGATTCTACCGGCCCCATTTCTATCGGCGGTATGTGCTTTATCGCCCATACTACCGCTGGGGATATTACCGGCCGCACTACCGGCGTTGGGCGTTCTACCGCCCATATAGCTGGGGATTCTATCGCCCATACTACCGGCGATGGGGTTTCTACCGCCCAATCTACCGTTGGGGATATTATCGTCCATACTACCGGCGGTGGGGTTTTTATCGCCCGTACTACCGCTGGGGATATTATCGCCCCTATTATCGGCGCTACTGGGGCTATCGCTACCCCTACTACGGCTACTATGGCTACAATCCCGGCGCCGCGATCGTCGGTTCTGCGCTGGGGTTGGTGGGAGCCGGCCTCGCCGCCGCGACAGCGCCCGCATGGGGATGGGGCTGGGGACCGGGCTGGGGCTGGGGCGGCTGGTGGTGACAGCCGGCTAGGATGCGCGCTCCATGTTTTTGATCGGCGTGATTTCCTCTCGCTCGCATGAGTCACAGCGGAAAGCGCGCTATCGCATTCCATCCCTGATCATGTAACCCGCTCCTCGTATTGTATGCAGGAGCGGGCTCTCGCGTCCCTTGTCGATCTTGGCGCGCAGCCTCGAAATATGCACGTCGATCACATTGGTCTGCGGATCGAAGTGATAATCCCACACATTTTCCAGCAGCATGGTGCGGGTCACGACCTGCCCCGCATGTTTCATCAGATATTCCAGCAAGCGGAACTCGCGCGGCTGCAGGACGATCTCCTGCCCGGCCACCGTCACCTTGTGCGACAAGCGATCGAGCTCCAGATCGCCGACGCGATAGTGCGTCTCCTCGCCACGCGGCCCGACGCGGCGGCGCGCGAGCGCCTCGACCCGCGCCAGAAGCTCGGAGAAGGCGTAAGGCTTGGGCAAATAGTCGTCGCCTCCCGCGCGCAGCCCTTTCACCCGGTCGTCCACCTGCCCGAGCGCCGAAAGGATCAATACCGGCGTCTCGACCTTCTGCTCGCGCAGACTGGAGATCAGCGAAAGCCCGTCCATCTTGGGCAACATGCGGTCGACGATGAGAACGTCGTAATCCCCCTCGCGGGCGGCCGCATAGCCCGCGAGCCCGTCCGCCTCGTGGTCCGCGACGTGGCCCTGCTCACGGAAGGCTTTGACGAGATAATCGCTCGCCTCTTTGTCGTCTTCGATGATCAATATGCGCATCGCGCCCATGATAGCCGACCTTTCAAAAAAACGGCAGGCCGGCGCGGAGCTGCGCCGGCCCGCCACGACGGGAGCCAGGAGGGGACTGGCGACTACCCGTCGCTCTTCGTTGCGGGGGGCCGCCCGCGGGCGGGTGCGGTTTTGCGGTCCGCGCCACAAGAAGCTCGCTTCATCTCCCTTATCCGGCGCTTTCCTTCACTGGCACCGCGACGAATTTGACGCCGTCGCCCGACTTCACCCGCAGCAGCACCGCGTGGCGGCCTTCCCTGCGGGCGCCGTCGACGACGTTCGCGAGATCGCTTCGCGAATTCACCGGCTGGCCGCCGGCCTCGACGATAATGTCCCCCTTGTGCAGCCCCTTCTGGGCCGCCGCGCCATCGGGGTCGACGCCGGTTACGAAGAGCCCTTCGCCTCCGGCGCCGGGAACCTGGGCGGCAGGCGCCACCTCTATGCCGAGGCCCGAGAGCTGGGCCGGGCCGCCGGGGCCGCCGAAACCTTCATCCTCGGTGCGGGCCTCCCTCTCTTCCGGAAGCTTTCCGAGCGTCAGCTTTGCGCTTCTCTCCGCACCGCTGCGGAGGTAGGTGAGCTCGACCGTCTTGCCCGGCCCCATGGCGGCGATGCGCCGCGCAAGCTCGCGGGCATTCTCGATCGGCTCGCCATTGACGGCGACGATCACGTCTCCCGCGCGCAGGCCCGCGGCCTCGGCGGGGGCGCCCCTTTGCGGCTGTGCGATCAGCGCGCCCTTGGCGGACTTCAACCCAAGACTGTCGGCGATCTCAGGAGTCACCGGCTGAATCTTCACGCCGATCCAACCGCGCGAGACGATGCCCTTTTCCTTGAGCGCAGCGACAACGTCCTTTGCGACCTCCGCCGGAATCGCGAAGCCGATGCCGATCGAGCCGCCCGAGGGTGAATAGATCGCCGTATTGACGCCGACGACATTGCCCTGCATGTCGAAGGCCGGGCCGCCCGAGTTGCCGCGGTTCACCGGCGCGTCGATCTGCAGGAAGTCGTCGTACGGGCCGGCCCCAATATCACGGCCACGCGCCGAGACGATGCCCGCCGTCACGGACCCGCCGAGGCCGAAGGGATTGCCGACCGCGATCACCCAATCGCCGACCCGCGGCGGCGCGCTCGCCCAGGAGACATAGGGAAGCTTTCCGTCGCTGACCTTCAAAAGCGCAAGGTCGGTTCGCTTGTCCGTGCCGATGACCTTGGCCGGCAGCGTGCGGCCGTCGTCGAGCGAGACCTCGACGTCGCTCGCATGTTCGACGACGTGGTTGTTGGTCACGACATAGCCGTCGGGGGTAATGACGAACCCTGAGCCCTGCGACATCGTCATATGCCGCTGCGGCGTTTCACCGAACCGCTTGAAGAAGCGATACATCGGATCGTCCGGCGACAGATCCTCGAAGGGATTCTGCGATTCCTGCCAGGATTTCACCTTGATGGCGACCACCGCGCCCTTCACGCGCTGGACGATGTCGGCGAAGGACGCCGGCCCTGCCGCAGGCGGAAGCGTCTGGCCGAGTTGCGCCTCGGCGAAAGCCTTAGGGGTCGAGACGCCCGCCGCGCCGCCCAGCGCGAGCGTGGCCGCGGCGCAGAGCAGCGCCAGGCGCGAGGCGCGGCGACGAGGAGCGGCCGCCGGCCTGCAGGAGCTGTGCGCGAAAATCGGTTGATGCATTTCCAATACACTCCATTCCTTCGGCGATGGCCGGGAGGCTCCAACGCCGCGTGCAACAGGAAGATGGAGGCGCGCCGCTTGCCGTCCAATGTCCGGCGGATGAAACTTTTGTAAGGGGAGGAGGCTCGAAACCGGATGAGCGTTCGGCTGCCGCGAGGGCGCTCTCGCCCGGGCCGTGCGGCCCGGCGCGGCAATCGTGCGCTCCCCAGCGATTTTAGCTGAGTTTTCCAACGCTGATGTCGCCAATCGGATTGCCGCGACTCAGGCAGCGTGCTTTGCTACCACTCGTAAAAGAAGCGCGCGCTCAATTCCAATTGGAAGCAAAAATATCCATGGCGGAAGAAAGCCAATCATCCAAGCCAGGCAGCGACCAATCGCGGCGCTTCCAGCGCGTCCGCAAAAGACTCCGTCTGGAATTTGGCGACGATCTCTACGCCGCCTGGTTCAGCCGCCTCGAGCTCACGCGAGCGAGCGACGGCGAGGCGCTGCTCGCGGCGCCGACGAAATTTATGAAGCTTTGGATCGAGACGCATTTTCTGAAGGGCCTGCGCGCCTGCGTGATCGCAGAATTCAACGATATCGACTCCGTTTCTATCGCGGCTGCTGAAAACCCTGTCGCGCCTCACGCGCCTCTTGGTCAGGAGGGGATGGCGACGGGCGGCTCGATGGCTGCCGGAGATTGACGATGCCGGCGCTCGATCGGGAAGATCTTTCTGACGCCTGCCGGCAAATCTATATGATGGCGGGAAACGATTTCATGTTGCCGCCGCTGCTGCGGGACGCCAATGCTCTCGGAGACGGATCGAAGCACACATATTTCGGTTTGACAAAAAGTGACTGTGTAAGATTGATCATCGAACTCGACAAAACATATCTCAATCGAAGCAGCTTTCCTCTCTCGCGCCTGCCCCTGAAATTCACTTGCGAGCTGTGCGACCTGGACTTCAAGGAAACGCCGGTCCAGTTGTCTGCGAGCGAAAGCAAGGAACTGATCCGCGCATTCTTTCTCGGCGTGAAGACGCCGATCAACGCTGAATTGAACCCGGTTACGAGAGGAATAAAGTTCAGCATCCAGCTCTCGTCCTCTTTCCATGTCGAATTTGGGGAAATGCCGACGGAGAGCCACAAGCTGGCGCCGGAAGCGATCTGCCGTTGGGTAGGCGGCTCTCTCTATGACAAGTCGCAGGAATTCTTCGGCAGCGCGCAAGATGGCATGTCCGTCTGGATCGCTCGAACCACGCAGGAGCTCTTCGGCGAGCAGAAACCCTCGCCCGAGACCTACTGGCCTCACGAGCCTCTGCGCACCGCAGTGACGATCGAGAATGCGCCGATCGTCGCCGTCGCAGGCGCCCCTGTTCTCGCCTGCGAGACGACGGACCGTTGCATCGTCGGGCAGAGTCATGAAGCGCCGGTCATCGCAACCGAGCGCCCTAGCCTTTATCACGCCGCGCTGGCGGCAATGTTGGTCGCCATGGCCGGCGCGAGTTTCCTGCCCCTCGCCGCACACACGCCCGCCAATCCCATCAAGACGACGGAATCCGTCCTGGCTCCGATGAAGGAAGCGCCCGCCATCGTGGCCCAGTTGGATTTCGAGACTCCCCTCGCTGGAATCTCGAAGTCGGAGCCGGTCATGGAGCTGGCTCCTGCCGCTGCGCCAATTCCTTTGTCACAGCCAGAGTGCGTCTCGCCGGCCTTGGCGGGCGGGGCGCAACAGCCCGAAGCCTCGAAGCCGCCGGAAGCATCATCGGGGAAGCCGGCGCTTGCTCCCAAATCGCAAGCGCTCGCGCGCAAAACCGTTCGTAATAAAACAGCCCGTCTCCCGGCTCAGCCGCAACAAGCCAATCCGCTCGTCGCCGTCGGGCGCGCCGCCGGCAAAGTCGTGTCGAGCGTGGTGACGAATTTGCAGAGACTACCCAACCAGCTCTCTACGATGATGCGATAGCGCTGCGACTCGCGCTTTTAGAGCGCATTCCGCAAAAGTTGACAGACTTTTGCGATAAGAATGCGCTCCAGATTTTTGATTTTGCGCGATTTCTTGTCGCTTAAAGCCACCCCGCCCGGCGGAATCGCCAGTAAAGGGTAACGCAAATCGTAAGAGTTACGCCGAGCACCAAGTAATAGCCATACGCCCACTTGAGCTCCGGCATGTGCTCGAAATTCATCCCGTATATCCCCGCGATCGCCGTCGGCACGGCGAGTATCGCCGCCCAGGCAGCGAGGCGGCGTGAGATGTTGGTCTGCTGTATCTGCGCGTTCATCAGGCCCGCCTCGAAAGCGAAGGCGAGCGTCTCGCGCAGCGTGTCGATGCGCTCCTCCGCTCGGCGGAGATGGTCGCGCACGTCGCGGAAATGTGGGCGCATGACCGGCTCGATGAAGACGATGTCTGTGCGCTCCAGCCTCCGGCAGACATCGTGCAAGGGCGCAACCGCGTTGCGCATCCGCAGAAGATCGCGGCGCAAAGCGTAGAGCTGCTCGATGACGCCCTCCGCCAACGCCATCGTCAGCACGCTGTCTTCGATATCGTCGACCTGCTCGTTGATGCGGTCGAGGACCGGAAAATAGTTATCGACGATGAAATCGAGCAGGGCGTAGACGATGAAATCCTCGCCCTGGGAGAGATGTTGCGTGCGCGCTTCACAGCGCTGGCGCACCAAAGCATAGCTCTGCGAGGCGCCATGGCGCACGCTGACCACATAGCCCGGTCCGACGAAAAGATGGGTCTCGCCAAACGCTATATGGCCGTCTTCCATCTGCGCGGTGCGCGCGACGATGAACAGGCTGTCGTCGAATTCCTCGAGCTTGGGGAACTGATGCGCCTTCAACGCATCTTCCACGGCGAGAGGGTGCAGCGAAAACTGCTTCCTCACCTGTTCCAGAAGCCCGACGCCGGGCTCGTAAAGGCCGATCCAGACGACATGGCCCTCGCGCGCCGCCCACTCGCCTGCTTCGTCGACGTCGATGTCGGCGACCTTGACGCCCTTGTGATAGACGACGGCGTTGACGACGCCGGGACGCGCTTGCGCCGCCTTCTCCCGCCCAAGGGCCTTCATGCGCGGGTCAGGCCTTCCGCCCGCCGCGGGTCACGCCGACCTTTGCCGGACGCAGCACGCGCTCGCCGATCGTATAGCCCTGCTCCATGACCTGAGCCACGGCGCCGGCGGGCTGGCTCTCGTCGGGGATTTCGTAGAGCGCCTCATGCAGATTGGGGTCGAATTTGGCGCCCAGCGCCTCGATCGGCTTCACTCCGAAGCGCGCCAGCCGCGACAGGAAATCGCGTTCGATCACCCCGACGCCGTCGAGCAGCGCCGCGGCGACGGGATCGAGATTGGCGCGCGCCTCGGCCGGGACGCTTTCCGCCGCGCGGCGCAGGTTGTCGACGAAGGCGAGCATTTCCCGGGCAAAGCTCGTCACGCCGTAGAGCTTGGCGTCGGCGACTTCCTTCTCGGCGCGACGGCGGACGTTCTCCACCTCGGCCATGGCGCGCAGAAGCCTGTCCTTGAGGCTGGCGTTTTCCTGATAGAGGTTTTCGAGCTCGGTGAAAGGCTCAGGCTCGTTGATCGGCGCTTCCGCCGAGGGCTGCGACAGGGAGGACGCATTCGCCGCATTCGCCTCCGCGCCCGTCGGCGGAGTCTCGGGATTGTCTCTGGCGTTGCTCTGGTCGCTCATGCTCATGTCCATCGTTTAGATAAGGGGCGTTTTCAAAGGCTTCGATATCAGGGCTCGGGGGCGCAAAATCAAGTCG
>DATBRF010000159.1:0-17647 GCA_036560425.1 Methylocystis sp. | reverse complement strand
TTGCCGCGCAACGACGGTGGTCGACGCTCCAAGATGGAGCTTGGAAATCTTGTAAGTTTGTTTGAAACAAAAAAGCGGCCCTGAATCAGGGCCGCTCCATATTGAAAGCGCGGGGCTTTTACTGCTTCTTGCCCTCGGCGTTGAACTGGGAGAGATAGGCCCAGACATTGTCCTGGTCGCCTTCCGAAGCAAGGCCCTGGAAGATCATCTTCGTGCCAGGCACCTTGGCCTTCGGGTTCTTGACGAACTCCTTGAACGTGGCCTCGTCCCAGGTGATGCCCGAGCTCTTCATCGGCTCGGAATAGTTGTAGCCGGCAACCGAGCCAGCCTTGCGGCCGTTGATTCCGTTGAGCTCCGGCGCGACGGCGTTCTTGGCGCCTTCGCCGACCTGATGGCAGGCTTTGCACTTGGCGAAGACCTTTTCGCCCGCGGCGGCGTCGCCCGCGGCGAAGGCCTGGCCAGCGGAGGCGGCGAAAGCGACGCTCGCAGCGAACGTCAGCAGGGAAATCGTCTTCATCCTTGATCCTTTCCTCATCTTCGGCGGCGTTTAACTACGCCGCCCTCTTTCTTTAGAAACGCGCCTGCCAAAGATTGGCGCCCTTCCACGCAATTTTAGACGGCGCCGAAACTACAACGAAGGAGCGCTCCGACACAATACCGCCAGCGGTCGGTCTCATTCTACGGTGACGAATGCGAAATGAACCTGAGCTGAACCGCGTTTTATGAGCGGGGGATGGAGCGTTTCGCCATAGTCTAGCGATCGGTTTCATGTCACGCGACGCAGCGTCAAATTTACCCGCGCCCCCAGCGCGGAGAGCGGCGCCGGCAGCGGCGTCAGAATCGACGGCAAGATGCGATCCACCCCGTGAAAACATAGCCGCGCTGGGCCGGAGAGAATCAGCACGTCGCCGGATGAGAGCGTGAAGGCGATCGTCTTGTCGGCGCGTCTACGCCCGCCGAGGCGAAAGCGGCAGTCGGCGCCGAGCGAGAACGAGAGAATCGGCGCATCGAAGTCCGCTTCGTCGCGATCCTGATGCAGACCCATTTTGGCGTCTTCCGGATAGACATTCACGAGACAGGCTTCGGGCGGCTTGGGGTAGCCGGTCAGAGCGTCCCACGCGTCGAGCAGCATTTGCGGGATCGGCGGCCATGGCGCGCCTGTCTCCGGATGGCGCGGCTCGTAACGATAGCCCTTCTCCTTGTCGCTCATCCAGCCGAGCAGCCCACAATTGGTCATGCGCACCGACATGGGGAGGCCGGACTTGGGCATGCGCGAAACGAAGAGCGGCGCGGCCGCGATAACCCCGGCGATCTCTTGCGCCAGACGCTCCTGCGCGTCAGCGTCGAGGACGCCGGGGTGACGGAAAGCGCCGGGGACAACTTGGAGCATCAGGCTTTATTCGATCGGCCCGTCGGACGGACTTGAGCGGCGCACTCCGCAAAGTCTGTCAACTTTTGCGACAAGAATGCGCTCCATGTTTTTGATCGCGCGCAATTTCTGATCGCTCACATGATTCCATGCGAGCGGAATGCGCGCTAGAGCGCTAACACCGTCTTCGACGCCACGGTCGAATCCGCGTTGAGCCTGTAGATGATCGGCACGCCGGTTGTGAGCTCGAGCGTTGTCACGCTTTCCGGCGTGAGCTGCTCGAGCACCATGCAGAGCGCGCGCAGCGAATTGCCGTGGGCGGCGACCAGCGCTCGCTCGCCGCGCATCACCGGCGGCAGGATACGCTGTACGTAAAACGGAACGACACGCGCTACAGTGTCCTTGAGGCTTTCGCCACCGGGCGGGGGCACGTCATAGGAGCGGCGCCACAGGCGCACCTGCTCCTCGCCCCATTGCTCACGCGCCTCGTCCTTATTGAGGCCGGAGAGATCGCCGTAATGGCGTTCGTTCAGCGCGCGGTCCTTGACGGTCGGCACATTGGACTGGCCGAGCTCCTCGAAAATGAGCTGCAGCGTATGCTGCGCACGCAGGAGCGCCGATGTGAAGCCGATGCTGAAAAGCAGATCGAGCTTCCTCAGCTCGCGACCTGCGCGACGCGCTTCCTCGACGCCGAGCGGCGTAAGATCCGGGTTTTTCCAGCCGGTGAAGAGATTTTTGGCGTTCCATTCGCTCTGGCCATGCCGAACGAGGACGAGTGTGCGCTGCATGCTCATCTGTGTCTCGCGAACTCAGGCGCCGTTGAGGCCGAGCACGTCGGCCATGGAGTAAAGCCCCGGCGCCTTGCCTCGCGTCCAGAGCGCCGCGGCGATGGCGCCGCGGGCGAAAATGCCGCGATCCTCGGCGCGATGGGAGAACTCGATCCGCTCGCCCATGCCGGCGAAGATCACCGTGTGCTCGCCGACGACCGTGCCGCCGCGCAGCGCCGCAAAGCCAATGTCGCCGGCCTTGCGCGGTCCGGTGAGGCCATCGCGGCCCCGCGCGCTGTGCTCGGCAAGATCGATCCCCCTGCCCTTCGCGACAGCCTCGCCCAGAAGCAGCGCGGTGCCCGACGGGGCGTCTACCTTCATCTTGTGATGCATCTCGACGATCTCGGCGTCCCAGCCGGGACCGAGCGCCTTGGCGGCCTTTTCGACGAGAACCGCCAGCAGGTTGACGCCGAGGCTCATGTTGCCGGAACGCACGACGACCGTCTCGCGGGCCGCTTCGGAAATTGCCGCGAGGTCGTCCGCCGTCAGGCCCGTCGTGCCGATGACATGGGCGACGCCTGCCTTGGCGCATGCCCTGGCCATGGCGACTGTTGCGGCCGGCGCCGAGAAATCGATGACGGCGTCCGCCTGCGCGATCGCCGCGTCTTTGTCGCTGGTCACCGGCACGCCATTGGGGCCCTGCCCGAAGGCCGACCCGCTGTCGGCGCCGATCGAAGGCGCGCCTTCGTCCTCGAGCGCCGCGACGAGCCGCGCGCCCAACGTGTCAGGGATGGTCTGCGTCAGCATACGGCCCATGCGGCCCGCCGCGCCGACCACGACCAGACGCAAATCGCTCATCTCTTCAAGCCCTCGCCTGCGGCATGCACCAAGACGCGCGAACGGGCCTCTTTGCCCTTGTGACGCGCACCCCCCTATACAGACGGGAAGGCGTTAAGAGAAGCCTTATGATTGTCGCAGCTCCAGGCTTCCTATCCGAATGGGCAGCTACTTCTTCGGTCGGAACGCCTTCACCCGCGCGGGGTCGGTCTCGATATAGGCCGCGCCGATGAGGTCGAGGCAATAGGGCACGGCCGGCATCACCGCGTTCAGGCACAGCTCGATCGCAGCGGGCTTGCCCGGCAGATTGATGACGAGGCATTTGCCCCTGTGCGCAGCGAGCTGGCGCGACAGGATCGCGGTTGGCGTCTGCGCGAGCGAAACCTGCCGCATCAGCTCTCCGAAACCCGGCAGTTCGCGAGGACAGGCGGCAAGCGTCGCCTCCGGCGTCAGGTCGCGCGGGCTCGGGCCCGTGCCGCCGGTCGTGACCACCAGATCGCAGCCGGCATTGTCGGCAAGGTCGATCAGCGTATCGCGCACGCTCTCGAAACCGTCGGGAATCACCCGGCGCTCGATGCGGAAGGGCGTCGTGAGGACGGCGGTCAGATAGGCCTCGATCGCCGGCCCGCTCTCGTCCTTGTAAACGCCGGCGCTGGCGCGGTCGGAGGCGGTGACGACGCCGATGACGGCGGGGCGCGTGGTGTCGGTCATTGGCTCATTCTCCCCCCGCCTTTTGGCGCCTCTCCGCGCATTTGTCAGCCACGAAGGCGATCGCGCCCCTTGGCGGAGAGAACGTCAATATTATGGAAATCCTCAAACACAATGCGACGTTCGGCAGATCATTTTATGTTTAGACCTGTATTTCGTCGTGACCAAATGCGAATGCGTTTCGCATAATAGTTTTGAAGGGCGAATTTTTATTTTCGCCATATTTCGTAACTAAACGGCTCGCCCTCCATCACCGCGTCCAAGCGGAAATGCATCGGACATCTTGAACAGATGATCGAACAATGTTTCGTGGTGACGCCAAAAAGGGAGCCTAACAAGGCATGAAGCGTCTTTGTGTTGTGGTAACTGTGTTCGGTCTAACGACTATCCCTGCTGCTGCGCAGGATTTTCTTTCGGAACTCTTCGGCGGCTCGGGCGCTGGCCCACAACAAGAGCAGACATCCCAACCGGGCCCTTACGCCTATGGCCGCCATGCTCGAGGCGGCGCAGATGGCGCGGCCTACGCCATGCCCGCGAATGCGCGCTCCTTCATGGCCAACGCCTCCTTTTATGGCGGCGGCCCGCGTAAATATGAGCCCAACACCCACACGGCGAACGGCGAACGTTTCAATCAGTGGGGCCTGACGGCGGCCCACCGCACCTTGCCGCTCGGCACGCGGCTGCTCGTGTCGCATCGCGGCCGCTCTGTTGTGGTGCGCATCAATGATCGCGGCCCGGCGGCCTGGACCGGCCGCAGCCTCGATCTCTCGCGTGGCGCCGCCTCGCGGATCGGCCTCATCTCCGCCGGCACGGGCGCCGTGCATGTGCAGGTGCTCGGCCGCAGCTGAGCGAACATGCGCCCGGCCCTCGCGGCCGGGCGTCTGCTGCCTGGCGGCGGCTGCCGCGTTTAGACGTGGGAAAGAAACGAGTTAAACGAACATTCCGAAAATGCCGGACAGGATCGTGAAGACGATCACCGTCGCCGTTACGATGCCAACATCGGTCGTGCCCCAAAGCGCAAGGACAAGCCCCAATACGGCGCCAGCCGCGGCGCAGATGATGACATTGGGCGTGATCGCCAAATCGAAGCTGCGCATGCCCGTATATTTGTCCTTGGGCATATTCGATCCATTATCGTCGTCCATGGCGGATTCCTCCAGAACGTCTATGCCGCCGCCCAAGGGGAAACTCGGTAGCGTGGCATTTCGTTCAATGGGAGGTTGCTCGAAATCTCGGCGAGCAGCGGCGCCGACCCGCCCCTGCGGCCTGGAAATTTACTGCCTCAGTATCTTCACCGCCATCTCGTGCAGTGTTCTGTCCCCGGCCGCCACGATGGCGCCGCCCTGCGCCGGGTCGCCCCCTTCCCATGTGGTGACCACTCCCCCCGCCCCTTCGACAATCGGGATCAGCGCAACAATATCGTAGGCGTTGAGGCCGGACTCGATCACGAGATCGACCTGGCCGGCGGCGAGCGCGCAATAGGCGTAGCAGTCGCCGCCATAGCGCGAGAGACGCACCTCCCTTTCCACGCGGTGGAATTTTTCACGCAGCGCAGGCTCGATGAGAAGCGGAGACGTCGTCATCAGCGTTGCCTGCGCGAGCGTCGGACATGGACGCGTGACGAGCTTGCGCCGCTCCTCGCCAGCCTTGCCGTGGCGCGGCGGCCCACGCCAAAAGGCGGCTTCGCCGTCGCCATGGAAGCGCTCGCAAGTGAAGGGCTGATGCATCAAGCCATAGCAGGGCCGGCCCCGGTGCGTCAGGCCGATGAGCGTGCCCCAGGTCGGAAAGCCCGAAATGAAGCTCTTTGTCCCGTCGATCGGATCGAGCACCCAGACATATTCTGCGTCATCGTTTTTCGAGCCGAACTCCTCGCCAATGATCCCATGGCTGGGGAAAGTGCGCTCGATCAGCTGTCGCATGGCGAGCTCCGCCGCGCGATCGGCCTCCGTCACCGGATCGAACGCCCCGCCGTGCGCCTTGTCGTCGGCGGCGATGGCCGTGCGGAAGAAGGGCATGATGGCCTCGCCCGAGACATCGGCGAGCGCTTCGACGAATTTCTGGAAATCGACGACGGTCATTCGTGCTCCAGAGGCGAAAGGCCTCGATTATTCGGCGGCCATTCGACGCGGGCCGCCAAGGGATTCATCCAGTTCGACATCTCGCGCGAGGCCCAAGACGACGCCCGCGAGGTCGGACACGATCGACGGAAACCGCTCGTTTTTCTCAAGTGTGGCCTCATTCATGTAAAGCCCGCGCGACACCTCGATCTGCAGCGCGTGCCAGCCCGCCGCCGGACGCCCGAAATGCTCGGTGATGAAACCGCCGGCATAGGGACGGTTGCGTTGGACATTGTATTCGCGCTCCTGCAACCGCGCCTCGACGCCGTCGACGATTCCCGACGCGGCGCTTGCGCCGTAGCGATCGCCGATAACAAAGTCTACACGCTTCCTGTCCGCCGACAGCCCCGCCGGCGCGCGGGCGCTCGGCGACGGCATTGAGTGGCAGTCGACGACGACGGCGACTCCAAAGCGCCGGAAGGCGCGCTCCACGAGCGTGCGTAACGCCGCATGATAAGGTTTGTAGAGCGCCTCGATACGGCGCAGCCCCTCATCGAGGGGAATGCGCCCCGCGTAAATTTCGCGGGCATCGGCGGCCACACGTGGAATGGTGCCGAGCCCCGCCGCGACCCTGAGCGATCGCGTGTTGGCGAATGCCGGCAAGGGCCCATCGAAGAGCTTCGGGTCGAGCTCATAGGGCTCGCGATTGAGGTCGAGATAGGCGCGCGGGAATAGCGCGCGCAGGATCGGGGCCCCCACCGCCCGCGCCGAAGCAAATAATTCATCGACATAGGCGTCTTCAGAACGGCGCAGCGAGAGGGCGTCCAGCTTCGCCTCCGATAGAAAGCGCGCGGGATAGACGCGCCCCGAATGCGGAGACGAAAACACGAGAGGCGAAAGCAGCTCGTCCGGCTCGATCACCTCGAAGGGCGGCGCCAGCTCGGGCTCGTGCGGCCCTTCGCTCGCTCCCAAATTATCTTGCTCTATGTTCCGACCATTCATCGGATCGCCCCGGCTTGGCCCCGTCCGGGTCCGACGCCCCCATTTTTATCACGCATGGCCACCCCGAGGGTCGCAAAATTCGCGACGGTTCAGTAACCTAGCCGTTCAAGTTAACGCGGTGCGGCCAGGTTTTCACCCGATATTTACAAAGGTGCGGCTCATATGAAAAAAACCACGAGAGGACAACGATGAACGAGAGCCCGACGGCGAAAATCCTGCTTGCGGAAGACGACAACGACATGCGTCGCTTTCTGGTTAAGGCGCTGCAACAGGCGGGCTTTTCCGTGACCTCCTTCGACAATGGGCTTTCCGCCTATGACCAGCTTCGCGTCGAGCCGTTCGAGCTTCTGCTGACCGACATCGTCATGCCTGAAATGGACGGGATCGAACTCGCTCGACGCGCGACGGAGCTCGATCCGGACATCAAGGTGATGTTCATCACGGGCTTTGCAGCCGTTGCGCTCAACCCGGACAATCAAGCCCCCCGTCAGGCGAAGATTCTCTCGAAGCCCTTCCATTTGCGCGACCTCGTAAGCGAGGTTCACCGCATGCTCGCCGCCTAGCCGAGATCTGGCGCCGTTAGCCCCAATACCTCCCCTTTACGGGAAGGCCGGCGGCCAAAAGCCCTTTACGGCGGGGCCACCCGTAATGGGGAAGGATTGGCTCGCGCCCGGCGTTCAGCCGATTACCTTGGTCCCTCGGTCCATAAAACCTTGCCGAAGACCTCGCATTGCGCTATGAGCGCCGCCAAATCATGAGCTTCGACCGGCCGCCCCGCGCCGAAAGGCGTCTCGGGGCGTTACCGTTTCCAATCGCAGGAAGGACGCATTCGATGAAAAATGACATCCACCCCGATTATCACACGATCAAAGTGGTGATGACCGATGGCAGCGAGTATTTAACGCGCTCGACCTGGGGCAAGGAAGGGGACACGATGAATCTCGACATCGACCCCAAGACGCATCCGGCCTGGACTGGCGGCTCGACCCAGCTGCTCGATCGCGGCGGCCGTCTCTCCCGCTTCAACTCGCGCTTTGGCGGCCTGAGCTTCGGCAAGAAGTAATCGCGGCCTTTCAGCGACGCCTTTTACGCGCCGGAGCGCTCGCCGCTCCGGCGTTTTTTTCGGTCAAAACAAAAGCGGCGAGACCTTCGCCCCGCCGCCCGCGCGATATGAGAAGCCTAGGCTTATTGCGCGAAAGCGTCCCGCAGCCTGGCCAATTGCTCCTGCACTGGGCTCGCGACCGGCGCGGCGGGAGCGGGCGCATCTTCGGGGCCTGCGTAAATAAGCTGGTCGAGGTGAATGATCCGCGCCTGGAGCCGAAGCGACTGCAGGGCGAGATCACGCAGACGCTGCGGCATGCGTTGGAAAACCTCGGGCGCGGAAGCAAGCTCCTGCTGATGCAGCTTCACGCGATGGCGGTCGCTGGCGGCCTGGCTACGGCTCAGCTCACCCTGATTGACGGCCCGTTGAAGCAGAAGCCACGACGCAATCTGCATGAGGCGGGTGGTGAGCCGCATGCTCTCCGCCGCATAGGCCAGGGCTTCAGCGCGCGGCAGCCCCTTCGCCTCGTCGCGGCCGGCGCCGTCGAGATAGGCGGCCGCCTCTTCGACCAGGCCCATGCCTTCCTTGAACATCATGCCGAAAGCTTCGGATCCCGCGAGCTTCTCGACAAAGGATACGGGCTGATTCTGCTCGCCCCTGTTATCACCTAAACGACCCATGACACGCTCACGCACTCGCCGGAGTCACCCCCGAGCCAATTCATTATAGAAAAGACCTTAGCCCAATCGAGGCGCGCGCGCTCGCTTAAGCGATTTTTAACCTTAATCTCCAGGCAAAAAGCATAAGCCGCCCGCGCCCATCCCGAGGATGGGCGCGACGAGCCGCGACGCCCGCTTTTGGGCTATGCCAAGGGGGCGCGTGTCTCGCTATCGCGTCACGAGCGTCGTCGTAATGATCGCATTTGTTTGCGCCTTCTCGGCGCGTGGCAGCTGCATCACCCCAAAGCAGAGGGCGATAAGAGCAAGCGTGCGGATGAATTGGCCGGAGTCGACCTTCGAATAGGCCAGGGCCGGCTTTGGCGCGCGCTGGGCCGGCGGCTGTTTTTGATAACCTTCAACGCTGGCCTGGGGACGTTGTTGATGATCCAGCCAATAAACCCCGTCTATGCTCGCCATGGGAGTAGCCGCTCCTCGAAAAAGCAATGTGAAGAGATTTAGTCGAATTTGTTACTTTTTCATTAAGCTGCCGCTAACCTTGCGCCAATGCTTGACGCGCGGGCGGCCGGAAGGCATGTGAGGCTCCCTCCCCCGCTCCCGAGGCCTTTCCCGATGATTCGTTCTGCGTTGATGAATGTAATGACCGCCGCCGCCATCAAGGCGGGACGGGGCCTGAAACGAGACTTCGGCGAGGTCGAGAATCTTCAAGTCTCGGTGAAGGGACCTGGCGACTTTGTTTCCGCCGCCGATAAGCGCGCCGAAAAGACGCTGTTCGAAGAGCTCTCCAGGGCGCGGCCTGGTTACGGCTTCATCATGGAGGAAGGCGGGACCGTCGAAGGCGCGGATAAAAGCCATACCTGGCATATCGACCCGCTCGACGGCACCTCTAACTTCCTCCATGGCGTTCCCGTCTTCGCGGTCTCGGTGGCGCTCGAGCGCGAGGGGCAGCTCGTCGCGGGGCTGGTCTATAATCCGGCGACGGATGAGATGTTTGTCGCAGAAAAGGGCCAGGGCGCCTATTTCAACAACCGCCGCATGCGCGTCGCGGCGCGCCGCACGCTTGCCGACTCCATGGTCGCCTGCGGCATTCCCCCCCTCGCTCGCTCGCGGGATCATGACTCCTTCAAGCGCGAGCTATCGGCCGGCATGGCCAAAATCGGCAATATCCGCCGTATGGGCGCCGCCGCCATGGACCTCGCCATGGTCGCGTGCGGCCGCTTCGACGGTTATTGGGAGCGTGGCATCAATTCCTGGGATGTTGCGGCGGGCATTGTGCTCGTGCGCGAGGCGGGCGGCTTCGTCTCCGATCTTTCGGGCGGCGCCGATATGCTGGGGAAGGGTGAAATCTGCGCGGGCAATGAAGCCATTCATCGCCAGCTCCTCGACGTAATGAGGAAGGCGTGAACGCTTTCCTCGATTCTGCCCCGGCCCCCCTGCCCAAGCAGATTGCTGCGCCTCTGCGGCGGCGCGAGGAGCGCGATCTCTCCGCGATGCTCGATCTTTGGGTGGCGGCGTGGCGCGCCACCTATCCCGAGATCGACTTCGACGCCCGCCGCGAATGGCTCACAAGGCAGATTGCGGCGCAGGAGGCGGAGGGCGCAGTGACGCTCTGCGTTTTCGCCACGGACGGCAAGCGGCTCGCGGGGTTCGTGGTCATCAATCCCGACACGGGCTGGCTCGATCAAATATGCGTGGGTCTCGAATTCAAAGGAAACGGCTGCGCCGAGGCCCTGATGGCTGCGGCGCGCGCTTTGTCGCCGGGCTTTGTGCGCCTGGACGTCAACGCAGACAATATGCGCGCTATTCGCTTTTATCAGCGCAGCGGCTTCGTCGAGATCGGCCGCGGCGCCAATACGCTCTCCGGACGGCCGACGATCACGATGGAATGGCGGCCCGCAGAATAGCTGCGCGACGCAAAATCCCTCCCCTCTAGGGACAGCGCCCGGCTAACCCGTTTCCCGGCGCGGATGGCCGGGACAAGCCCGGCCTCGACGTCCCCGGGATGTATGAATGGCCCGTCCTGGAGCGCATTCCGCTTGCTAGACTTCTGCGATAAAAATGCGCTCCAGATGTATGATTTTGCGATTTCTTGTCGCTCTCAAAATTTGATGCGAGCGGAAAGCGCGCCAAGGCGGGGCCGCCTCAAGGCGCGTCCGCGCCCTGCGCCGTTTCCTCGCTGATGTGGGCGATGCGGATCATATTCGTTGCGCCCGGCGAGCCGAACGGCATGCCCGCGACGATGATGATGCGGTCGCCGTCCTCGCCAAAGCCCTCGCTCTTGGAATGTTCGCAGGCGCGCTTCACCATATCCTCGATGTCGGTGGCGTCGCGCGTCTCGAGCGCGTGAACCCCCCAGACCAGCGCAAGGCGGCGCGCTGTGTCGCGCTTCGGCGTCAACGCCAGAATGGGCGACTGCGGGCGTTCACGCGCAATGCGCAGAGCCGTCGTGCCGGAGGACGTCCATGCGCAGATCGCCTTTGAGTGCAAGGTCTGCGCCACGTCCCGCGCCGCGACCGCAATTGCGTCCGCATAGGTCGGGTTCGACAATTCACCCCGCTGTGCGTTGATGATGGAACGGAACACCGCATCCGTCTCGACTTCTTCCGCGATACGACTCATGGTCGCCACGGCGTCCTGCGGATATTGACCGGCGGCGCTTTCGGCCGAGAGCATTACGGCGTCGGCGCCTTCGAAAACCGCCGTCGCCACGTCCGAGACCTCGGCGCGCGTCGGCAGCGGCGAGAGGATCATCGACTCGAGCATTTGAGTTGCGATGACAACCGGCTTGCCGAGACGGCGCGCCGAGCGATTGATGCGTTTCTGCAAGCCGGGCACGCGCTCGAGCGGCACTTCGACGCCCAAATCGCCACGCGCCACCATCAACGCGTCCGACACCTCAATGACCTCGTCGAGGCGATGGATAGCTTGAGGCTTTTCAATTTTCGCCATCACCAGGGCGCGCCCCTTGGTGATCCGCTTCACTTCGATCACGTCCTCTGGCCGCTGCACGAAGGAGATGGCGACCCAATCGACGCCCTGCTCCAGAGCGGCGTCGAGATCGGCGCGGTCCTTGGTGGTCATGGAGGTGATCGGGATTTCGGTGTCGGGCAGGCTCACGCCCTTACGGTTGGAGAGCCGCCCGGCCACATCCACGACCGCATGAGCGCGCTCGGGCGCAGTCTCGACGACATGCATCCGCACGCGGCCGTCGTCGATCAATATGGTGTCGCCCACCTTGAGCGCAGCCAGGATTTCGGGATGCGGCAGGCGCACGCGCGTGACATCGCCGGGGGCGGAGTCCGAATCGAAGACGAAGACGTCGCCCTTGCGCAGATGCACTGACCCTTCCTCGAAGGCGCCGATGCGCAGCTTCGGCCCCTGGAGATCGACCAGAATCCCGATCGCCCGGGACATCTCACTCTCTATCTCGCGAATGACGCGAACGTAATTGGCGAGAGCCGCATGGTCGGTGTGGCTCATATTGATACGGAAGACATCGGCGCCCGCGCGCACGAGCCCCGCGATGACCGCCTTGTCGACTGTCGCCGGTCCCAGCGTGGCGATAATCTTGGTCCGCCTGAGCCTTCTCATGTTCGTTCCCGAATCCTTTTGTGCGACCGCTATAGCGCGGCTCTATGTCACTGCGCGGACGATGGCGCGGCGTTTGGATCTGTGAGTTGCACCGTCCAGCTCTTTGCGTCCCGCCCCGTGTCGATCTCGAAGAAACCCGTCCGCTCGTAGCCCCGCGCGAAACAATCCTCGCGGCCGTCTATTCGGAACTCGCGATCCCGAGTGCACATGAAGGCCTTTCCCTTCCACTCGCCGCCGCGCTCGTCCATCGCATAGACGTAGTAAAATTGCGCGGCGAGCGGGCCGCGCAGCAGCGTCTCGCAGGCGGAGGGCCGCAGATTCCACCAACCCTCGGAAAGCCAGCTTTTTCCGTCGGTATAAGCGATCGCCACGCTTACCCGCGTATTCGTATTGTTGCATAGGCGGAAATCGGCGCGCGCCGGCGCCGACAGGACCAGGCCCGTCAGAACGGCCGGGAGGAAAAGGCGTCGCATCATCGTTAGGGCGAGGACCGAATAGAATGGCACGCGGCGGCTGTCCAGCGCCGCCTTGACGAACAGGCAAACCACGGGCGGAAAGCTTTGGCAACCCCTCGCAGGCTCGCCATTAAAGCATTGAACCGCCTGCCGGCGCGCCAGCCTTACAGGCACGCAGCAAATCGAGGCGCTCGGCAGCGCTGCAAGCTGACGGCGGAACAAACAGCGCCCGCCCTTGTTTCGGTCGAACGCAAGAGAGCCCCGCCGGCAGGAGCGCGACATGAAAAACCAGGAAGTCATAGAGACTCTCAACAACCTCGCGATAGTCAGCCGAGACGGCGAGCAGGGTTTCCGCACTGCCGCCGGGCAGGCGCATGACCCGCAGCTCAAGACCGTCTTCGAAACGGCGGCGCAGCGTTGCGCCATAGGCGCGCGCGAACTCGAGTCGGAAATCGCCGAGCTTGGCGGACAACCTTCTCGCTCGGCCTCCGTCCAGGACGCCTTCAACAAATTCTGGACCAGTTTGAAATCACTGGTCACAGGTCGCACCGACAAGGCGATACTGGAGGAAATGGAGCATGGCGAAGACGTCGCCAAATCAGCCTACGAGAACGCCATCGCCAAGCCGTTGCCGCCGCGTGTGCGCGCGATTGTCGACAGGCAGTATCGCGGCGTGAAGGAAAATCACGACCGCGTCCGGGATCTTCGCAATCGCGCCGCCTGACTCTATTTCGCGTCCTGCAGAATCGCCGCCGCGCGGGGCGCGAAATAGGTTATTACGCCCGAGGCGCCGGCGCGCTTGAACGCCAGGAGGCTTTCCATCATGGCCCGCTCCCCGTCGAGCCAGCCGTTCTGCGCCGCCGCCATGATCATCGCATATTCCCCGGAGACCTGATACGCGAAAGTCGGCGCGTGGAAGGTCTCCGCGACGCGGTGCACAATGTCGAGATAGGGCATTCCCGGCTTCACCAGCACCATGTCGGCGCCTTGCTCCAGATCGAGCGCGACCTCGCGCAGCGCCTCGTCCGTATTTGCAGGGTCCATCTGATAGGCGCGTTTGTCGCCGCGCAGCGTCTTGTTCGTGCCGATGGCGTCGCGGAACGGTCCATAGAATGCAGACGCATATTTTGCGGCATAGCTCATGATCTGGACGTTTTGAAAACCTTCGGCGTCGAGCGCCGAACGGATGGCGCCGACGCGCCCATCCATCATGTCGGACGGCGCGATGATGTCGGCGCCTGCGCGCGCCTGCGTCACCGCTTGCCGCGCCAGCACGGCGACGGTCTCGTCGTTGAGGATCTCCTCGCCGACGAGGAGTCCGTCGTGGCCATGGCTCGTGTAGGGATCGAGCGCAACGTCTGTGATGACGCCGATGTCGGGAGCCGCTTCCTTGATCGCGCGACACGCCCGGCAGATGAGATTGTCCGGATCGAACGCGATGCTCCCCTTCTCGTCACGCAGCTTGGGATCCGTGTTGGGGAAAAGCGCGACCGCTGGCACGCCGAGCCCGGCCGCCTCGGCGATCGCCTTCGCGGCGAGGTCGATCGACTGGCGATAGACGCCCGGCATGGAGGCGACAGGCTCGCGCCTTCCTTCACCCTCGATAAGGAACACGGGCCAGATCAGATCCGAGACATCGAGCGTCGTTTCGCGCACGAGTCGGCGAGACCAGTCGCTCTTGCGATTGCGTCGGGGCCGCTGAACGAGCGGAAGCCGCTTGGAAGAAATCTCCGTATCCGTCATTGTCGCCTCCTGTCGTAGACGACTTAACACGCGCGCCGAAGCCTTTCGACTCCGATGCAGGGGAACGCTATAGACATATGGCGCTGCATCGCGCAGTTCGCGGGAAGGAATATGATCGT
Organism: Methylocystis sp.; assembly: GCA_036560425.1. Classification (GTDB taxonomy): domain Bacteria; phylum Pseudomonadota; class Alphaproteobacteria; order Rhizobiales; family Beijerinckiaceae; genus Methylocystis. The sequence goes on along the minus strand of DATBRF010000159.1, from coordinate 3,280 downwards.
CGCCGATGTAATAGCCTCGTCCCGGCTCCGATCGGCCGCGGTTCTCGCCGCCTTTTGGGCGGCCGGGCCCGCCCTTGCGCAGCAGGCGCAACTCTTTCCGCCAAGCCAAATGTCCGGCGCGATTGCGAGGGCCAAGCCCGGCGCATCCGCGCACAAACCTGCCGCCTCAGTGGAAGCGTCAAAACGGATCGAGTCCGCAACGCCCGGAGCCGCGCAGAAGCAACCGCCGGCGGCGACGCCGTCAAATGCGCATCCCAGCTTGTCGCCGCTGCCGCCGCTCGATACGTCCGCGCCGCCGCCGATGCTCCCGCGCGCATCACGAGAACGCATGCACGCCTGCGCCGAAGAATGGGAAAAGAAGAAGCGCACGTCTAGCGCCGCATTGCCGATGTGGCGCACCTTCGCGACAGATTGTCTGAAGCGCTGAGGCCCGAAGAAGCCGCCGAAGACGACCTCGCCCGAGGCCCGCCGACAAAGCGTTGTCCCCGGGCGACTAGAAGGCCGGCTCAAAGAACGCGTTCGAGACGACGTCCTTTCGATCACACAAATGAAAACGCCTTTAGGCGGCGCCTTCGGTCGGGGTCTCGGGCGGAGCGATCTTCACCTTGCGGGGCGCGCGCTTTTTGACAGCGGCCTTCTTGACGGTAGCCTTCCTGACGGTAGCCTTCTTGGTGGCGCGCTTCTTCACAGCCGCCTTTTTCGTCGTGGCGCGCTTCTTCGTCGCTGTTTTGCGGACGGCCTTGCGAGCGGTCTTCTTCGTCGCGGTCTTGCGTGCGCCCTTCTTTGCAGCCGTTTTCTTCGTCGCGCGCTTCTTGGTCGCCGCCTTCTTGGTGGCGGCTTTACGCGCACCCTTCTTCGCCGCCGCCTTCTTGGCCGGCTTACGCTTCGTTGTAGCTCTCGCCATAATAAGTCCCCTTGATCCGAATTGCCGGAATTATGGTCGACCGACAATACGCGCAATTAGCGTAACGTGGTTAATTGCTGGTTCAAGTGGCGCCACGCGAGAAGTAAGCGATACAAGGCTTGCAGAGTTCTCTTACGCCACGTTCGACAGTGAAGACGACCACCTTCGACGTCATGTCTAGGCCCCGTGCAATTGCTTTCGCGATACGCCGACGCAGGGCGAAATTCGTTGGTCCGTATCGGTGTTCGAGAGTTGTCTTCGGCCTGCGCGCAAGACGCGCTTCCTGACGGCGAAACAGAGACAAACGCAATCCAATTATTTGTTTTTCTTCACAGTCGCTTCTGGGAAAAGACTGATCTCATAAAGCCGCGAGCAAGTTTCCAAAGCAGCTTCGCGCGCGCCCGTACGGACAACGTCGCGCAATGCGCGCAACGCGAGATTCAAGACAGGCGCGCAGGCGGTTTTCGAGCGGCGAGATGACGCAATAGCGCACGGGTGATGCGATGAAAAAAATTGTGCGCATCTCGCCCAAAAGCATAAAAAACTTCGGCTCCGGCCCTGCGTGCAGAAAAAAATCGCACGAGCCGAAGCCGACTGTGATTCGATTCGAGTTGAAAAGGCGCCGGTTAGACGCCCAATTTCTGTTTGAGGAGTTCGTTCACGGCCTGCGGGTTCGCCTTGCCGCCGGTCTGTTTCATCACTTGTCCAACAAACCAGCCGAGCATGGTCGGCTTCGCCTTCGCTTGTTCGACCTTATCGGGGTTGGCGGCGATGACGGCGTCGACAGCGGCCTCGATGGCGCCTGTATCGGTCACCTGCTTCATGCCGCGCGTCTCGACGATCTCTTTCGGGTCGCCGCCTTCGGTCCAAACGATCTCGAACAGATCCTTGGCGATCTTGCCGGAGATCACGTCGCTCGAAATCAAGTCGATGATCGCGCCGAGCGCTTGCGCCGACACGGGCGAGCGCGTGACGTCGAGACCTTCCTTGTTGAGCCGGCCGAACAGTTCGTTGATCACCCAGTTCGCCGCGAGCTTGGCGTCGCGGCCCTTCGCCGTCTCCTCGAAGAAGTCGGCGCTGGCCTTCTCCATCACGAGCACGCCGGCGTCATAGGGCGGCAGGCCATATTGCTCGATGAAGCGCGCACGCTTGGCGTCGGGCAGCTCCGGCAGCTCCGCCTTCAAGGCGTCGACGTAGGCTTGGTCGAATTCGAGCGGCAGCAAATCCGGGTCGGGGAAGTAGCGATAGTCGTGCGCTTCTTCCTTCGAGCGCATGGAGCGGGTCTCGCCCTTGCCGGGATCGAAGAGCCTCGTCTCCTGATCGATTTTGCCGCCGTCTTCGAGGATGCCGATCTGGCGACGCGCTTCGACCTCGATGGCCTGGCCGATGAAGCGAATGGAATTGACGTTCTTGATCTCACAGCGGGTGCCGAGAGGCTCATTGGGTCGGCGCACCGAGACGTTTACGTCGGCGCGCAGCGATCCTTGCTCCATATTGCCGTCGCAGGACCCGATGTAGCGCAAGAGCGCGCGCAGCTTGGTGACGTAAGCGCGCGCCTCCTCGGCGGAGCGCATATCCGGCTTGGAGACGATCTCCATGAGCGCGACGCCGCTGCGATTGAGGTCGACATGGCTTTCGCTGGGCGAGAGATCGTGCATCGACTTGCCGGCGTCCTGCTCGAGATGCAGGCGCTCGATGCCGACTGTGATGCGCTCGGTCGGCGACACGTCGACGATGACCACCCCCTCGCCGACAATCGGGTGCTTGTATTGCGAGATCTGATAGCCCTGCGGCAAATCGGGGTAGAAGTAGTTCTTGCGGTCGAAGACAGAGCGGTGATTGATCTTCGCCTCGAGCCCCAGCCCAGTGCGGATCGCCTGCTTGACGCATTCCTCATTGATGACGGGCAGCATGCCTGGCATGGCGGCGTCGACGAGCGAGACGTGATCATTGGGCGCGCCGCCGTACTCCGCCGAGGCGCCGGAGAAGAGCTTGGCCTTGCTCGTCACCTGCGCATGGATTTCCATGCCGATCACGACTTCCCAGTCGCCGGTCGCGCCTTTAATGAGCTTCGAAGGAGCCGCCTGTGTCGCCATATTTTCCTCGCTGAACCTTTAGCCATCCATATAGACCACGGCGCGCGCGAGCGGAACGGGCGGCGCGAAGCAAAGGAGGCCAGCAAATGGCCAAGAGAAACGACCAGCCTGCCAATCGTAAGCGCGGGATCGTGGCCCGCATGCGCGACGCGCCCCGTCACGTCGCCGTGCCGGTGGGCGCGGGCCTCGTCCTCGGCGGAACGCTGTTGGCGCCGCTCCCGTTCTTCGGCCTCTGGATGGCGCCATTGGGCCTTGCGATACTGGCTCCGCATTGGCCTGG
>DATBRF010000158.1:0-4385 GCA_036560425.1 Methylocystis sp. | reverse complement strand
GCCGCCCGGTCGTGGGACCATCTGAAGAAAAGACTGAAGGAGCTCGGCCTGAGCGAAGCTGGCGGCGTCCAGCGCACCAAGGCGGATTGCCTCCGAATCTGTACGGGCGGGCCCATTGCGGTCGTCTATCCAGAGGGCGTCTGGTACGGCCGATGCACTCCGGAGAATCTCGATAAGATCATCTCGCGGCATCTCGTCGGCGGCGCGGTCGTTGATGAGCTGCGCATCGCGGGGCCAATGGCCCAGCGTAAGGGCGTATGAGCCGATGAAAGAGCTTCGAGAGTCACTCTAAAGAGGGCAGCCGCAACCGCCTTTGACCAGCAATGGTCCACATCACGCTTGCATGATTATGATCCGATGCGCTTGGCAGGGAGATAGCGCTTCTCGATCAGGAAATCAGCCGACGCGCGAAAGAGGTGGACGCCTCTACGCGTCTAGCTGTGAGCTTTCCGCTCGCATGGAATCATGCGAGCGACAAGAAATCGCGCCGGATCAAAAACGTGGAGCGCATTCTTGTCGCGAAAGTCTCGCAACTTTCGCGGAACGCGCTTTAATGACCGTTCCTGGAATTGAAGGAGCGCGCGACGAACCCGAATGCGAGCGTTGAGGGTGCGGTGAAGCGTTTCAGATTGCTTATGTTTTTGCGACTCGCGCTTCCGCGACGGCGAATGTCGCCGATGCACACCAACAGAAAAGCGCTTCGCCGAGATCGTGGTTTCCTATTGACAAGCCGACAGCGAGTCGTAGACAGTGCAATTATGCGGCAATTTTACGATCGGACGAAGGACTTTTCGCGCGCTTTTCGCGCGTATGCGGTCGTATGTCTGATCATACTGCAAGCGATCGCCGTTGTTTTTGCGCCTCTCGGGCGAAGCCACGTCCACAGCGACATCCCTGGCGTTTCGGAGGCTATCGCCAGCCCGCTCTGCGGGATCGACGACGCTCAAGGCGATCCAATCCATTCGACGCATGAACAAGAATGCATGATTTGCGCGAGCGGCGGACGCGCCCATTGCGGCGACGCGTTGGCTTTGCTCGCGGTTGTCGTTGTCGTAATCGCGTCTGACGCTGAAGAATCGTCGCCTGCATTCGTTGCGCAAGATACTCCGTCGCTGGCGTCCAGCCGCTTCCGCATACCGCTTTCTCGCGGGCCTCCGGCATCCCTCTCCTGACATTTTTGTAAAGCGCTGACGCGTTGTCGACGCGCTCGGCCATTCCTTCTCGCACTGTTGTCGCGTGAGTCGCGAACAGGAGGCGAAGCTATGCGCACATTTACGATGTTAACGTTGTTTATTGCGGTTTTTGCGCCCTCGGGCGTCGCAAGAGCCGCGCATGACAATCAAGACGACAAGCAGCAGATCACGATCCGCTTTTCATTGGCCGCGGGGAACAACCCGGTTCGATGCGGACAGGACATCGCCGGCCTGGGAACCGGAGGACGCCCGGCACAGCTTCGTGATGCAAGGCTATATATCTCGGCCCCGGCCCTGATCGACTCCGCCGGGCGGGAGGTCGCGATCGAGCTGGAGCAGAACGACTGGCAATATGCAAACGTCGCCTTGCTGGATTTCGAGGACAAAACCGGCAAATGCGTTGGCAACGCGGATGTGAACGACAGCATCAGGGGAGTTGCGCCGAGAGGGCGTTATCGGGGGATCAGCTTCCTGGTTGGCGTTCCCAGCCTGACCGAAGATCACGACGGCAAGAATATCGTTCTCAATCACTCGAACTTCGCCACGGCTCCCGCGCCTCTCGACATTCAGGCAATGGCGTGGAATTGGCAGGCCGGGCGCAAATTCATCAAAATCGAAGTTGATCCAGAGGGCGGCGTCACGCGTCCCCCTTTGCCGCCTAAGCCCGAAAATGCGAACGCCGCGGCCAATGCGGGCGACAAGCCCGACAGCGCTCCGGCGATGGCCGACGCGGCGAAATCGGCGCCTCCAAAGCTCAATGCCGACGGTACGATCACCGTATCGACTTGGATGCTGCATTTGGGCTCGACAGGGTGTCACGGCGACGCGGTCAAGGGAGAGATCACTTCTTGCGCCAGCGCCAATCGAATCCCGGTGAGGTTCGCTTCTTTCGATCCCTCCCGGCAGCGAGTCGTTCTCGATTTGAAAGCGTTGTTCGCCGGCATCGATCTTGGTCAGGACAAAGGCTTTTCCACCGGTTGCATGAGTGGTCCGGCCGACCCTGAATGCACGCCGATGTTCGAAAATCTGGCGTTGCGCCTCAAGGAAACTGCGCCCGACGCGAATGACGCCGGCAAATCGACCGGCGCGGTCACGAAAGTGTTCCGTGTGGAGGGCACGAAATGACTCATCGTCGTCTTGCTGTTCTTTTGACGGCTGTCACGCTGATCTCTCCCGCGGTTTATGGCGGAGCGGCCCAAAATGACTCCGCCTGGCGCTGGTCCTTGCCGGATTTTCTGCCGCCGCCGCGCGTCCCTGCTGACAATCCGATGTCGGAGTCCCGTTTCCAGCTGGGGCGTAAGTTGTTTTACGACGCGCGCCTTTCAGGCAACGGAAAAGAAAGCTGCGCGTCGTGTCATTTGCAGCGGCTCGCATTCACGGACGGGCGCAAGCTCGGCGTGGGCGCCACGGGCCAGAACACGCCACGCAATGCGCCGAGCGTCGCCAACGCGGCCTGGCGCGCGACGCTGACCTGGGCGAATCCGGCAATGGTCACGCTGGAACGACAGATGGAAGCCCCGCTCTTCGGCGAAGAGCCGATCGAAATGGGAGTCAATGACAGGAACCGAAAGGAAATCCTTTCGCGTTTTGCGAATGACGCAAGCTATCGCCAGGATTTCGCGGCCGCCTTCCCCCGCGAAGCGGATCCCGTCACCTTTGGAAACATCATCAAGGCGATCGCCGTTTTCGAACGCGGCGCTGTTTCGGCGAACTCGAAATACGACCTCTATCTCCAGGGAAAGGCGACGCTGACTCCTGAGGAGGCCCGCGGCAAGGATCTGTTCTTCGGCGAGAAGGCCGAGTGCCATCACTGCCATGGGAGCGTCAATTTCGACGATCAGTTCTATCACGCCAAAACGCGAGACGTCGAAACGCCATTCCACAACACCGGGCTTTATAACCTGGACGAGAACGGCTCCTATCCCGCGCCCAATCGTGGCGTTTATGAAAGCACGCACAAGCCCGAGGATATGGGGACCTTCCGCGCGCCCAGCCTGCGCAACATCGCCGTCACCGCGCCTTACATGCACGACGGAAGCGTTGCGACACTGGAGGAAGTGGTCGACGTCTACGCTGCTGGCGGGCGAAATCTGAAGGAAGGGCCATTCGCGGGCGACGGGCGGCGCAACCCAAATAAGACCGCGCTGATCGTTCCGATCGACCTCAGCGCCCAAGAGAAAGCCGATCTCATCGCCTTCCTGAAGACGCTTACGGACGAATCTTTTCTCCATTCGCCGCGCTTCAGCGATCCGTGGAGCGGCGCCTCGCCCTCGACCGACGCCTCGGCAGCCGTACAGCCTGAGTGACATCTGGTTTCTAAGGAATTCAACCCGTGAACAACAAGATTCTCTTCGTGCGCGACGTTTCCGTCAGCGCTCTCGTCCTTCTCGTCTCATCCTCTGCGTTGGCGCAGCAAAACCTGCCCCGCATCGACATCGGCGGCCGACCGCGCGCCGCAAACGGAGCCGCGCCCGCACGTCCGTCGGCGCCAAGCGCCGCTCGGGGGCAGGCGGGAGACCCGCCCTCGACGGCGAGCGCTGTCTTCGCACCGGGATTCGAGCCTGCGCGCGCCAAACTCCCGATCTATCGCGACCCGCCCGGACAGACGGTGACGACGGTCCGCACCAAATTCCTCAGGCCCACGCCGATGCTCTCGGTGCGGGAGATGCTGGAATACAGCCCCGGCGTTTCGATCCAACAGGGAAATTTCGCGCGCGATCTCAATATTTCGATCCGCGGCTCGGGGAATCGTTTGGGCGTCGGCTTTCCGTTCGGCATCCGCAACATCATGATGTACGAAGACGGATTTCCGATCGTCACTGCGGACGGCAACGGCCGTACCGATATGCTTGATCCGCATTCATACAAAGCAGTCGATGTTTATCGCGGCCCGTCGTCGGCGATGTTCGGCAATTACGCTTACGGAGGCGCAATCAATTTCCGCACGTTCTCTGGGGCTGACATCGACGGCGTCGAAACCGGCTCCGAGTTCGGAAGCTTTGGTTATGTGAATAACTACGTCCGCGCCGGGAAGGCGTTCAAGAACACCCGTCTCGGTGATTTCGACGTCGCGCTGTTCACATCAGATGCGCTCGGAGACGGCTATCTCGCACGCGGTCGATACGACATTAAACAGAGCAAGCTTCTTGCTCATTGGGCCCCGAATCCCGCCGATCGGTTCACGCTGAAATT
>DATBRF010000157.1:0-4607 GCA_036560425.1 Methylocystis sp. | reverse complement strand
TGCGAAGGCCAAAGCGGCCGGAACGCTCAACAAGCTGCCGGTCAACCATAGCCCCCAGTTTGCCCCGGTGATCCATCCGACCTTGGAAACCGGTGTTGAAGCTTTGGTCGTCGCGGCGCTCGCTTGGTTGGCGCCATAGAGCTTGCGGGGTTTGGAATGGGAGAGCCTGGTACGGGAACGTTGCTGCTGGTGCTCGACCTCGTCGGCACTTTTGTGTTCGCGCTGAGCGGCTCAACGGCGGGGGTTAAGAAGCGCCTGGATCTGTTTGGGGTCCTGGTCTTGTCGTTTGCGGCGGGAAATGCCGGAGGCATTGCTCGCGACCTGTTGATCGGCGCGACGCCGGCGGCGGCGATCAGGGACTGGCGCTATCTGGCGGTTTCGCTGCTCGCCGGGATCATTACCTTCTGGCGGCCTTCCATCATCGACCGGCTGCGCAACCCGGTGCTCCTGTTCGACGCCGCGGGACTGGGCCTCTTCGCGGTTGCCGGCACGCAAAAGGCACTCGCCTTCGGGCTGAACCCGGTCATGGCGGCGACCCTCGGCATGTTGACCGGGATCGGCGGCGGCATGACCCGCGACTTGCTTCTAACTGAGGTTCCCACCGTATTGCGGGCGGATCTTTACGCTATCGCTGCCTTGGCCGGCGCGGCCGTGGTCGTGATCGGCGGCGCCACGCGGCTCCCGGCGACTGCGGCGACGATCGCCGGCGCCGTCCTTTGCTTTGGGCTCCGGTTCATGGCTATTCGCCGCGGCTGGCATCTTCCGATCGCCGGCGAATCCCAGCAACCAGCCACGCCGGCGCCGAAGGATCGGAAGGATAACGACGCAGGGAATCTCTGAGATGAGCATGCTCGTTCTGATATAAGGCAATGAGTGACCGTATATCCGATGCCCTGACCGGGCCTGAGATACCATCGAGGACACCTCCATGAGGTCCACTAGGGTCTCCATGATATCGCGACCGATAAAGGTCGTTCGCTTGCAGTCGCAAAGCGAAACTGTCTTCCTCGATCTCTTTGAGAATGTTGCGTAGAGGCGATTTGTTGAGGGACGACCTTCTGCAGACGCATGCGACGATTTTCGTCGCGCGTGAGCATGACAGCGGAGTGACAACAGCCATCGAGCCTGCTCAACGAAGGGGCGGTAATATCCCGCTTGCAATCATTTGATCAGATAGTAGTTGTGGCGATAGTCACTCAACTCTCGGGAGCCGCCCGCGATGGCAACGTACAAGGTAGGATACTTGATCGGAAGCCTCGCGAGAGAATCGATCAATCGCAGGCTCGCCAAGGCCCTCGTTCAGCTCGCTCCAGAGAGCCTTTCTTTCACGGAAATTTCTTTTAAGGATCTACCGCTATATAGCTACGATTACGATGCCGATTTTCCTCCTGCGGCGCGGGAGTTCAAGGACGCCATCAAGGCTGTTGACGCCATCCTTTTCGTGACGCCGGAATACAACCGCTCGATTCCCGGCGGACTTAAGAACGCTATCGACTGGGCCAGTAGGCCTTATGGAACCAATTCGTTCACACACAAACCCTCGGCGGTTATCGGGGCGTCGCCCGGCTCAATCGGCACAGCAGTGGCGCAGCAAAGCCTGCGCAGCGTCCTGAGTTTCTGCAATTCACCCCAGATGAACGCGCCGGAGGCCTATATTCATTTCACGCCTGGACTGATCACCGAGGCGGGTGAGGTGACAGTAGAGTCCACGGAGCAATTTTTGCGGCACTACATGGCTGAGTTTCATGACTTCATCGCCAGAGTGACGTCCGTTTTGCCAAAGGAGGCATAGCCAGTCGTTTGAAGACCAGCTGTCGAAAGCAGACGCGGCAGACGGTGAGAGAGGCGGCAGGATAAAGCCAGAACTATGTCGGTGTCGGCACGGGATGACAGTTTCTAGTCAGGCGCCCGGTCCCCGAAATGCGTTTTATCCGGACTTCGATCGAATGCTGTCGGCGGGATCTGGGCTCGTCACGCCGTGCGTGAAAACGCGGGGCGGCGCCCCCAAGATGAGGCGCTATCCGAACCGATAGCTCGAGGCTGTGACGCCTCCGAACAGACCCCGCTCATGATAGGTCTGCGTCGCTGTCTCATTTTCAGCGGCGCCGAGCGCAACGAAAAGGGGAGCGAGGTGATCTTCGCACGGATGGCAGACGCGGGCATAAGGAGCTTGCTCCCAGGCCATTACGGAGGCAGAGCGTCGATCGGGCGCACTGAACAGCGCATCGGAAAGCCACTTATCGAAGATCTCCGACGGGGTTTGGGCTCCCGGTCCGAACAGCCCAAGGTTGTGATAGCTCAAGCCAGAGCCGATGATAAGCACGCCTTCTGTGCGTAGAGGGGCGAGCGCGCGCCCAACGGCGAAGTGCCTGGCGGGATCGTAACCTGATTGCAGCGAGAGCTGGAAGACTGGCGTCTCGGCTTTCGGATACATGACATAGAGCGGGACGAAGGCGCCGTGGTCAAACCCTCGCGTGTCATCGAGCCGTGTCGGCAGACCGGCCGCGCGCATGAGTTCTGCTGCACGCACCGCGTCCTCAGGCGCGCCCGGAGCCGGGTAGACGACACGATACGTTTCCGGCGGAAAACCGGAGTAATCATAGACCATGGGTGGGTGGGTTGCCGACATGACGGCAAAATCGGGCCCTTCCCAGTGGCCTGAGATGACGAGCACGGCCCTCGGCTTAGCGAGCAATTCCTCGGGCACCCGGACAAGCGACGCTTCGAGGTCGGCGAACCGTCGCCGCCATTCCGGCATCCATGGCCATGGTCCGCCGCCATGCGAGATGAAATAGGTTGGGAGTCGCAAGGTAGCCCTCCGGCGATTAGGAAAGTTGAGAAAAGATTCTGTCAAGACGTGCCAGCAGCCGGCAAGCCATGAAGGGCGTCGTCGCCTCCCCGGGAGGCAGAGACGAACGCCCCTTCGCTCGCCCCCACCCGGTGTTAGTAGATCTCGCGACCGATCAGCGCGTCAATAGATTAACGACTTCTGCCGCGGATGACGTAGTTTAGTGCGACAATCCCCCAAAAGAGGGGATATTCGAAGCCAGCCTCTTGATTCGATCCAAATTGATGGTCGCGGCCATTCCGGGCTGCGGATAAAACTTGCGCGTGTAATCCCACAATTCGGGGAAATAGACGAGACGGTTCCGATTGCACTTGAAGTGTACAAACTAGACGGCGTTAAACCGAACCAGCGTGGTGAACAGAGTCTGCCTCCGTGATCTGGTCGCCCAGCAAGAATTTCTGCCCGGAGAGCCGCATCTCCAGAGAATCGAGCGCCGCAAACAGGTGATCAAAGGCTTCTTCATACGCGGCCTGCGACGTCGCAAATCCCGCGCGATAGACCCCCATTGTTGTTCGCCTGATAAATCGTGTCATTCAGAGCGTCGATTTCCTCGGCAAGCTCCGGCGGACGCAGCAGCGGCCCTTCGGCGCGGGGCCAGGCGTCGAACATGCGGATGATATCCGATGATTCATTATTCACGATTGTCGCCGAAACGCGGTCCCAGAGCACGGGCACAGTGACTCGCCCGGTGAAATGCGGATCGGCTTTCGCGGAGATCTCCCACAGGAAGCGCGCGCCGTTGCCGGCTGTGAGTTGTCCACGCGTAACGGCTAAAGTAGCCCCAATTGCACGAGAGGCTTGGCGCCGCCTCGCCCAAGCACCGTGTCAACCTTTTGCCGTACATTTTCGATCTTTAACGGCTTCACTAATATTCCATGCGCGCCATGCTTCATGGCGTCGACCGCGAGCGGCTCGTCGGCCTTATCGCAGACAATCAATATACGAACGCCGCCGAAACGCTCCGCTAAATCGGAGAGGACCGGGAGGCCCTTACTCTTCAGAAAGGAAGCGCCGAGCAAAACGACATCCGGCTTCAACCAGCCGACGCCTTTCTCATAGGCTTCTTCGATGCTGGCGATTTCGTGGGTTTCGATCTCGTCATGCAGCATGAACTGAAGCGCAGCGCGCACGATCTCATCCTCGTCGAGGACGAACACCCGCCGCTGATCGACCGCCTTTGCGGTCTCGACGCCAATCTGCATCCCTGCTCCTTTCAACTTACGCAGCTAATGATCTGCGCGGTTATGAAGCAAGCCCTGTTCCATGTGACGAGGATGCAAGAGCGGGCGCGATGTTCTGTTCTCAACAAACGTCGAGAACTGTCCGCTTCTCTCACACGTAAATCTTAATACGCCACGAGCCTAAAGTTTGGTCAAACAGAATAAAAACAGCATCTTGCCAGGTGTGGCCGCGCTGGCATGAGGGTTGCTTTTAGGCTGATGCGAGTGAGGGCTGAGCGCACGCCTACGCTACGACGAGCGATGTGTTCCTTCCCGTAACCCGCGACCAGTTTCTCACAAATAGGAACTGCCCAGCATCGAGTCTGGGTGGAAGTCGAAGGGCTCAACAGGAGACAGACATGTCGTCACTACGACAAATCGCATTTTATGGCAAAGGGGGCATCGGCAAGTCGACGACCTCCCAGAACACTCTCGCGGCGTTGGCCGAGATGGGTCATCGCATTCTGATCGTCGGCTGCGATCCGAAGGCCGACTCGACGCGCCTTATTCTGCACGCCAAGGCGCAGGACACGATTTTG
>DATBRF010000156.1:0-12271 GCA_036560425.1 Methylocystis sp. | reverse complement strand
CGGAGAGGCTCTATCTAATCGCATGCATCGCCAGAGCATAAGCGATCCAGATAAATCCAATGGAAGATACGACGAAGCTGAGAGCCGTATAGGCTTTCCACAGCGGCTTGTCCCAAAAGTTCGGATCGAATGAGGCGATCGTGAAGACGGTCGGATTGGAGAATCCGCCAATCGCCACGCACCAGCAAGCGATGACAGGCAGCTCCACCCCCGAGCCGTAAAATCCAACGCCAAACAGCGCCATCAGAGCATAGTCCACATGCGCCCTGATCATAGTCTTATAATCTACGACAAACCGATCGACGGCTTTTATTGGAAACCATTTCGCAAATGTCATCAGCCATGCCGTCGTGATAAGAGCAGTGATGCAGGCGGCGGAACCGATAAGCAAGATTTTCATCCGAGTTTTCCTCCTTTTTTAGGCGGATACAGCGGCCCCTTTTCATGTGACCTCGGCATTTGACGCATCAGAATTTCTCCTGGCCACTTTTGGGAAATTTGCCCGACCGTGCACGGCCACGCGCCACGCCAGCTTGCAAGCGGATATGACGACAATTTATGATTGATCCCTCTCCCTTTTTGGAGCGTGCGAATGCAATTAATGGCCCGCCTCATCCTGCAATTATTCGGCGTCGCTCTGCTCTGCCTCGCGATCACAGCCGGGTGGGTGATGAACGATGTCCATCGGACCATAGGGCGGGAGACGGAGGCCTCGAGCGAGCGGGTTGCGCGGCAACTCGCCAATCTGTTCTGGCGAGAGATTCTGTGGCGGCAAAGCTTGCGCGGCGATAGGCTGCTCCTGCCCGCACCGGAATGGGAGACGCTGGAAACGCTGAAACTCATCTCTCCTGGCGTTTGCGTAACCTTCCCGCCGGGAGGGCAACAAGCATCGCGGACTTTATGCAGCCAAACCGAGGGAGTAGGAGCCGCCGCTCCAGAGTGGTTCTCAGCGGCATACGAAAGCCTTCTCGGTCCGCAGCCGTCGGTTTCCAAACCCGTTTCGGCAAGGGAGCCCGGCGCCGTCGTCATCGCCACGGCGCACCCCGCAGCGGCGGTTCGGCAAGGGTGGCGGCAAATATCCGTTATCTTGACCGTCGCCGCCTCCATGGCCGTCGCCATCTGCGCCCTCGCCGCTGTGGTTATTGTCCACGTGCTTGCGCCAACGGCAGGCGTGGTCGCCGCACTCCGTCGTCTTGCGGATGGAGACTACAGATACCGAATCCGCATAAAATCCAAAGGCGAATTTGGCCTCATTGCGCGCGCCGTGAACGATCTGGCGGAAAGGCTCGCGCAGACGGGCGCTGAGCGAGTGGCGCTCACAAAACGTCTTTTCGAGGTTCAGGAGGAAGAGCGCCGAGCGCTCGCCCGCGATTTGCACGACGAATTCGGCCAATGCCTGACTGCGACCATCGCCTTCGCCGCCTCGATCGAAGCGCGAGCGACCGACCGGCCCGACCTCGCAAAGGACGCCAACTCCATCGGGCTAACGGCGAAACGCATGATGATGACGCTACGTGAGGCGCTCGCGCGACTGCGCTCGCAAGATTTGAAAGAGGTGGGACTAGAGGCGAGTCTCATTCAACTCGTCGCCGGATGGAACGCGCAGACGGCGCCCACCGCCCTCGTCCACCTCAATCTCCTTGGCGATATCGATCGCGTGCCGCATCCCATTTCAACCAGCATCTACCGCATCGCCCAGGAATGCATTACGAATGCTCTGCGTCATGGAAAGCCGAATGACATTCATCTGCGGGTCGAACGCCTCGCTTCAGACAAAGGCTTTATCGCCTTGACGGTGGAAGATGACGGTGGCGGAGATTCGACGCGGCTTGCCAATGCGCCGGGACACGGGATTCTTGGCGTGCGGGAACGCGTGGCGGCCTTCGGCGGCAGCGTGCTGATCGGACCTTCGGCGCGCGGAGTGCGCGTTGCCGCGCGCATTCCGCTGGCGCAATCGAACGCCTCTCACCCAATGGAACGCATGGCGGCATGAGCGGAATTTCGATCCTGCTCGTTGACGATCATCCCGTCGTCCGGGAGGGATACCGTCGCCTGCTCGAAAGCCAGACTGGATATGAAATTGTTGCGGAGGCGGATAACGCTGCGCGCGCCTATCAAGCCTACAAAAGCGCTTCTCCAGATATCGTCATCATGGATCTTTCGCTTCCCGGCGCCGGTGGGCTCGAGGCGGTCCGACATATCAAGCAATGGGACAAGAACGCGCGCATTCTCGTGTTTACCATGCACAGCAATGCCGCATTCGCCCTGAAAGCCTTCGAGGCGGGCGCGAAGGGTTACGTAACTAAGAGCAGTGACGCTGGCGAGCTGATTCGAGCTGTGGCGGCCGTCGCGCGCGGTGGTCAGGCCCTCAGCGACGACATTGCACATGCAATCGCGGCGGAACGCCTCGGCTCGGACCGCTTGCCGACTGACGAGCTCGGGCCTCGCGAGACCGAAATTCTTAGGCTTTTAGCGTCTGGCTGCACGACTGAGGAAATCGCAGATCTTCTCAATCTAAGCTCCAAGACGGTGCAAAATTATCATTACCAGATCAAATCGAAGATCGGCGCTCGCACCGATGCGCACCTCGTTTGGCTCGCGGTAGGCGCGGGCCTAGTAGGCGCCGATGGTCAAGCTTAAATTCCGATTCACCACCGTTCGCTTCCCATTTAGTAGAGGACGGCTCGCCGGTGCACAAATTCGTGGTGGCGGACACAGAGCCCGTGTCGTGCGCGACTGCGTGAAGAATTTCCGTGATGCGAGCGCGCGGCATCATGAGGTCGATGCGCTCAGCGAGCTCGACCTTCACGGTCGTCAAGCGCAGGATAAACAAGTCGCGAGCTCCATCGTCTTGCCGAAAAGATGGGTCGTCGAAAGCACGCTGGGCTGGATCAACCGTGCGCGACGCCTATCAAAGGATTTTGAGGCGACGATCGAATCCTCGCTCGCGTGGTTGCAATTGGCCCTGGCCTTCCTGCTCATGCGACGCCTCGCCAGAGCGAAATTTAGCCATGCTTGAATTACGAGTCGGGCTCTTAGCGAGAGGCTGGCTGGGCAAGAATAAGTCAATGATGGCGTATCTGGCATCCGGCTTTGCCGTGTCGATGGCAGAGTTAGGTTTTCTCCGCGTCTAACCGCTAAACAACGCCATGTGGAGCGAACCCACCTGGATCGCGTTCATTGTCGGCGGTATACTCGCGATTGTCGAAGAACGGAAACGCAAAAAGAAATTGCATCGCGATGAATGACGCCGCCGCCAAAGCTGATGCGACATCCATCTCGCGCATCGAGCCGCAGGGTCGGAGGGGGCGAGTCCTTTTTCTCCGCGTCCACCGCATTATCGGTCTCTTCGTGGGAGCGGTCTTTGTTTTGATCGGTCTCAGCGGAGCGATCCTGGCCTATCGGGAAAACATCGACGAGCAATTGAACGCGTCGATCATGCGGGTGGCGATCCCGCAAAAGGATGCCGTTTATCGACCTATCGATGAAATTCTTGCTGTGGGCGTTGCCGCGATGCCGCCCGAAGGCAAGGTGGAAAGACTAACTATGCCGCGTCAGGCAGGATCCGCGGCTGTGATAACCTACATCGTCGAGACGGATGATCTCGACACCTACGTTTACGAACTATTCATCGATCCCTATACGGCGAAAGGCGCGGGACAACGCCTTTTTCTGCATGGCGGCGATCCGCTGTCACAGCCATTCGTCCAAATTATCATGACATTTCACTGGACGTTGCTGCTCGGCGTCAATAACGCTTATATTGTCGGCGTCATAGGTATCTTGCTTTTCATCTCTGTACTGCTGGGATTGTATCTCTGGTGGCCGCTCAACGGCAATTGGCGGCTCGGCTTGAAGGTCAAATGGGGCGCAAGCTCTGAGCGGGTGGTTTACGACCTGCACAAGAGCCTTGGCGCCTATTGCGCCGCTCTTCTGTTGGTCACGCTATTCACCGGCGTCGCCATGATCTTCAAACCGGCGACGCGCTCCGTCGCCAATTTGTTTTCGCCTGTGCGGGCTGATCCGGATTTTGGGAAATCGACGCCAGTTTCCGGTCGCTCGCCCATTGGCGCCGGCGAGGCGGCGGCCATTGCAGATAAAGTGTTCTCCGACGGCAGGCTTCACTGGGTTCTTTTCCCCAACGCGCCGACCGCCGTTTATGTCGTCGGCAAGCAGTCGGGCGAAGAGCCGAACCAGACCAAGACATACCGCAACGTGGGCATCGACCAATACACCGGCCAAGTTCTCTATGTTCAGGATCGGAGCCGCTTCTCGGGGAGCGAAACATTCCTCGAATGGTTATTCCCGATCCATAGCGGCGAGGCCTTCGGCGGCCTGGGGCGTCCCGTCGCGGTTTTGCTCGGCTTGTCGCCTCTTATCCTCTATCTGACCGGATTTACGCGATGGCTGCAAAAACGCCGGGCCCGAAGGCGTTCGGCGTTCTGAGAATCGGCGTTACGAGGCCCAAGGGATTTTGACGAACCGCCGTTATTGTCCGACGAGGATCGGCATTTCGATCGTGTCTTCTTTGTTCTTGGCTTCGCCGAATGCGGCCTTGAGAACATATTTCCCTTTGTGAGGGACGGTCCCCTCCAAAGTTGCAAATCCGGCTGGATAGGGTTTCGACGGCAGGGAACTCAATTCTTTGAGCGCGCCGTCCGAGCCTTCTTGATAGAACGCCAGCGCGACTGGCTCGCCCCTCGCTTCTTTTTCCATAAGCGTGATCGAGAAGATGACCTTGCCGGTTCCCGGCACCCGGTTGCAGTACTCGTCATATTTGCTCATGTCGTCGGTCGGCCCTCCCGCGCTTTCGGCCGAGTCCGCCATGAAATAGGTGGTAAGGTGGACCGAGTAAAAGTCGCTCACCCCTAGACATTCGGATATGGTTCGATCGCCTGCTTTGATGGCGGGCTTCAGCGTGTGCGCTTTCCAAAAGTCGCTCGCATATTGATTGAAGGCAGGCCCCCACAGCGGATACGTAAATAAAACGGCGTTGACGCCGACGAGTAGAACGATACCAAGAAATAACATCAGGTTCAGGCGAACGGTCGGACTCATCGTGGAGTTTCCTCTCGACACTGCGCTCTCGGCGCTTTTCTTGTTGAAGCAGGGAGAGCGCCTTGCTCTCTCCTTGTTGTTCAAGGGCGCACTTCAAATTCCCAGGCGCCGCTTACAAGATGGCCGTCCGCTGATAATGCCCGGTAGCGCACGGTGTATTTGCCTGCAGCCAACGGGCTGACGCTTACCGAAACATGGGCCGGGTCGGCGCTGTCGATCGCGGCGTCGCGCTTATCAACCCGCTCGCCTGCAGCGCTCACGACCGCCAAGGCGGCGAAGGCGTCGCGTATGCCGGCATCGTACCAAACATCCACCTTTCCTATATTTCCTTCCGCGACGCCGCCTTGCGTCGGAGACGTGCGGACGACGATTGCATGCGCCAAAATAATCGGATTCTGGATCTGCACGGGTGGCAGTGAGAGGGATTTGAGAGCAATCTTGTGCGCTGCGACAGATGGCGTGCGTTCCGTTCCTCCAGGCGAAAAGCCGTTCCAATGGGCAGCCGCGTGCGCGGAAACTGATGCCGTGGACAGAACCGCGACGGCGAAACACGCGATTTGATTGAGGCCGAAAGCCATATGTCGCCTGTTTTCGAGTTGTGTCATGCAATTCAACCTTCGATGTGAAGCGCGCGCAGTTTGCAGCTTCTTGCGCCTAGCGCCAACGCCCGACGCCTCCCGCTGATAAGCGTCCCCACAACGAAACCGACGAGCCGACCTTAATCTTGTCACCGCCTTGGATATGCACTATCGATCCGGAATGCATACTCAGAGCCTTTCCATCGCGTCAAGGGAGTTGTCGGCAATGGTGCGGTTGGCGACACTCGCGTTCGCCGCCGTTTGGGCGACTTTCTGCCTCGCGACGGCAGCGAGCGCCCATACAGCTAATATTTCGAGTAGCCGCATCGTGCCGAAGGGAAATGGCCATTATCGCGTTGACGTGGGGTTTCTAGGCGCCGACATCGAGCGAATGTTCGCCGAAAACAAGAAGGACTTGAAAGACGTAGACCTCACTGAGCCGGGCGTCATCGAGGCGATGATCGGCAAATTCATCCAAAGCCGCGTCGCTCTTCAAAACGAGGAAGGGCGGACTTGCCCGAGCACCGTCGTTTCGATCGGCGATGACCCGACCAACCCTTACGATTCTAAGGTCGTTTTGGAAATGGATTGCGCCGACGTTCCGGGGGAGATTTTTTACAATCCTTTCGAGCTCCTGAAAGCCCAGGGACCTCGTGCGAAACATCTCGTCAGCATCGGCGAGAAAGGCGACGAATCCAAGCTGACAGAAGCGCAGCGGATGGGAAGTGAGCCCGCCCCGGGTCAGGTGATGATCTACCCCGGCGACGCGCTGATCGATCTTTCGAAACCTTTGCTCTCTCCGTGGCAGCTCGCGCCGAAATTCTTCGCCGCCGGCATCGAGCATATTGTCACCGGCTACGACCATATCTGCTTTTTGATCGCCGTCGTTTTATGGGCGTCACGCGCCTGGCCGGTCGTCAAGATCGTAACGGCTTTCACGATCTCACATTCGATCACCCTGTCGCTCGCGGCGCTCCAGATCATCGAACTTCCGAGTCGTTGGACGGAAATCGCTATCGCGCTATCAATCGTTTATGTCGCCTTGGAAAACTTTTTTACGCACAAGGTCGACGGGCGATGGCGTGACACGTTCTTTTTCGGCTTCGTTCATGGTTTTGGTTTCGCGAGCGGCCTGATCGAAATGGGCGTGCCGCAGCGCGCCATCGTGCCGGCGCTGGCGAGTTTCAACATCGGCGTTGAGGTCGGCCAGATCGGCGTCGTGCTAATCGTGGTTCCGGCGTTGGTTTTGATCGACAGGCTCTTTTTCAAAGGCGAGCGCGACCCGCGCCTCGTGCAGACCTGCTCCGCAGCTGTCGCTGTCGCGGGCGTCTATTGGCTGCTCTTCCCCATGGGGTGACATAGGACGCACAACCTCCCTTACGCCTCTATTGCGGCGCGCTCACCGGCGCCGGAGGGCTTTCAGCGTTGACCATGACCTGTCGATGGTTATCGCCAAGCATGACGGTCACGACCTGCCAGGCGCGAGCCCCGTGAGCTGTGAGAAACTTGCTCGCGTCGTAGAAGATGTCTCGATTGGCGCATTGGAACGTCAGCGATACGCGCACGCCTTCGTCATTCGACGGATCCTCGCCGGCCTGTTCAACTTTGCTCAAACAAGAATTTCCATCGCGGTCACGCATCGCGATGCGTTTTGCGAAGAATCGCCCGATCTCGACTTCGAGAATTCCCGGACCTGAAAGGTCGACGCCTCGACGTTCTGCCGCGGTATTTTGAAACATTTCTTCGAAATCCGAGGCCAGAATGGTCACATTGACCACGTAGCCCCCGGGAGCTTCCTTAATTGTCGCAGCCGATATGTTGGCCTGGAGATAGGTCTTCGGCCCGGCTCCACAGGCTGGCAGAACGAGCGAAAGAACGCCGCTCGCCACGCAGAGCCCTCGCAGAAGACGAATGTTTAGCACTTCGCGATCCATTCGCTATTGCGAAAACCCCGGAACGGCTGCGTTACAATCCCAAGCAGTCCAGTGGACCGCCCGTGATATGCAGATCTATGCATTAGTTCATACTGGTTGTCCTGACAAGTCGTCGCGTCAGGGGGCGAGGTGGCATCACTTGGATAATGCCGCAGATGGGAGCGCTCGGAAGAGGGTCCGGCAAAACCGCCCTGCGAGCATAACATTTGCTCCATCCGTGCGATAACGCCCCGGAAGGCGCCTGCGCTCCGAAATAGTTATCGGAGCCCTGGAGCTGCGCTGATCGCGATAGGCTCGGAGATGGCGAATATCATTTGGCGACGCGCCACGGACGCCTATCCGATCGAGCCGTCGCCGGTTGCGAGCGCCGTGACCAGGGGAGCCGCAAGGGCGCGCGCCGCCGCAGCGGCGGCCTCCGCGTCCCGGCGATCGATCGCATCGACGACGGCCTCGTGGAGGTCTGCGCCCGGCATCGGCAGATCGCGTTCATCCAGCGCAGACAGCATGTAGAAGCGCGCCGTGCTGGAGAAGTAACGATAGAGTTCAGCGAGCGCGGCGTTGCCGGAGATGCGCGCAATCGCTACGTGGAATTCGATGTCGGCGTCGACGAACGCTTCCCGGGCTTCGTGATCCTGCTTCTCGCCCCGCTGCTTCAGCAGACTCCGCAGCAGCGCCACGTCCGCCTCCGAACGGTGATGCGCGGCGAGGCGGGCCGCCTCCGCCTCAAGCATCGCGCGCAACTCGAAATGCTCCCGCAGGCTCGATCGGCCGACGCGGCGCATGATTTCGGCCGCGTCGATATTCGATCGGACATAGGTGCCGTCGCCTTGGCGAACTTCGAGGACATGGGCGTGAGACAGGACGCGGACCGCTTCCCGGACCGTGTTGCGGCCGACACAAAGCATATCGGCGAGCTCTTGCTCCGTCGGAATCCTCTCGCCGATCTTCCAGGCGCCGCCCTCGACCTGCGCGCGGATCAGGTCGATGGTCGACTCGACGAGCGAGCGCCGGGGCGCTTGTGGAAGCACGATGGACATGACCGTTTTCATAGCAGCAAAAGCCGAATGTTACCGATCTGGATCGAAACCGCCGGTAGCTTGACACTTCTCGGATAAACATAGGATGATCCCATATAAGGACGCAACCGAAAGAGACGGATGCGGCGGCGGCCCGATCCGAGACGCGCGCCGTCGCGCCGCTCGAACCCGGCGAAGAGTGGGAGGAGAGACGCATGCCGGCCACGAAAGAGTCGAACCCATTTACCGGCCGCATCGGCGAAGAATACGGATTTCTTGCGATCATTTGTCCCAATGTCGCGACTCTGATCCGCAATCTTGGCGCTGCCGTCGCGGCTTGGAAGCCGGACGTCCCTCTGCGGGGGCTCGAGATCGGCTGCGGCACGGGCTTGAGCACATTGTCGCTGGTCTCCCAATGCGAGAACCTGCATCTTCGCGCCTTCGACGCGTCGCCGGCGATGCTGAAGCAGGCGCGCGACAATCTCTCGGATTATGTCGCGGCCGGCCGCGCCGAACTGATCGAGAGCGACGCTCTCGACTTTCTTCGGCGGCAGCCGGATGCGAGCGTTGACGTGGTCGCTTCGAATTATACGATCCACAATTTCGCCAACGACTACCGCGAGCAGGTCTTTGCGGAGATCCTGCGCGTCCTCGCGCCGGGTGGCCTTTTCGCCAATGGCGACCGCTTCGCGCATGACGACCGCGCCCGGCATCTCGCCTCGACGCAGGCTGAGGTTCAACGCTGGTTCGACGCTTTCGCGAGGGCGAACCGCCTCGATCTGCTTCAGGATTGGATCGTGCATCTGCTCAGCGACGAGTCGCCCGATCACATCATGTATCGCACGCCGACTCTGTCGACGCTACGCTCGCTCGGGTTCGCCGATGTGCGGTCGATCTACAGCGAAAACGTCGACATGCTGGTGACCGCGACGAAGCATTGACGGGCGCTTCGTCCGTGAAACGGCGCTTTCGGCGACGGCCCAGAAGCGACGTCGCGCCGCGCCGCCGTCAAAGAGAGAATGCCATAATGCCATCCATATCAGCAGGCTCGAACGCGTTCCCTGCGCGAGCTGGACTTTCGCGCGATGACGTCAAGACGCTCGGCCTCGCCTCGCTCGGCGGCGCGCTTGAATTTTACGACTTCATCGTCGCGGCCTTCTTCACCACGACGCTCGCCGCCGTGTTCTTCCCCCGGGACATGCCGGACTGGCTCGCCCAACTCCAGGTGTTTTGCGTCTTCGCGGCCGGCTATGTCGTCCGCCCGTTCGGCGGCGTGGTCCTCGCGCATTTCGGCGACCGCCTCGGCCGAAAGAAAATGTTTACCTTCGGCCTGTTTCTGATGGCGCTGCCCACGCTGCTCATCGGCTTGCTGCCAAACTACGAGACGGCCGGGATCGTCGCCCCTCTTCTCTTCCTTACCTGCCGGATGCTGCAAGGCCTGTCGGTCGGCGGAGAAGTGCCCGGCGCATGGATTTTCTGCGCGGAGCACGTGCGAGAGAAACGCGTCGGCCTCGCCTGTGGGCTGCTGATGGGCGGACTCTGCCTGGGCATTCTGCTCGGCGCGCTCACATCCAGGGTCGCGACATCGGCGTTGAGCCCCGAAGAGCTCGTCGCCTGGGGATGGCGAATTCCGTTCCTAATCGGCGGAGTGTTCGGCCTGATCTCCGTGCATTTGCGCCGATATTTGCGGGAAACGCCCGTCTTCGAAGCTCTGCGCGCGCGGCGCGAAACCGAGTGCAGGCCGCCGATCTCGATCGTGCTTGCGAGCCATGGCCGCAGAGTCCTGGTTTCGATGGCCGCCATCTGGGTCTTCGCCGGCATCTTCGTCATCTATTTCCTTTACCTTCCGACCTATTTCCAGACACAATGGAATTATCCTGCGGCCAATGTCTTCACCGCCAATTGCTGGGGCGTCTTCCTGCTGACGCTCGGCGGCGTCTTCGCCGGCTGGGCGGCCGACATCATCGGCGGCGGCAAAACCTTCATGATCGGCAGCGGCCTCATGTTCGCCGTCATGGCCGTATTGGGGCTCGCGCTGGGGGACGCGGAGGCGCACGTCCTGAACCTCTATGCGCTGGGCGGTTTCTCGATCGGCGCGATCACCCTCGGCCCTTATATCATTGTCCGCAGCTTTCCGCCGGAGGTGCGCTTCACCGGCTTCGCGCTGTCCTATAACAGCGCCTATGCGATTTTCGGCGGAACGGCGCCGCTGGCCATGGCGGCGCTCGTCGGCGGACGGGAACTCATCTCGGCTCCGTTTTGCTACATGATGGCGCTCTGCATCCTCGGCGCGGCGATCGGCGCGCTCTGGCGCCCGCTCGACGAAACGCAGGCGTGAGAGGGAACGGTCTCGAGATGAGCGACGCGGGGGCGGCGACCGCCCCGCCTCGCGGCGATCGCGGAGTGGAACTCCGTCACGCTCACAGCCGCCTAAACTCCGCCGGAGTGCGACAATCGCAACCCGCGTGAGTTAACCTGACATCACCGCGCCGCTCGGCTGGGAGCATATCACCTTCAACGGCGATTATGTTTGGTCGACTGAGCCGTTACAAAACGCCTTCCAACCCCTGCGAAACCCGCGCGTCGAGCTCCTCGACGCGGCTTAGCGTAGGATTTTGGGAAAATTCTGCGATGACCCCTTTTGGGGGATTGTCGCACTGACCTACGTCATCCGTGGCGGAGGTCGTTACTCTGTTGACGCGCTGACCGGCCGCGAGATTTAAAAACCGGCGGGGGCGCGCGAAGGGGCGTTCGTCTCTGGCTCGCGGAGAGGCGGCGACGCCCTTCATGGCTTGCCGACTGGTGGCACAAGCGTTGGGGGAATCTTTTCTACTTTTGCTAACCGTCGGAGGCTCCCGTGCGACTCCCAACCTATTTCATCTCCCATGGCGGCGGCCCATGGCCCTGGATGCCAGAATGGCGGCGACGGTTCGCCGACCTCGAAGCCTCGCTTGCCCGGATTCCCGAGGAATTGCCCGCTAAGCCGAGAGCCGTGCTCGTCATCTCAGGCCACTGGGAAGGGCCCGATTTTGCCGTCATGTCGGCAATTCGCCCACCTATGGTCTATGATTACTCTGGCTTTCCTCCGGAAACATATCGCGTCGTCTACCCGGCTCGGGGCGCGCCTGAAGTCGCTGTGCGGGCAGCAGAACTCATACGCGCGGCCGGTCTGCCGGCCCGGCTCGATGACACGCGAGGGTTTGACCACGGCGCCTTCGTCCCGCTCTTCATCATGTATCCGAAAGCCGAGACGCCAGTCTTCCAGCTCTCGCTGCAATCAGGCTACGATCCCGCCAGGCACTTCGCGCTTGGACGGGCCCTCGCCCCTCTACGCACAGAAGGCGTGCTTATCATCGGCTCTGGCTTGAGCTATCACAACCTCGCCCTGTTCGGACCGGGAGCCCAAACGCCTTCGGAGACCTTCGATAAGTGGCTATCCGATGCGCTGTTCAGTGCGCCGGAGCGACGCTCTGCCTCCGTAATGGCCTGGGAGCAGGCTCCCTATGCCCGCGTCTGCCATCCGCGCGAAGATCACCTCGCTCCGCTGTTCGTGGCGCTCGGCGCCGCTGAAAATGAGACGGCGACGCAGACCTATCATGAACGCGGTCTGTTCGGGGGCGTCACAGCCTCGAGCTATCGGTTCGGATAGCGTCTCCTCTTGGGGGCGCCGCCCCGCGTTTCGCGC
>DATBRF010000155.1:0-10955 GCA_036560425.1 Methylocystis sp. | reverse complement strand
GGGCGTTTTCGGGGTCGGCGCGGGCGTGATTTACAATGCGAAATTCTATCCGGCGATCGACAACGCCGTGGTCGTGCCCGGCTATGCGCGCGTTGACGCCGCGGCTTACTGGAAGATCACGGAAACTGTCTCAGCACGGCTCAACGTCGAAAATCTACTTGGCGCGCGCTACGTCGTGGCCGCGACAAACAACAACAATATCATGCCCGGCGCGCCGCGCTCGGCCTATGTCACCTTGAATGCGAAGTTTTAGCGCGCATTCCGCAAAAATTGACCGACTCTTACGATAAGAATGCGCTCCAGATATTTTGATTTGGCGCGATTTCTTGTCGCTCGCGCGAAGCGAGCGGAAAGCGCGCCAACGGGCGTGTCGTCCGGCGCTTTTTCAGCGCCGCGGGATGGGATATGCGTTGGGCCGCTCAAGATAGGCCCGAACGTGACGCGCAAGCCCGACGAAATCTCATCAGCCATGCAGCCCCTCGAGGCGCTTCCCGTATTTTATCCGCTCGCCGGCAGGCGCGTGGTCGTCGTCGGCGGCGGGGAGGGGGCTGCCTGGAAAGTCGATCTCGCCGCCGCGACCGGCGCCGAGGTCGATGTCTACGCGGGCGAACCCAGCGAAAAGCTTCGTGAAATCGTCGCGGCTCGCGCCAACGTCACGCTTCACGAACGCTCCGCGAGCCCGAGAGATTTCGACGGCGCGGCGCTTGCCTTTGGCTCCACCTTCGACGATGCGGAGGCCGACGCCGCCCGCAAGGCGGCCAATGCCGCCCATGTGCCGCTCAATCTCACCGACCGGCCGGCGATGAGCGATTTCATCATGGGCGCCATCGTCAACCGCTCGCCGCTCGTCATCGGCGTTTCGACTGGCGGCGCCTCGCCGGTTTTCGCGCAGGCTGTGCGCGGACGCATCGAGTCCTTGGTGCCCACGACCTTCGCCGCCTGGGCCAAGGCGGCGCAGGAATGGCGTCCGCAAATTCTGTCTTCCGGGCTCGACTTTCTGGCGCGCCGCGATTTCTGGCGCCGCTTCACGCGGCTCGCCTTCCGCGACGTCGAGCGGCGGCCGACAAGCGCGGATCGCGACGCGCTGCTCGCGCAAGCGCGCGAGGCCGGCGATGCGGCGGCGCGCGGACGCGTCACTCTCGTCGGAGCAGGGCCGGGCGATCCTGAGCTCCTCACACTCAAAGGCATGCGCGCGCTGGCCGGCGCCGATGTGGTGCTCTTCGACGATCTCGTGCCGCCGAGCATTCTCGACTTCGCCCGCCGCGAAGCGGCGCGCATCAACGTCGGAAAGCGCGGCTACAAGCCCTCCGTGCGTCAGGAGGAGATTACGGCGCTGCTCGTGGAGCTTGCGCGCGCGGGCAAGAATGTCGTGCGGTTGAAAGGCGGCGATCCGCTGATTTTCGGGCGGGCCAATGAGGAGATCGCGGCGCTGCGCGCGGCCGGCTTCGACATAGAGATCGTTCCGGGAATCACCGCGGCCTGCGCCGGCGCCGCGGCGCTCCGCGCGTCCCTCACGAGCCGCGAGACGGCGCGCCGCGTGCAATTCATCACAGCCCATACGAAGGATGGCGATTTTCCAGAAGACTTCGACTGGGGCGCGTTGGCGGATCGCCGGGCAACGACCGCGGTCTATATGGGCAACCGCACGCTTCCCGAATTATCCCGCCGCTTGCTCGAGGAAGGGATAGCCCATGACACGCCGGCCTTCCTCATTGAACGCGCCTCAACTCCCGACGAACGCATCATCAAGGGGACGATCGCCGATCTTCCCGGAAAGGTCGCTCGGGAAAAGATCGTCGGCCCGGTCATGGTGCTCATTGGCTGGGCGCTGGCGGAGAACTGAACGCAAGGGCCTTACGTTCGAACAGCCGTAAAGTCGAACATATGTTCGAGCGAGCAGTCAGGGTGGATTATTGTCGGCAAGACAGCCCACGGCAATCGGGTGAATAGCGATCTGGCGTCGTTAGCCCGAAATACCTCCCCTTTACGGGGAGGGATCGGCTTACGCCCAACGTTCACCCGAGTGCCTTGGTTTGCAGCCTTTACTTGGCCGGTTTCGCTTCGAGCGGCGCCGATCCTGCCGGCATTGCCCCACCGGACTCTGGCTCGACCACCGGAACCACGTCGATCTTTTCCAGCTTGCCGCCGCTCGCGGAACCCGCGGCGGCCGGGACCGGCTTCGGGCCGCGCTTGGCGTGCAGCAGGCCCTTATAGGCGGAGGCCCGCTGGCGCATGGACTGCGGGGCGTCCCTATCGTTGAGCACCTGCTCGAAGACGCGCTCGGCCTCGTCGAAATCGTCGTTAAACAGCGCGTCGAGGCCGTTCCACTCCTGCGCGGAGAAACGGAACGCCCCGGTCGAGAGCATGAGCGGGCCGAGCGCGCGCTCGAGCTTCTGGCGATCGTCGCCTTCGAGCACGATCAGCGCCGCCCGCATCAGGGCGATTTCCTGGGAGAGCTTGTCGACGTTTGGATCCTCGCCGATGGCGCTGAGCTCCGCGAGCGCCTGCGCCTTGTCGGGGCGGGCTTCGGCGGCGCGGATGCGGGCGAGCGCGGCGTAGCCCTTGGGCGCGTCCTTGGCGATGGCGTCGAAAGCGGCGGCGGCCTCAGCGTTCTTGCCCTCGTCGGCCAGCGCCACGGCGGCGACATAGCGGGCGTTCGCCTCCTCGGCGGCCTTCAGGCGCTTGTCCTGATAGTAGCTCCAGGCGCCGGTTGCGGCGACGATCAGAAAGGCGCCGACGAAAATCGGCGTCTGATATTTGCGCCAGAATTCGGCGGCCTTGTCCCGGCGGACGTCTTCGTCGACCTCGTGGAAAATATCAGACATGCTCGCGCGACCCTTGCGTTTCCGGATTTTCTTGCCCCGTGAGGGGAGGGGAAGGGGTTAGCACAGGCGGGCGAGAAAGGCGAGCATCCTTACTTTCCCGCGCAATTCCTTCCTCTATTGGATCGCCGATCATAAGATCGCCGCCGCGGCCTTCAGCAGATGCGCCTCGTCCGGCTTTTCCGCGCAGGCCACGGAGAGGCCGGCTGCCCGGAGCGGCGCGGCGACGTCGTCGGACAGCGCGACATGGGACATCGCATGGAGCCGGCCCGTCAGACCCGCAGCCTCCACCAGCCGCAAGAAAATCTCGGCGCTGCGGCGCGAGTAATGGAGCGCGATGTCGATCTCGCCGGCCGCCAGCGCCGCGCGCGCCGGCTCCGTGAAGCTCGCGGCGGCGCGGGCCTCATAGACATCCACAGCGGTGACGCGATGCCCTGCGGCGCGCAAGCCGGCCTCCAACGTCGCTTGCCGGTCGCGACCGGCGAGATAGAGGAAGCACGTTGGCGCCGGATAGCGCGCGAGCAGCTGCGGCAAGATCGCCTCGGCGCTTCCAGCAACGATCTCGGGCCGCCAGCCGTGCGCTTGCGCCGCCGCCGCCGTCTTGGCGCCGACGGCGTGCAAGGGGAGGGCCTTGTAGAATTCGCCGCGTGGTCCCGCGCAGTCGATCCCCTTGGCGCTCGAGGCCAGCACGGCGTCGTAGGCGCCTTGCGGGACAGGCGTCGCCGTCGCGGCGATTTCCAGCACTGGAGATACGACTGACGTAAAACCTATTTCCCTTAGTTTTTCCGTCGTACGGAACGCGTCTTCCGTCGCCCGTAATACGAGGGCGCGCTTCACATCAGCCCCGCAACGCCATGCGGCAGCTTCAGCACGATCTCATTTCCTGCGTCGGCGCCGATCATCGCCGCGTCAATGGCGCGCCCCTTGCGGCGCGTCGTCCAGACCTCGCTGCCGTCGGCCTTGAGCACCTCGCCGTAGAAAGAGAGCTCGTCGCCGACGACCGTCGCGTGACCGGCGATCGGCGTGCGGCAGGAGCCGTCGAGCGCCGACAGGAAGGCGCGTTCGGCCGCGAGCGCGAGCGCAGTCGCCTCGTCGAAAAGCGGCGTCAGCGCCGCGCGCGTCTCGGCGTCGCCCGCGCGCGCCGTCACGCCGATCGCGCCCTGCCCAACGGCGGGCGGAAAATTTTCGATGGGCAGCAGGGCGGTCGCGCGGTCGGCGAGGCCGAGGCGTTTGAGGCCGGCGAGGGCGAGAAGGGTGGCGTCGACCTCGCCGCTCTCCACCTTGGCGAGCCGCGTATGGACATTGCCGCGCAGCAGCGTCGTTTTCAGGTCGGGCCGGCGGCGCTTCACCTGTGCGGCGCGGCGCAAGGAGGCCGTGCCCACCACGGCGCCCGCGGGCAGGGCGTCGATCGTCAGGCCGTCGCGGCCGATCCAGGCGTCCCGCACATCCTCGCGCGGCAGATAGCCGGCGATGACGATTTCGGCAGGCAGATGCGTCGGCAGATCCTTGGAGCTGTGGACCGCGAGGTCGATGCTCCCCGCGATCAGCGCGAGATCGAGCTCCTTGGTGAAGAGGCCCTTGCCGCCGGATTCGGAAAGAGCCCGATCCTGAATCAAATCTCCCGAGGTCTTGATGATCTCGACCGCGAAGTGATCATTGTCCACCCCATGCGCCTTAGCGAGAAGGTTACGAACCATGTAGGTCTGCGCAAGCGCCAGAGGGCTGCCGCGCGTGCCGATGCGAAGGCTCTTGATCGTCATCAACTTTCCCTATGTGAGAGTTGCGCCGGACTATAAGAGCCGGGGAGGGAAGGGCAAGCGCCGGCGCCTATCCGAAACCCATTCAAGCAGGGCAATGCAGCCGGGGGCTGAGCAGAAATGCGGGTCATTTCCTAGCCGCAATCATTAGGGCGTCAATCGCGAAAGAGCCATCCCGGCTCGACCGCGAAATGCGTTCTGGCCTCCGCTGGAGCGGTCGCCTGCAAAGCACGGATCGCAAACTTGTCCTGCTTTTCCCCTTTGAAGGCGCGCGCGCTACAAACTGGCTGGTGACCAAAGCTTCGGCCATGCGGTAAAGGACGGCGACAAGGCCGCGAACGCGGCGGCGCGCAGCGGAAAAACTCCCTTTGTCCACGGCGATCACATCGCAACGCCCTTCGTCCTACCGCTGGTTCGTTCTGGCGCTTGCAACCGGGGCGCAGACCGGGGGCTGCTTGCTCGTGCAGGGGCTCGGCGCATTGGGGCCCGCGCTGCAGGCGGCTCTTGGACTTGACGCCGCGCAGGTGGGATTGGCCATGTCTGCGGCGCAGACAACGCCGATCGCGGGGTTGCTGATCGCCGGCCTTCTGCTCGACCGCTTCAGCGAGCGGCTCATCGTCGGGCTCGGGGCGACCATCGTCGCAGCCTCGCTTTTCGTCGCCGCACGCGCGCAGACTTATTCGGAAATCCTCTCCTGGCTCGTTGTCGCCAGCATCGGCTATTGCACCGTGCAGCGGCGGCAAGGTGGTGGCGGCCTGGTTCTCGCCCGATACGCGCGGCCTCGCAATGGGCGTGCGCCAAGCGGGACTGCCGCTCGGCGCGGCGCTCGCGGCCTTGATCCTGCCCGCCGCGGCGGCGCGGCACGGGTGGCGCGCGGCTTTCGATCTCGGCGCGCTCGCCGCGCTCCTCAGCGGATTGCTCTTCGCCTTGCTCTATCGGCCTCCGCCGGTCGCTCTGCCCGAGCGCACGCGGACAAAGGGCCAATGGCGCGAGCGGCTTGCGACGATCGGGCCGCGTCTGCCGGCGATCTCTCTGCCCGGCGCGGCGCTCGTCAGCGTGCAGTTTTGCCTGACGGTCTATTTGCCGCTCGATCTGCGCGACCGTTTCGCCATCCCGGTCGAAACGGGCGTGACGCTCCTCTTCGCTGCGCAATTCGCCGGGGCGCTGGCGCGCATTCTGCTCGCGCTGTGGAGCGACAGAAGCGCGCGCGGCCGTTCCTTTCCTCTCGTCGTGAGCATGGGCGCGCTCGCCCTCGGCCTCGCGGCCTTTTCGGCGGCGCCGGGCGCGCCATTATGGGCTATGGCGACAATCGCCATTTGGCTGGGGTTTTTTGGATTCGGCTGGTATGGGCCGTGGATCGCGCTTGTCGCCGAAGCCGCCCCCAGGGGCGC
The DNA here is from genome assembly GCA_036560425.1 of Methylocystis sp. GTDB lineage: Bacteria > Pseudomonadota > Alphaproteobacteria > Rhizobiales > Beijerinckiaceae > Methylocystis. The sequence goes on along the minus strand of DATBRF010000155.1, from coordinate 4,985 downwards.
GATCGGATTCATGATCGGCCTCGCCATGGCCATCAATCAGATCTTCGTCGTGCTGATTCCGCCCGCCTTCGGCGCCCTGCGGGACGCGACGGGAACGTTTGCTTACGGCTGGGGGATCATCGGACTTGCGGTTCTGATCGTGCTTGTCGGCCAGTCGCGCGCTAGCTCCTTGCTTCGATAGACGCGCCTCGACGGGCCGTCGCCCGAGGCCGCAAATGTATGAAGCATTCCTCCGACGCAAAGAAGCCAATCGCGTCACGCTTTCGAGCGGCGTGAGCGTCGGGCTCCCGCTTCGTTGCCTGGACTGGACAGGAATCATTGCGCATTTCCCGGCGCCGCTCGCCGGCGTTCGGAACCTTTTGCCGAGCAGAAAGCTGAGACCGGTGGAAATCTCTCCCGGGACCGCGATCCTGTCCCTGGCCGCCATCGAATACCGGCGTCTTGGAGATATTTCTCCCTATAACGAAGTCGCCATCATGACTCCGGTTCTGCATAAGCCGCTTCTGAACATACCGGCTTTGCCGTTTTTATTTCCTGGCTGGTTCAGAAGCGCCGGCTTTTTCGTTTACCAGATGCCCGTAACGACGCAGGAGGCCTGCGAGCTTGGCGAGATGGTTTGGGGCTACCCGACAGTCGTCGCCGATATTGCATTCGAGGAGATCGACGACGTCCGGCGCTGCCGTCTCTGCGTCGGCGGGGAGGATGTTCTGACCTTGGATGTCGAGCAGGGACCAGCCAAGATCCGGCGTATTGACTATCGCGTCTATACAATCAAGGAAGATCGTCTGCTTCGGCATACGATCCAGACCGAGGGGCTCTACTACCTTTCGCTACTGAGCGGCCACGCGTCCTTTACGCTCGGCGATCACCCGATTGCGGAGGAGCTGAGAAGGCTTGGCGTAGGGTCGCGCGCCATCTCGCGGGTTTTCGCGGGCAATGCAAGTAGCCTGCTCTACGAGGCGGACAAACGGTCCCCGATGTGACGCCACAGTCTAATCCGCGCTGGTGCGACGCTGGGCGAAAGCTGGGGTTGGTTTATTGCCGCCGAATGTCAAAACGGCTTCGCTCAAGTGCCGTGCGCATGCGCCTCGGCCAAGCGTGTTGAAACGCAACTGAAAAAATAAATTGAACGACGCCGTTACTATACAGCTCAGTCCGCGCTCGGCAGGCGCCGGATGACGAATTCGATGCGGCCGTCGTCAAGCTCACGCCAGAATTCGATCTCGGTCATATAGGCGGCCTTGGGATAGCGATCGAACCACTCGCGCGCCTTGGCGCGGGCGTCCAGGCGCGGCAGGGTGAAGGTTTCCCGCCGCCAGCCGTCGGTTTTCGTCCGGCTTTTCTCCGCGAGCTTGCGGGCGATGTCTCTCGGCGCCTTCGTTACGCTCATACCGATGCTCCCGCCCAATGCGAAAAAACATAATGCGCGACGCTCGGGAAGGCGAGTCCGCGATTCGGCCCCTTCCGACGTCGCCTCAGGCTTTAATCCTGGCTCTGTTTCCGAGAGATGAACATGCGCCTCTTGCCGGCGGGCGTGCTCTGCGCGCTTGCCGCCGCGCCGGTCACAATAAGGGGCAAGGCCTCCTGTTCGCTCGGGTGAATGGCGCAGGCAGCGACTTCCCCGCGTCTCAAAAGCGCGCTATCTCGGGCGCCATGTCAGAGCGCCCCACCTATATGATCTCCACGGCCATTCCCTACGCGAATGGCGCGCCCCACATCGGCCACGCCTATGAGCGGATCGCCACGGACGCCTTCGCGCGCTTCAAGCGGCTCGACGGCTTCGATGTGCTCTTCGTCACGGGCATGGACGAGCACGGTCAGAAGGTGCAACGCACTGCCGAGAAGGAGGGCGTGACGCCGCAGCAGTTCGTGGACGGCGTCGCCGCGCAATTCGCCCGCATGGGCGAGGCGTTGAACGCGCGCGCCGACGACATCGTCCGAACGACGCAGGAGCGCCACAAGGAGACCGTGCTCGAGATCTGGCGGCGCATGGAGGCGAATGGGGACATCTACCTCTCCAAATACGCCGGCTGGTATTCGGTCCGCGACGAGGCCTATTACGACGAGAGCGAGCTAACCGAGCGCGAGGGAAAGAAATACGCGCCAACCGGCACGCCCGTGGAATGGGTGGAGGAGGAGAGCTGGTTCTTCAAGCTCTCGGCCTATGCCGAGAAGCTTCTGGCGCATTACGACGCGCATCCCGAGTTCATTACCCCCGAGCATTACAAGAACGAGATCGTCGCCTTCGTGAAGCGTGGGCTCTCGGATCTATCCGTGTCGCGCACGACCTTCGACTGGGGCATTCGCATCCCGCCGAACCCCCAGACGACTGCGAATCATGTCATGTATGTGTGGGTGGACGCGCTCACCAATTACATCACCGCGACCGGCTGGCTCACCGGCGGCGAGAAGGCGCGCTACTGGCCCGCCGACGCCCATGTCATCGGCAAGGACATCACGCGCTTCCACGCCATCTATTGGCCGGCCTTTCTGATGTCGGCCGGCGCGCCGCTCCCCAAGCAGATCGTGGTGCACGGCTTTCTCTTCTCGCGCGGCGAGAAGATGTCGAAATCGCTCGGCAATGTCGTCGGCCCGCAGGAGCTGATCGAGCGCTACGGCGTCGATCAGCTGCGCTACTTCTTCTTGCGCGAGGTGCCCTTCGGGAATGACGGCAACTACTCGCACGAGGCGATCGTCATGCGCATCAATGCGGACCTCGCCAATGACCTCGGCAATCTGGCGCAGCGCTCGCTGTCGATGATCGCCAAGAACTGCGGGGGAGCCGTTCCGAAGAAGGGCGATTTCACCGACGCCGACAGGGACATTCTCGCGCAGGCGGCGGGCATTCTGAAGAAGGCGCGCGCGGCGATAGACGCCTATCAGCCCCACCATGCGCTTTCGGAGATTTTCCGCGTGGTGGCGGAGGCCAACCGCTATTTCGCGGGCGAGGAGCCCTGGGCGAAGAAGAAGACCGACCCGGCGCGCATGGAGACGATCCTTTATGTGACGGCCGAGACGCTGCGCCGGCTGGTGATCCCGCTGCAGGCCTTTATCCCTGAGTCGGCGGGGAAGTTCCTCGATTCTCTGGGCGTCGGGCCGGACGAGCGGGATCTTGCGCACGCCGGGGAGGGGAACGCCCTGCAGGAAGGCGCGCCGCTGCCGCCGCCGGCGCCGGTGTTTCCGCGGTATGTGGAGGAGGAAAATGGCTGAGGCTTGATCGGCCGGGCTCTACTGCGCGACCGTCATTAGCTCCAACACGTGGCCGTCGGGGCTTTTGAAATAGACCCCGCGCCCGCCGTTCCAATTGTTGAGCTTGCCATCCTCGAAACTGCCGGGAGCGCTGCCGAACTTCACGCCCTCCCGCTTTACTCGGTCGAAGATTGCCCCGAACTCGGTGTCGCTGACGTGGAAGGCGTAATGGCCCGGTCCGAAGTTGGAGCTGTCGTTGAAGAGCAACGTGAGCGTGTCGTTCACCCGCACGGGGGCAAAATGCTCCGCCGCCGCCTCGTCGAAAGGCCGATCAAAGATTCGCGCGAACCAGCGCGCGGCGTCCCGCTTGTTTCGCGCCGGCACGATGGTGTGGTTGAGGACGATCGTCATCCCTGGGCCCTTGTCTTTTTCGCTGCCTCGTAAAATGGTGATGGGGCGGGGGCGAGTCACGAGCGTTGCAGCTCCTCGCGAGAGAGGGCAGCAATGACCAGCGACCCGGCCCGCTTCACCGGCGACATCCCCCGACATTACGACCGCGGCCTCGGCCCCGTGATCTTCGAGGCCTATGCCGAGGAGACCGCGCGGCGGACCGCCATATGGGGGCCGCGAGAAACCCTCGAAATCGCTGCCGGCACGGGCATCGTCACGCGCAAGCTGCGCGACGCGCTGCCCGCCGGGGCGCGGCTTACCGCGACCGACCTCAACGCGCCCATGCTCGACGTCGCGCGGGAGAAGTTTCGGCCCGAGGAGCGGGTGAGTTTCGAGGTCGCGGACGCGCTCGTCCTGCCTTTCGCGGATAACGCCTTCGACGCGGTTGTCTGCCAGTTCGGCCTGATGTTCTTTCCCGACAAGGACGCGGCCCATCGCGAAGCGGCTCGCGTGTTGAAGCCCCATGGCCGCTATCTGACGAGCGTCTGGGACGCGCCGCGCTACAATCCCTTCTCGCGCATCGGCCTCGAAGTGGTCGAGCGCTTCTTTCCCGACGATCCGCCGAAATTCCTGAAGACGCCTTTCTCCTGCCCGGAGATCGACCCGACCAAGGAAGCGCTCATCGCGGCGGGTTTCACGAACATCATCGTCTCGGTGCTGCCGCGCGTGCATGAAATGCCGGATGTTACGGCTTTCGCGATGGGGCTCGTGTTCGGCAGCCCGCTCATCGACCAGATTCGCGCGCGGGGCGAGATTGCGCCGGAGACCATCGTCGAAGCCTTGGCGCAGCGACTGACGCAGGAATTTGGATCGCCTGCGAGGATGCCCATGCAGGCAATTCTTTTCGAGGGATCGCGGATATGAGGATGCTGGCGACGCTCGTCTTCTTGCTTCAGGTGGCCGCCGCCCAGGCGGGCGGCTGGCAGACCTATCGCAATGATCGCTTCGGCGCGACCGCCGACATTCCGGCCGGCTGGCGTATGGGGCAGGCGCCGGAGAATGACGACGGGCGTGTCTTCACCTCTCCCGACGGGCGCGCGACGATCACCGTCTCAGGCATTTTCGTCGTGTTGCCGCGCTTTCAGGAAATCGAGCTCATGACCAAGCCCGCCGCGGGCGAGACCATCGACTACAAGCGCCAGGGCAGGGACTGGATCGTCGTCTCCGGCCGCAAGGGCGACCGGATTTTCTATCGAAAGTCGCTGCTCTCCTGCGGCGGAACGGTGTGGAACACAGTCTATCTGGATTACCCGGCGGCGGACAAAGCGGCGTTCGACCCGATTATCGCCCATGTCGCGACCTCGCTGCGCGGCGGGAAGGGCTGGGGGACGGGCAAATGCAGGTGA
>DATBRF010000154.1:0-4415 GCA_036560425.1 Methylocystis sp. | reverse complement strand
GTCAGCGTCGCTGTCGTCAAGCAGCGGCTGCGGCTCGCCTCCGTGTCGCCAATGTGTGCGACTTCGAGAGATTTTGCACCTGCGGTGGGAAAACGTCGATCTTGAACGAGGAATGCTGTTCCTGCCCGATTCGAAAACAGGCAGGAAGACAATTGTGCTGGGCGCTCCTGCAATCGCAATTTTAGCGTCGCGCCCGCGGGACGGGACTTATGTCATTTCCGGCAAGAACGTCGACCAACCCAGAACTGATTTGAAAAAGCCCTGGGCGGCGGCGATAAAGCTTGCGAACCTTCCCAACCTTAGAATTCACGACTTGCGCCATTCCTTTGCAAGCGTCGGCGCCGGAGCAGGGCTCGGTCTTCCAATAGTGGGCAAACTTCTCGGTCACTCGCAAGCAGCTACGACAGAGAGATATGCACATCTCGACGCCGACCCTATTCGGCGGGCCGCTGACATGATTGGCAGTACGATCTCAGCTGCGCTGGACCGGCGCCCATCGGAGTCCAATCAATGAACATGTAAAAAATGTTGATCATTTCAATCGACACTTTGTCTCCGGTTGGTCGAGACCAATCGTGTCCAATTCCGTGAACTGATGCAAAAATCCTTCTTGAGGAGAAACCGAAACCACCATGCGGCCGTCGGACACCAAAATCGGCTGGCGCAATTGCTGATTCCAGGGACGCAGGGTGAGCTTCACGCCCTTGAAGGCGGCGATGGAGAAATCCTTGCCGAGCATGAAATCGCGGATCTTGGCCAGTTCATTTGAACCCGTGCGCGTCGCCGCTTCACCGATCATGCGCATCGCGAGCCAGGCATTGTTGTCGCGCGCGTTCATCAGGCGGCGGAAGGCCGCCATGAAGCGGTTCTGCAATTGATGCGCGCCCCATTGCTCATGCGCCGGGTCCCAGCGCGCGGGATAGAGGCCCGCTGAGCCCACGACGGGGCGCGGGTCCCATGTGCGATAGGGAAGATAACCGGCGAAGACGTCACTTTCGTCCACGGCGACGAGCGCATCATAGGCCGGCGCGCTCTGTGTCAGCACCGGCATTTGCCTTTGCGTCTGCACGGAGCCGGAGTCGCTGCGCCGTCCGCCGCCCGTGTCTTCATAGACGCGCTCTTCGACGATCTTGGCGCCAAACTTTTTCGCCGCGCGGCGATAGGCCTGCGCAAGCAGTTCGCCCTTTTCGTGCGACCCCTTGATCAGCAGCCATTTGCGCCACTGCTTCCAGATAAGATATTGCGCGAGGCCATCTGCCAGCATGGCGCGCGAGGGCGCGACATGGATGATATTGGCGCGGCAGTCTTCCTCCCGCAGGCGCTCGTCGGGCGCCGAGACGTTGAGAAGGAACGCCCCTTTCGCCTTGGCGCGCTCGCTGGCCGCAAGCAAACGGTCCGTGGAGAGATCGGCAATGATGAACATCGCGCCCTTGTCGATCAGCGCGTCGATGGACGCGGCGACGTCGGAGGCGTCCTCAAGCCTCTCGTCGATCGCCTCGAATGTCTGATTGGTGAATTTGCCTGTCGTGTTGTAGTCGGCGGCGCCCAGCAGCGCGCCGGCGAGCGTGTCGTCTGCGGCGGGAATTTCCAGAATGGAGAGCGTTTCGCGTGAATGCGGCTCGCGCAGCACGCCGACCTTGACGTTCAGCGCATCCGCCGCGGCGGGCACGGCAGCGAGCAGGAGAAAACAAGCGGCGGCGAGGCGTTTCATGCCTCCTAAATGGCCGCTTTGGCGCGCGGGATCAAGCGTCCTGCGCGCGAGAGTTCAGCGAACGACGCGCAGCAGCGACTTTCCGTCTTTCGAGGCGAATTCCTTGTCGTCGAGCGTGCCGTCATTGTCGGGGTCAGCCGCTTTGAAGAGAACCTCGACGACCGCGATATATTCGTTTTTGTCGAGCGTGCCGTCATTGTCCGGATCGGCGGTCTTGAATTCCTTCTTGGACAGGCGACCGTGAAGCTCCTTCGGCTCGATCGAGCCGTCTTTGTCCGTGTCGAGCTTGTCGAACAGCCCTTCCGCAGATTTCTTGACCTCGCTGGAGTCGACCGTCGAGTCGTTATCCGTATCGAGCGCCGCGACCGGCGACGCTTTCTTGGCGAGCGCTGGACCGATCGGCGCGGCGATCAGGCCCGCCGCAGCGAACGCGCCGAGAAGAAACAGTTTTCTCATATCAACCTCCTATTCAAACCGGGAGAATTTCCCGGAATCATAGGAGGATATTTCCTGGATATCCAGAGGCGCAGCCGCGACAAAAAAGGCGGCCTCGCGAGGCCGCCTCCTTGTCGCGGTCAATATGTAATCTTCACGCCGCCGAAGATTCCGATAGGCGGTCCAAGCGACACCATCTTCGGGTTGGCGAAGGGCAGGAAGCCGATGGCCTGCGTGTCGAAGAACGTGCCGAAGCTGCGGGAGCGCACATTGGCGGCGTTTTGCAGCAGGCCGTAGAACTGCACGTTCGGCGTCACCTGATAAGACGTCCGCAGATTGACCAGCGCATAGGAAGGAAGCGTTCCGAAGGCGTTGATCTCGTCGCCGCGCAGCCAGGAGCCGGAGGAATACACGACGTCGGCGCCGACCTTCCATTCCCTTGTCACGGCATAGTCAGCGCCAGCCTTGAAACGATGGCGGGGAACGGCCGTGAGGTTGGTGCCGGGCGTGACCATGATGTTGGAGTTGCCGGGGGAGTCGGGCAAGACCAACCCGACGTATTGCGCCCAAGGATTGTTTGGCGAGCCGAGCAGGAAGGTCGAGCGGAATGTGGCGTCCGTCAGCGTGTAATTGGCGAAGGCGCTGAAACGCTCGTCGGCATAGCGCAAGGAGACTTCAACGCCCTGGCGCAATGTGTCGCCCGCATGTGTGAAGTAGCCGCGGACGCCGACCTGGCTCGGCACGCTCAGGATGTCGTTGAAGTTATAGGTTCGATACAGTCCGGCGCTGTAGGTCAGCTCGCCCGGGAGGTACGTGGCGACAGCGGGAACAAGGGCGGGAAGCCCCACATTGCCGCGCAACCCCGTCTCGACCGTATGCGACACGACTTGCTTCAAGGGCGGATCAGATACCAAGAAGTTGTCGATGATACAGGGCCTGTTCGGGTCTGCGCAAGCAAGCTCAAGCGGCGTCGGCGTGCGGTTAGCTTCTGAATAGCTTGCGTACGCCGAAAGGCTCGGAAGGATTTTGTAGGTCAAGCCCGCGACCGGATTGATGCGGGTATAAACGTTCGAGCCGTTGATCTGTGTCCCATTCAAATCATAAAGAGCAATACCCGCGCGGTTGAAACGAGCGCCCGCCGTCGCCGTCAGCTTGTCCGTGATGTCCAGGGTGTCGAGCGCATAGACGCCGAGATAATCGTTCGAGGCACGGACCGAGACGCTCTGGATGCCGCTCGCAGGTTCTTCGACGATCGGGCCAGTCATGCCGACGACGAGATTAGGCTGAATGACACCGAGGACTTCGTTGGCGGAGAAGGCTGTCCAGCCGTGATCATAGCTTACGCCGAAGGTGATTTTATTGTGGAAACCGAAGTATGTGTTGTCGTTTGTCGCCTGCACAGTACCGCCGATGGTACGCGAGCGCGTCCAGGTGTAGTCGACGACACCGAGCGAAGCAGCGCCCGCGAAGAGGTCTGGTAGACCGTTGGTCGGGTTCCCGCTCTCATCACAGAGCGTTGCGCCGCCGCAGGAATTGAAATTCGTTGTGTTGCCGTCGACGCGCGCCTGATCAAAGGCTCGGAAATGTACGTCGCCAAAGAGCTTCCAATGCTCATCGGGCGTAACATTGCCGTTGATATCATACATTGCCAGCGTGTTTTTGTACGTCTGCGGCGTCGTATAAGCGGCGCCCGGATCGATGTTGGTCAGTTCGATCGGAGCCGGGCCCGAGGAGCCGAAGCGATTCTGCGCGACCGTAATATTGGCATGGATTTCGCCGCTGTCGCCGCGATAGCCGACATCGCCATACAGACGCTTGACGTCCGAGCCCGAGAAATGGCGATAGCCGTTGTCACCTGCGCCTTCCATGGCAAGATAGCTGGCGAAGGCGCCGGACTGCACGCCGTATTGCATTGTTCCCTGCGACGGGCGAAACTTCCGACGCGCCCGTCGAATTCGAATCCCTGGTAGGTGAAGCCGTTCTTCATATCGAGCGTCACCGCGCCGCCCAGCGCGTTGAGGCCGAAGAGCGGGTTGCCCGTCACAACCGTCAGCCGGTCAATGGCGACATTGGGGATCAGGTCCCAATTGACGCTGTCGCCCCAGGCTTCATTGACGCGAATGCCGTTCTGATAGACGGCGAGGCCTTGCGGCGTGCCGGAGATCGGCGAAGCGACGAAGCCGCGGAAGTCGATTTCCGGCTGGTAGGGATTTCCAGCCACGTCGTTGATGATGACGCCGGGAACCTGACGTTGCAGCGCCCCGCCCAC
>DATBRF010000153.1:0-5754 GCA_036560425.1 Methylocystis sp. | reverse complement strand
TCTTGTCGCGGCGGTCTGTCAGACGTTGCGGAATGCGCTCTAACGTAAACAGATCATAACGATTTATAGTAAATTCTCGCTTAAGGCTGACCTCGCTCACCAAAAGATCACGGTAAAATGCGCTCCGTTCTGGTTCTCTCGACCAAGGCGCCGCTCTGTCCTCAGGCGCTTGGCAGCGGCGCCTGCGCGCTCTTGCTCAGGTTGGACGGCGTTTCGCGGGAGGTGGCCCGCGCCGGAGCGCGCTCGTTCATCGACGCCGCGCGGAAATCCTCCGCCGCGCGGCCCCAAATTTTTGTCCAGGTCGCGCCCGTGACCAGCGACAAGGTCGACGACGACCTCGAGGCCCTCATAGGAGAGGGGCTCGACGGCGTTTTTCTCGAGGCCTGCGAGGGCCGCCACGACGTTCAGCAGCTTGCCGTCAAACTCGCGGTCAGGGAGGCGGAAGCCGGGCTGCGAGCGGGCGCGTTGAAGATCGTCGCGCTCGCCGCGCAAACGCCGGCGTCGGTTTTTGGGCTCGGCGCTTATCGGGGCGCCTCGAAGCGGCTTGTCGCGCTGGCGATGGATCGGGCGGATTTGCCGGGCGGCGCGCAGGCGAGGGCGACGGCGGCGGCGCTGCTCTCTCTCGGCGCGGCGGCCGCAGGAGTCTCCGCCCTGGCGGCTGCGCCGGCGCGACGCGGCGGGCCGCAGGTCGCCGCTTACGCCGATCTCCGGCGAGAGGGCTTTACGGGCGCAATGGCTTTCTCGGAAAAAGAGATCGCCGCCATCAACGTGGCCTTTGGCGGGGGATGATCGACAAACGGCCATGATCGGCGCCATAGAACAGGCCATGAAAAGAAAGATCCGCAGGGCCGGTCCGATGCTGGCGGCCGCGCTTGCGCTGCCCATCGCCACTGATCAGGCCTTCGCCCGGCGCGGGCATCCCAGCCTGTCGCCTCCGGCGGGCTCCCCGCAAGCGGCTCCAATGGAGCCGGCCCCTCGGGCGCATACGGAAGGCGCGTCGACGCTCCGCTTGAGCGCAACCCTTGGAGCCGGCGATTCGCAGCTGGTGCGCTCGGGCGTGGTATGGCGCGTTTTCGAGGAGGCCGCGCAGCCGGACGGCTCGCACAAGCTTGTCGCGCAATCCGATGAAGCGACGCCCAGCCTGCCGCTGCCGAACGGCGCTTATATGGTGCATGCGGCTTTTGGGCTCGCTGGCGCGACGCGACGCGTCGTCATGGAGGGACATAGCGTCTCCGAGCGCCTGCCGCTCAACGCTGGCGGTTTGAAGCTTGTCGATATGCTCGGTGAAAACAAGATTCCGCCGCAGCGCCTGTCGATCTCGATCTATGTCCCGGAGCGCGGCAATGTGGAGGCCAAGCTCGTGCTCGCCAGCGCCAAGGGCGACGAGGTGATCTGCCTGCCCGAAGGCTCCTATCACATCGTCTCGACCCTGCTCGACACGACGCAAGGCGCACAGGGCGGCAACAATGCGACGAACTCTGTCGTCACGGCCGATCTGAAGGTTCCCGCGGGCAAGTTGATCGAAGCGACGCTGAAGCATCGGGCCGCCACCATCACGCTGAAGCTCGTGAAGTCGCCGGGAGGCGAGGCGCTCGCCAACACCAGCTTTTCCGTGCTGACGCCGGGCGGCGACATCATTCGGGAATTGATCGGCGCCTTTCCCTCTCTTGTCTTGGCCGAAGGCGAATATGTCGCAATCGCGCGGCATGATGGAAAGACTTACCAGAACACATTTCGCGTCCAGTCGACGAAGGACGCCGACGTCGAGGTCGTCACGAGGGACGAGGGGCCTTCGAAGGAGGAGCCGCAGTAAACGCCACCTGCGGGCGCCAAATAAAGAGGAAGCCGGCGACCATCGGGCGCCGGCTTTTTTCTTGGGAGAGGCGGCTCCAGCTTGATGGCTCAGAGCAGCGAGAAGGGAACGATCACGTCCATGTTGAACATGCCCTGCGACGAGCTGAAGCCGTTGCCGTTGCCGCGGAAGAACGGCGTCGTGCCGTTGACCGCGGTGTCCCAACGGAATTCCGGACGCAGGATCAGGCCGGTGATGATCGGCAGCTTCGGCAATTCCGGGGTGATGGTCACGCCGGCGGTGAGCGCCAGATAGCTCGTGCCGACGCCGGCCGGACGGCTGATGCAGGACGGACACGCGAAGCCATGGAACGCGTTGACCGAGTCGAAGTAGCCGGGGAAGGCGCCAACAAAGAAGTTCTTGTTGTCGCGATAGAACTCGACGCGGCCGTTCACCTTGAAGATGTCGTTGACCTTATAGGACGCGTATTGCGCGACGGCATACGAATCGGCGCCCTGTGGCTTCTGTGGGAGAGAAGCGAGCGGGGCCGGGAAAATGCCGGTGGCGTCCCACGCGGGGTAGAAGGCCGGCGAAATGCCCGTGAAGGAGATGGGATTCCATCCGCTCTCGCGGTTATACGCCATGTCCGTGATGAGAGTTAGATTCTCGGTCACCTTCCAGGTCGTGGTCAGGTTCGTGAAGGTGCGGTTTGTGGTGTTCGGCTCGCAGGCGCAGGCGGCCGGAATGCCGCCGGGCACATTGTTCGGCCAATAGAGGCCGGCGTTGGCGAAAACAGCCGGCGTGTACAGGAAATTGAACCGGCCTTGAGTCGAGTTTTGTGGGCCGTGATGGACGATGCCGAGGACCGTCAGATTGCCGTCGAGCAAATTGAGGCCGAAGCCGCCATGGAAGGAGGGCGACGCATTGGGTTGGCCGGGGTAGCCGATCCAGTTGTTCACGCCCGTCGTTACGCCGGCGTAAATGTCGAGCCAATCGCGCACATGCGTCGACGTCATGAGGCCGGTGTGAAGGAAGGGTCCGAAATTGAAGATGTAAGAGTGCGAGTAGAACAGATTGTCCTTGGCGTACATGACTTCGGCGCCATTGTACGTCGGGAAGATGCCGGCCTTTACGTCGACGCCGCCCTCGGAGACAAAGCTTGTCCAGGGTAGATGCGCCTGAGCGTTGGCTTCGAGAATGGCGATCTGGGTCCGGTCGTGGATCAGATAGTCCAGGAAGCCGGTGAGATGGTTATAACGCGCGTCCTCGCCGATCTGGCCCTGAACCTTGAAGCCGAAGTCATAGCCCGTGGACTTCGGATCGATCGGGCGCATGACGGTCAGCACGCCGCCGTTGAAGGTCGGCCAGTTGGCGCGGTCTGTATAGAGATGGCCCCAGTTCAGCTTGTTGAAGGGCTGATTGAAGTTGATGGCGACGCCGCCTTCAACATAGCCGTCGACGGTCAACGTATCGATCCAGGCCGGAGGCGGCGGCGGGGCCTCGGGCGCTTTCTTCTTGGGCAGATCGGCCGCGGAGGCCAAGGTGGCCGCAATGAACGCCGCGGTCACGACGGGGGTGTAATGCCACTTCATGCCAGGAACTCCGATTAAGAAGACGAAACTTGGCCCAATATTCAGCTTCACAGGCATTGGCGTTCAAGCTCAACTGCCGCGCACTTGCCTAATCTCTAGGCAAATACAGCTTTTGTGAATAATTGTGTCAGCTCGTGTGGCGCCGATGTCACAATCCCGAGTCGTCTCAAGGCGCTGAAATTGTCGTGTTTGTACAATGACGGCCCGAAATGATCGCCAGAGCGCTCAGATCTGGGGCGGCCTGATCGCTGATTCGCCGCTTCTTCTTCCTTTACTTCGTCCGAGACAGGATGGGAATTGCGCAAAACGAAGGGCGTGCGGCTGTCAGGAAACCGACAATCATCGACGGGTCAGGAATAACAAAACGCCGCCGCTTTTTGAGCGACGGCGTCCGAATGGCTCTGAGCGAGCTTGGAGCAAGTTCCGATCAGACGATTCCGTCCGACCGGAAAGCGCTAGAATGGAATATCGTCGTCGAGTTGATCGGACAGCCGGCCGCCGCCTGAGGCAGGGGCGGGGCGGCGCTCCACGGGCGCCCGCTCCATCGGAGACGAGCGGCCGAAGGAGCCGCCGCCGCTCTGGCCGTAGCCGCCGCCTTCGTAGTCACCCTCGCCACGTCCGCCGCCCTTGCTGTCGAGGAGGGTCATCTCGCCGCGAAAGCGCGGCACGACGACTTCGGTCACACGGCGCTGATTGCCGTCCTTGTCCGTATATTCGCGGGTCTGGAGCTGGCCTTCGAGATAAATCTTGGCGCCCTTGCGGCAGTATTGCTCGGCGATCTTGCCGAGCGCTTCGTTGAAGATCTGGATATTGTGCCACTCGGTGCGGTCCTTGCGCTCGCCGGTGTTTTTGTCGCGCCAGGATTCGGTGGTGGCGAGCGAGAAGGAGACGACGCGGTCGCCTGACGGGAAGGTGCGCACTTCCGGATCGCGGCCCAGATTGCCGACCAGAATGACCTTGTTCACGCTACCCGCCATGTCTCTCTCCACTTAACGACGTGCGGCACTTTAGCGCCATTGCTCCCACTGATGGCGCTCGGCGAGCGCTTGTCCACAGATGATGGCGCTGGGCTCAGTTCTTTTTTTGTTCTAGCAGCCGGGCCGCCCCGAGGCAAGCGCGTCACGCCGGCGTCATGCTCCCAGTCCTGCCTTCAACTTCTCGCGATCGAGCTCGCCCTCCCAGGCGGAGACCACGATGGTCGCCACGCCGTTGCCGATGAAATTCGTCAAGGCGCGGCATTCGCTCATGAATTTGTCGATGCCGAGCACGAAGGACATACCGGGCGCAAGCGCCGGATCAACCGCGGTGAGCGTCGCGGCCAAAGTGATGAAGCCCGCGCCCGTGACGCCGCTTGCGCCCTTGGACGTGAGCATTGCGACGACGAGGATCGTCGCCTGATGCGCAAGATCCAGCTCAGCGCCCATGGCCCGTGCGATGAAGAGGGTCGTGAGCGTCATATAGATATTCGTGCCGTCGAGATTGAAGCTGTAGCCAGTCGGCACGACGAGCCCGACGACCGACTTGGAGCAGCCCAGCCGCTGGAGCTTCTCCATTAGCGCGGGCAGGGCGCTCTCCGAGGAGGAGGTGCCCAGCACGATCAGCAGCTCGTTTCTCAGAAAAGCCAGCAAGCGGAAAATATCGAAGCCGACCGCCCGCGCAATGGCGCCCAGCACGATGACGACGAAAAGCGCCGACGCGAGGTAAAAGGCCGCGATCAATCCGCCGAGCGACAAGAGCGCCGCCGAGCCATATTTGCCGACTGTATAAGCCATGGCCCCGAAAGCGCCGATGGGTGCGGCCTTCATCACAATGCCGATGACCGCGAACATGGCGCGCCCCGCCTCGTCCACCCCCTGCCGCATCGGCCGGCCGCGCTCGCCGAGCGACAGCAGCGCGAATCCGAAAAGCACGGAGAAGAGCAGCACTTGAAGAATGTCGCCCTTGGCGAAGGAGCCGACGGCGCTGTCGGGGATGATGTCGAGCAGGAAATCGACACCGCTGCGTTTCGCCGCCGCCTCCGTATATTTGGCGATCGCCGCCACGTCCGCCTTGCCGGCGAAATCGCCGCCGGGCCGCAGCAGATTGCCGACGAGGAGGCCGATCGCCAGCGCGAAGGTCGAGACGACCTCGAAGTAAATAAGCGCCTTCACGCCCACGCGGCCGACCTTCTTGGCGTCTTCTATGTGAGCCACGCCGGAGACGACCGTGCAGAAGATGATCGGCGCGATGGCCATTTTGATGAGCTTCACGAAGCCGTCGCCGAGCGCCTTCACCCAGTCGGCGGAGGCGATCTGCGGCGCGAGAAAGCCAAAGATCGCGCCGAGGGCGATCGCTGCGAGAACCTGCGCATAGAGGTGGTGGTGGAGGGGC
>DATBRF010000152.1:0-10255 GCA_036560425.1 Methylocystis sp. | reverse complement strand
CGCGGCGTGAAATTCGTCAAGGCGAAACTCATCGACGCCGATCTTGGAGCCGACCCCGCCAATCAAGGAATGGTCCCCGTGCGCGCCGAACTCCCGGAGGCGAATTTCGACGGCGCCGATCTGACGCGCGCCAATCTCACTCACGCGGTGCTGAACGCCGCCAACTTTACCGGCGCAATCGTTAGGGCGCGCGCTTCGACTACGCGGTGCTCGACGGGTCCAATTTGACGCTGGCGCGATAGCTCCCAGGGAGCTTGCCGGTCTTTCCCGAAATTGATGGGAAATTATGAAGCAGACGCATCTCCGCCGCTCGATTAGGACCTCGGGCGGCAACGTCGCCACGGGGTTATTCAGGTCCTCCTCATGATCAAACGAGCATTCGCCCTTGCGGCACTTTGTATGGGGGCTGGCGTCTTTACCACGGGCGCTTCCTTGGCGGCGGATCAATCACGCGGGCAATATCTCATCGAGGCCCTGGCAGCCTGCGACAATTGCCACACGCCGCGCGGGCCCAATGGCTACGACCTATCCGCGCGCTTTTCCGGCGGCTCGCAGACTTTCACCGGCAAAGACTATGTCGCGCGCGGCTCAAATATCTCGTCCGACAAGGAGATAGGGGTTGGCGGATGGACCGACGATGCGCTCAGCGCAGCCATCGTCGCCGGAGTCGGCCGCGACGGACAGCTCGCGCCCGCCATGCCTTCCGATTCCTATCGCGTGCTGACGGACGCCGATCGCAATGCGATTATCGCCTTCCTGCGAGCCCAATCTCCCGTGAAAGCTCAACCTATCGCGCCGTCGCAGCGGCAAGGTAGGTGGTCTCCCCATCCGGCGCCCGGTGCAGAAGCGGCGTTCGACGAGGCGGAGCTTTCCGACAAGGTCAAGCGCGGATTTTATGTTGCGTCGATCGCCCGCTGCCTGGCGTGCCACAGCACGGAGGTCGACGATGCGCCGGACTATGTGAACGGACTCGGCGCTGGCGGCAAGACCTTCCGAACCCCGACGGGCGTCGCCGTCGCGTCGAATATTACGCCGCATCCGGAGAAGGGCGTCGGCGCCTGGTCTGATGACGAGATCAAGCGCGCGATCACGCAAGGCGTTTCGCGCAAGGGCGAAGCGCTCAAACCGCCCATGTCTACCCTTGCCAAGGCCCATTTCGCCAAGATGTCGTCGGAAGACGTCAACGCGCTGGTCGCCTATCTGCGGACTATTCCCGCAAAAGAATAGGTCAGCGCGGCTTCTGCACGGCTTCCCGAATCGCTTTCGTAAGATCGCCCTCGAAAAGAATGGCGGAGCCGTAATGTGTTTCGATGTCGAAGGGCCGCGTCCAATTCATGTCGAGCGACGCGCTGTGCAGCGCGATCAGCCGCCCGTCTTCTGAAAACAGGCCGGACCCCGAGCCGCCATAGCCGTCATTGCAGTCATGGCGCGCCCGTCGGACATGGCCCTCCGTGGGCTCGTCGATCCGATGGATCGCACAGGACTCCACCGTCGCGGGTAGATGCGTGTTGGAGTGTCCCGCAGGCGACACCATCGTCACCTTCATGCCTGCTCCCGTCATGATATCGCTCGCGTCCGGGATCGGCTGCGGCTTTACGCTGTCCGGGGTCGGGTGAATGAGGCGAAGCAGCGCCCAGTCGTCGGTGATGTGCAATCCTTTCGACTCGACGGACGCGCCGATCCGCAGACTGTCGCCGTCGAAATAATAGTCGCCGCCCGCGATACGGAAGAAGCAGTCCGTTACAGGATGAGTCGGGACCAACTTGCGATCCACGAAATTATGCGCGTTCAAAACGACGAGATCGTGAGAGCCGATGAGCCAGGCGGCGGCGCCGCGCTCCAGCGTGCCGTAATCGGAATAGCACATCAGCACGCCCCCGCCCGTGAAACGCGCCATATCGGCTTCGCTCATGAGACGGCGTCCATCCTGTGGATAGAGCGCGACATTGACGGTTTGAGCGTTGAGGCCTCCGAAAGTCGTGAAGAGGAGCGTGAGGAGAATGACGCCGGTCAGGCGGCAGATCAAACGATCGGTCATGCTTTTCTTCTTTTTGAGAAGCCCTTCGCGAGGAGAAGATACCGCGCTGGCGTGCGCGTCAAGACTCCTCGCTCGCGGAGTGGTGTCAGGAAACAACGGGAGGCGACTTGCCATTTTTTCCCGACGCACATTGCCGATAAATCGTGAAGACACGCGGCGGCGCTTAAATTTATATGCTCGCGGATCGTCTCTCCCATAAAGCGCGGCGAGCGCTCCCAAGGAAGCGACCTTCAACGAACTATGACAGCTCCAATGACAAAATATGGAGCGTCTTTACGAGGCGACGCCATCCTATCAAGAAGCCATGAACGGCCTTGCAGGACGTCGCAGGAGGACTCGTCTATGAGGAAATTCCTGAATTCCGTTTCCCTTCTGTCAGTCCTGATCGCTGCGCCGGTGGCGATGGCGACGATGGCCCAGGCTGAAGACAAGCTCGAGGCGCTGACCAAGAGCGAAGACAACTGGGCGATGCAGGGCAAGAACTACAGCGCCAACCACTACAGCACGCTGACCCAGGTCAATGCGGAGAACGTCAAGAATCTAAAAGTTGCTTGGTCGTTCTCGACAGGCCTGCTCAGTGGTCATGAAGGCTCGCCGATCGTCGTCGACGGCAAGATGTATGTTCACACCTCCTTCCCGAACAACACTTTCGCGCTAGATCTGAGCGATCCGACCCGCATCCTTTGGCAGCACAAGCCCAAGCAGAACGCCGCCGCCCGCGCGGTCGCCTGCTGCGACATCGTTAATCGAGGCCTTGCTTATTGGCCGAGCGACGGCAAGACCCCGTCCTTGATCGTCAAGACGCTGCTTGACGGCAATGTCGTGGCGCTCAACGCCGAAACCGGTCAGGAATACTGGAAAGTCGAAAACTCCGACTTCAAGGTCGGTTCGACTCTCACCGTCGCCCCGCACATCTACAAGGATATCGTACTGATCGGCTCTTCGGGCGCTGAGCTCGGCGTGCGCGGCTACATGACCGCCTATGACGTTCGCACCGGCGAACAGAAATGGCGCGCTTATGCGACTGGGCCGGATTCTGACGTTCTCATCGGAGACGACTTCAATAAGGCCAATCCGCATTACGGTCAGAAGGGCCTCGGCACTTCGACCTGGGAAGGTGACGCCTGGAAGATCGGCGGCGGCACGAACTGGGGCTGGTTTGCCTATGACCCGGGCACCAACCTCGTTTATTACGGCTCGGGCAACCCGGCGCCGTGGAACGAGACCATGCGTCCCGGCGACAACAAGTGGACGATGACCATTTGGGGTCGCGACCTCGAAACCGGCCAGGCTAAGTTCGGCTATCAGAAGACCCCGCACGACGAGTGGGATTACGCGGGCATCAACTTCATGATGCTCTCCGAACAGAAGGACAAGGAAGGCAAGCTGCGCAAGCTGCTGACCCATCCAGACCGCAACGGCATCGTCTATACGCTCGATCGCACCGACGGCACGCTGATCTCCGCCGACAAGATCGACGACACGGTCAACGTCTTCAAGAAGATCGACCTGAAGTCGGGCTTGCCGGTTCGCGATCCGGAATATGGCACGCGCATGGACCATCTCGCCAAGGACGTTTGTCCGTCGGCGATGGGCTATCACAATCAGGGCCTCGACTCCTACGATCCGAACAAGGAGCTGTTCTTCCTCGGCGTGAACCACATCTGCATGGACTGGGAGCCCTTCATGCTTCCCTATCGCGCGGGTCAGTTCTTCGTCGGCGCGACGCTGAACATGTTCCCGGGTCCGAAGGGCGATCGTCAGAAGGCTGAAGGCCTCGGCCAGATCAAGGCCTACAACGCCATCACCGGCAAGTTCAAATGGGAGAAGATGGAGCGCTTCGCCGTTTGGGGCGGCACCGCCGCCACCGCCGGCAATGTCGTCTTCTACGGAACGCTCGACGGCTTCATCAAGGCGCGTCACAGCGATACCGGCGAACTCCTTTGGAAGTTCAAGCTGCCCTCCGGCGTCATCGGTCATCCGATCGTCTACCAGCACAAGGGCGTCGAGTATGTCGCCATCCTCTATGGCGTGGGCGGCTGGCCGGGCGTTGGCCTCGTGTTTGACCTTCAGGATCCGACGGCCGGTCTCGGCGCGGTCGGCGCCTTCAAGCAGCTCGCCAATTACACCCAGATGGGCGGCGGCGTGATGGTGTTCTCGCTCAATGGCCAGGGCCCGTACGACGACGTCAACCTTGGCGAATACAAGGCGAACTGATCTCCTCCCCGCTTAAAAAAGCGACCGTAAGACGATTGCTCGGATGCGCGCACGCGCGTCCGGGCAACGCCCAATAACAATAATAGCGAAAGAAAACTGCGATGCTGCGCGTCCTCTCATCTCTCTGGTTTGGCGTCGCTGCCCTGGCGCTCTTCGGAGCAGCCAATGCGAGCGCCGCATCTCTCGGTGTTTCCGGCGAAGCCGCCAACGCCGCCGTTCCTGTCGCCGCGCCGGCGCCTGCCGCCGATCCAAACGTGCTGCGCATCTGCGCCGCGAAGAATCAGCCGCCGCTCTCGTTGGAGGACGGTTCGGGGCTGGAAAACAAAATCGGCGTCGCGCTCGCGGACGCCCTGAAGCGCAAGGCGCAATTTGTCTGGTCCGAGAAGCCGGCGATTTATCTCGTGCGCGACTATCTCGACAAGAATCAATGCGACGTGATTATTGGCCTGGACACGGGCGATCCGCGCGTCGCGACGTCGAAGCCCTATTATCGCACCGGCTATGTCTTCGTGAGCCGGGCGGATCGAGATTTCGACGTCAAGTCCTGGAACGATGCGCGACTGAAGAAGCTCGGCCACATTGTGGTCGCCTTCGGCTCTCCGGGCGAGGTGCTGATGAAGGACATGGGCGTCTATGAAGACAACATGGCCTATCTCTACTCGCTGGTGAATTTCAGATCGGCGCGCAATCAATATACGCAAATCGATCCCAGCCGCATGGTCGGCGAGGTCGTTAACGGCGCCGCAGAGATCGCCGTCGGCTTCGCGCCGGATGTCGCGCGCTATGTCAAAGGCTCGACCGTTCCGCTGCGGATGACGTTGATCGAAGACGACGCAGCGAAGAGCAATGGCGAAAAGGTGCCCCAGCGCTTCGATCAGTCCGTCGCCGTTCGTCGGGACGACAAGGCGCTGCTGGCCGCGGTGGATGCGGCGCTCGTCGCCGCCAAGCCGAAGATCGAGGAAATCCTCAAGGCGGAGGGCGTGCCCCTTCTGCCTACCAACCCATAAATGTGCGGCGATTATCGGATAGGAATCAAGAAGTGTTGAACCAGAAGACAAAGGCGACCCGTATCGTTGTCGCCGCGGTTGGGGCTTTCGTGGCGGTTTCCGCAATCGCGCAGACGGCGATCACGTTCCGCAACACCATTACGGGCGAGGTTCTGAATTTCAACGACGCGCTGCCGGAAGGCAAGGACACGGCGGCCGTCAAGGAGTTCATGACCACGGGGAAGAATCCCTACAATGAGGATATGAGCTGCCTGAAGCAGGGCGAGCAAACCTTCCTCTCGGCGTGCTCGGGCTGCCACGGCCATCTCGGCGAAGGCAAGATTGGCCCCGGCCTCAACGACGCCTATTGGACCTATCCGCAGAACGAGACCGACGAAGGTCTGTTCTCGACGATCTATGGCGGCGCGCAGGCGTCCATGGGCCCGCAGTACCAAAATCTTCAGCTCGACGAGATGCTGAAAGTGATGGCCTGGGTTCGACACCTGTTCAAGGAAGCGCCGGAAAAGGCGACGTGGCTGTCGGACGATCAGCGCAAATCTTTCAAGCCTTACGCGGGTCACGAGACGCTGCCGGATAACCCGCCGGGCAAGTGTCAGGCCAAGAAGTAAGGCCACAAAGCGAGTTCCGTCCCCATCGGCCGGAGGCGCAAACAAAGAGGCGCAGGCCTCGCACAAATGGAGGAACCAGGGATGCGTAAGATGCATTTCGCCGCGGCGCTCGCCGTCGGCTTCATGTTCACCGCTGGCGGCGCTCTCGCCTATGACGGCACCAAGTGCAAGGCGCAAGGTAATTGCTGGGAGCCCAAGCCCGGCTTCCCGGACAAGGTCGAGGGTTCGAAATACGATCCCAAGCACGATCCGAAGGAGCTCGCCAAGCAGGGTGCGTCAGTTCAGGCGATGGAAGAGCGCAACAAGAGGCGGGTCGAGAATTTCAAAAAGACCGGCAAGTGGGAATATGACGTGAGCAAGATCGCTCAGTAAGATTTCGCCGCGCGGCAACGCGGTGAATGTGAAGCGGCCACGATCTGGAATCGATGTTATTCAACAACAGCGCATCGAGTCCTTTCCCGAGATCGTGGCCGCCTTTTTGTCGATAGCGTAAGGTCGCGCCTTGAACGAGGTCTTCCAATCCGAGCCTAAACTCGCCGAATGGCGCGAACGCGCGATTGCCTTCGAGCAGGAAATCCGAAGGGCGGTCGTCGGCCAGGACCGCGTCATCCGCTTGGTCACCATCGGCGTCTTCGCTCGCGGCCATGTCATGATCGAGGGCGATGTCGGCGTTGGCAAGACGACCCTGCTACGCGCAGTCTCTCGCGCCCTGGGCGGGGACTTCGCCCGTGTCGAGGGCACGGTCGACATGATGCCCAGCGACATTCTCTATCACACCTATCTTGGCGACGATGGTCGTCCCCGCGTCGACCCGTCGGAGCTTCTGAGCCTCGCCGAGACGCTGCCCGTTTTTTTCTTCAACGAGATCAATAGGGCTCGCCCGCAGGTGCATTCGCTGCTCCTGCGTCTGATGGCTGAAAGAAGCGTCACGGCGTTCAACCGGCTCTACCGCTTTCCCTATCTCCAGGTCTTTGCCGACCGCAACATGGTTGAGCGCGAAGAGACCTTCGAGCTCCCCGCCGCCGCGCGCGACCGCTTCTTCATGGAAATCTCCATGGCTGCGCCGACCGATCGCGAGGCGAGGCGCAAGCTAGTGTTCGACCCCGCCTTCCAGGATGTCGACACGCTGCTCGAACGCGTGACGCCGGGCACGGTGGATTACCGCGAGATTGGCGACGTGGCACGGATAATCCAGCAGACGGTCAAGGCAAGCGAGACCCTTGAGAGCTACGTTCTCAACCTGTGGCAGGGCCTCACGCAGCCTGCCTCGGTCGGCATATCCCTCCCGGATGTCGACGTTTCGACGCTTGTCAAAGGCGGGGCGAGTCCGCGCGGCCTCGCGACGCTGGCGCGCGCAATGCGCGTGCGCGCCTGGCTCGAGGGCCGGGATTATCTCACGCCCGACGACGTCAAGGACGTCTTCTTCGAGGTTATGGCGCATCGCATCTTTGTCGATCCCATTCATGCGCTTCAAGGCGACGAGCCGGTGAGACAGCTTTGCCGCGCGGTTTTCGACGCCACGCCGGTCCCATGAAGATTCCCGCCGACATCCTGTATCGACCGCGCGGGCGCTTCCGGTCCAATCACGCCGGCGCGCACGGATCGAGCGAAGTTGGTGGCTTTGGCGTGTTCCGCGATCAGGCCCCGTTCCTGCGCTACCCGGACGCCAGACGCATCGATCTGCGCGCCACCTTGCGTGATCCCTATGGCGAGACGCATGTCCGCCGGTTCGAGCAGAGAAGCGCGATTGACGTCTATGCGATTGTCGACCTGTCGGAGTCCATGGGCTTCGTCGGGACCGTCGATCGTTTCGCTGTCGCATGCGATATTTGCGCGGCGCTCGCCTTTTCGGCGACGCGGATCGGCGACCGCTTCGGCCTCATCGCGGGCGGCGCCGGATTGCGCGATGACCTGTTCCTGCCGGCGACGCGATCGAGAAGCGCGGCGATTTGCGCCGTTGAGCGATTGAAGAGCATACAGCCCGCCTGCGCTCACGCCGGAAGTCTCGTCGCCGCCGCAAAGCTTCTCGGCGCCTCTCGAAAGCTCGTCTTTCTCATCTCCGACTTTCGTTGGCCCCAAATATTGATCGCAAGCGTCTTCGAGTCGTTCGTCCTTCACGACGTTCTGCCTGTCGTCTTCGTCGATTCCGTCGAGCTTTCTCCACCGCGTTGGGGGCTGCTCGAATTGCGTGACCCGGAGACCGCCCGTCCGCGTTTGATCGTCATGCGGCCCGCCTTGCGCGACAAGTGGATAGAGGCGGAGGCAAAGCGTCGTGAAGAATTGATCCGGATGGCGGCGGGGCGGGTGCGGCCGCCGATTTTCGTCGAAGATCACTTCGACTCCCATGCCCTCAGTTCGCGCCTGATGGCGGCGTGAGGCGCAGGATGCGTTTCGGCCTACTCATCATCCTATGCCTGCTCTGGGCATGTCCCACTAAGGCCGATGAAGCGCGCGTGACGATCCATTCCGCGCGGCCTTTCGGCTATTTCGTCGGCGATATCATCCGCGCGCGCGTCGAGATCACGGCGCCGGCGGGCGCGACCCTCGCCTCTGCCTCGCTACCGCGCCCCGGTCCGCTCAGTGTTTCTCTGGATCTTAAGGCCGTCGACGTTCACGCGACGACGATCGGGCAAGAGAAGCGCTGGGACCTCGATCTCGTCTATCAAAATTTCTATGTCGCGCTCGATGTGCGCAATATCGAAATCCCGGGTTTCGACCTACGTTTCGGTGACGAAGCAGTTCAGGTGCCAGCGTGGAGCGTCGGCGTCGCGCCCTTGCGGGAAATCGCTCCGGCCAAGCAGGAGAGCCCCGAAGATTATCTGCGCCCGGATGCGCCGATGATTTTCGCTAAGGAGACGCAACTCAAGCGCCTTGCGATCGCCTTCGGGACGCTTTGCGTCCTCGCCCTCGCCGCTGTCGCGCGGGATCGCGCCTGGCCGCCTTTCCAGAGAAGACGTGCGCGCATCTTCAACGCGCTGGCCAGAGAGCTCGCGTCCAAATCGCATGGAGGGATTGAAGCTCTTCCCGCAGCTATGCAAAGCGTGCATCGAACGATCGATTCCGCCAATGGCGGGGCGCTGCTCGCCGGGGATATCCCAGTGTTCTTGGTGCGCCGTCCTGAATTCGCATCACTGAAGCCATCTTTCGAGCGCTTCTTCGCCGCATCGCGCGACGCCTTCTTTTCGAAAGGCCGAGGGGACGACTACGGGTTCGGAGATCTGCTTGATTTCGCCAAGGCGCTTGCTCGGCTGGAGCGCGCAAAATGACGTTCCTCAGTTTCGACCACCCGGAACTGTTACTGCTTGCGCCGCTCGTCGTCGCGCCCTTGCTACGATCCGTATTGCGCGGGTCGGCGATTTCGTCCTTGGATTGCGCTCCGGAAGACAGCCTGTCCAGCCTCGTCGCCGGTGCGCTGAAATTTCTTGGCGTGGCGGCACTTCTTGCCAGTCTGTTGGGAGCCGCCGGGCCCTTCTTCCCCGGTGAGGAAGTCGAGCGCCTCGCCGAGGGTGCGCAGATCGTGATGCTGATCGACCGAAGTGGCAGCATGAACGAGACGTTCGCGGGGAGGAACCCCTCCGGCGGCGAAGAATCCAAGGCGGCGGCCGCCAAGCGCATCCTGAAAGCCTTTGTCGACAGCCGCCGGCGCGATCTTCTTGGCGTCGCTGCCTTTTCGACGTCCCCCATGCTGGTCACGCCCCTTTCGGATCACATCCACGCGACCAAGGCGGCGATCGACGCCATGGATCGTCCGGGGCTCGACTACACCAATATTGCGCGCGGCCTCGCAATGGCGCTGTCAATGTTTCGCGCGAGCGACGCCGATCATTCCCGGGCCATCCTGCTCATCTCCGACGGCGCCGGCGTCATCGATCCGAAGATCCAGGACGATCTGCGCGCCGACTTCAGAAAGACCCGCGTCAATCTCTATTGGCTCTTTCTGCGAACGGAAGGCAGCCGAGGGATTTACGCAGCGCCTGACGGCGACGCCGAGTCCCCGCAAGCGGCGCCGGAACGGCATCTCGATCTTTACTTCAAATCGCTCGGCGTGCCCTATCGCGCCTTTGAAGCGGAAGGGCCTAAGGCGACAGAGGACGCGCTTCGGCAGATCGATCGGCTCGAACGCCGACCCATGCGCTATTTGGAGAGGTTGCCCCGCCGCGATCTCAGCAGCGTGTTTTTTGCGGTAGCACTGTTTTCGGTGTGCCTGCTTCTCCTAGCCAAGCTGGCGGAGGCGCCCCTTTCCCCCGCGAGAGGCGCGAGATGATCGAGCGTCTGCCTAAAGCAATGCTCCGTTTTTGGCGGGCGCAGCGCTCCATGGCTCTCGTCGCGGCTGCTTTCGGCCTCGCCTTTGCTACCGTCTTCGAGGGCGTCGAGTGGCGACGCGC
>DATBRF010000151.1:0-3838 GCA_036560425.1 Methylocystis sp. | reverse complement strand
CTCGCCGAAGGCGGCGTCAAGGAATTCCACTTCTACACCAATAATCGCGCCGATCTCGTCTTCGCGATCTGCCATCTTCTGGGCGTGCGCCCCGTCACCGAGAAAGTCGCAGCATGAGTTTCGACACGAACCACGGACCGAAGATTCTCGCGGCGCTGGAGAAGGCGGCGAGCGAGCGCATTCTCGTGCTCGACGGCGCCATGGGCACGATGATCCAGCGCCACAAATTCGAGGAAGCGGACTTTCGAGGGGAACGTTTCAAAAATCATCCCAAAGACCTGCGCGGCAACAATGATCTGCTGATCTTGACGCAGCCCGAGGCGATCAAGGCGATCCATGTCGCCTATCTCGAAGCGGGCGCCGACATCATCGAAACCAACACGTTCAGCGCCACGACCATCGCGCAAGCCGATTACGGGCTGGAATCCGTCGTTTTCGAGCTGAACCGCGAAGGCGCGAGGCTCGCGCGCGCGGCGGCCGACGAGGTCGCGGCCAAGACCGGCCTGCGCCGATTCGTCGCCGGCTCCATAGGGCCGACGAACCGCACGGCGTCCATTTCCCCGGATGTGTCGAACCCCGGCTTTCGCGCGGTGACATTCGACGAGCTGCGCGCCGCGTATAAAGAAGCGGCGCTGGGCCTCATCGAAGGCGGCGCCGACATCCTGCTGGTCGAGACGATCTTCGACACGCTGAACGCCAAGGCGGCGATTTATGCGCTCGAAGACGCCTTCGACGAAGTCGGCGCGCGCTTCCCCATTATGATCTCGGGCACGATCACCGATCTGTCCGGGCGCACGCTTTCCGGCCAGACGTCGGTGGCGTTCTGGAATTCGCTCGCCCACGCCAAGCCTTTTTCCATCGGCTTCAACTGTGCGCTCGGCGCGCGCGAAATGCGTCAGCATATCGCCGAGATCGGCCGCGTGGCGGATACGCGGGTCTGCGCCTTCCCCAACGCCGGCCTGCCCAACGAATTCGGCCTCTACGACGAGAGTCCCGAATATATGGCGGAGCTCGTCGGCGAATTCGCCTCCGCGGGACTCGTCAATATTCTCGGCGGCTGCTGCGGAACGACCCCCGATCATATCCGCGCGATTGCGCAAAAGGTGAAAGGCGTGGCGCCCCGCGTCCTGCCGAAGATCGAGCCGCTGCTGCGTCTTTCCGGGCTCGAACCTTTCGCGCTCACCAAGGATATACCCTTCGTGAACGTCGGCGAGCGCACGAATGTCACGGGCTCGGCCAAATTCCGCAAGCTCATCACCAATGGCGACTACACGGCGGCGCTCGACGTCGCGCGCGATCAGGTGGCCAATGGCGCGCAGGTGATCGACGTCAATATGGACGAAGGCCTGCTCGACTCCGAGCGCGCCATGATCGACTTCCTCAACCTGCTCGCCGCCGAGCCGGACATCGCCCGCGTGCCGGTGATGGTCGACTCTTCGAAATTCGAGGTGATCGAAGCGGGCCTGAAATGCCTGCAGGGCAAGGGCGTCGTGAACTCCATTTCGCTGAAGGAAGGCGAAGAGAAGTTCATCTCCGACGCCAGAAAGGTGCGCCGTTACGGGGCCGCCGTCGTCGTCATGGCCTTCGACGAACAGGGTCAGGCCGATACGCTCGCGCGCAAGACGGAAATCTGCACGCGCGCCTATAAGATTCTGACTGAGCAGATCGGCTTCCCGCCGCAGGACATCATCTTCGACCCAAACATCTTCGCCGTCGCGACGGGCATCGAGGAGCACGAGAATTACGGCGTGGACTTCATCGAGGCCGCGCGCAGCATCAAGCGCGATCTGCCTTACGCCCATGTCTCGGGCGGCGTGTCGAACCTGTCCTTCTCCTTCCGCGGGAACGAGCCCGTGCGCGAGGTGATGCATTCTGTCTTCCTGTACCACGCCATTCAAGCGGGTATGGATATGGGCATCGTCAACGCCGGCCAGCTCGCGGTCTACGCCGAGATCGACCCGGAGCTGCGCGAGCTTTGCGAGGACGTGGTGCTGAACCGCCGCAAGGACGCGACCGAGCGGTTGGTTGAGGCTGCGGAGAGGTTCAAGGGCGCGGGCGCCAAATCGGCCGAGAAGGACGCCGCCTGGCGCGAGCATAGCGTCGAAAAGCGTCTCGAATATGCGCTCGTGAACGGCGTTACAGAATATATCGAGATCGACGTCGAGGAGGCGCGCGAGAAGGCCAAGCGCCCGCTCGATGTGATCGAGGGCCCGCTGATGGCCGGCATGAATGTCGTGGGCGATCTTTTCGGCGCGGGCAAAATGTTCCTGCCACAGGTCGTGAAATCCGCGCGCGTGATGAAACATGCGGTCGCCTATCTCATGCCCTTCATGGAGAATGAGAAGAATGCGCGCTCTTCCGCCGGCAAGATTCTGCTCGCGACGGTGAAGGGCGACGTGCACGACATCGGCAAGAATATCGTCGGCGTGGTTTTGGGGTGCAACAATTTCGAGGTCATCGACCTCGGCGTCATGACTCCGGCGGCGAAGATCCTCGAAACCGCCAAGAAAGAGAAGGTCGATCTCATCGGCCTCTCGGGTCTCATCACCCCCTCGCTCGACGAAATGTGCTTCGTGGCCTCGGAGCTGGAGCGCGAAGGGCTTGACATGCCGCTGCTCATCGGGGGCGCGACGACGAGCCGCGTGCATACGGCGGTGAAGATCAACCCCAACTACCAGCGCGGACAGGCGGTCTATGTGACCGACGCGAGCCGGGCCGTCGGCGTGGCGCAGGCGCTCATTTCCGAGAAGACCCGCGGCGACTATATCGCCGAAACGCGCGCCGAATATGAGCGCGTCGCCGAAGCGCATGCGAAGGCGCAGGCGGAGAAGCAGCGCGTCTCGCTCTCGCAGGCGAGGGCCAACGCCTATAAGATCGATTGGGCTGCATACGAACCCACGAAGCCGAGCTTCACCGGCGCCCGCGCCTTCACGAGCTACGACGTCGCGGAACTGGTTCCCTATATCGACTGGACGCCCTTCTTCCAGACCTGGGAATTCAAAGGCCGCTACCCTGCTCTGCTCGACGATGCCGAGCGCGGCGCGGCGGCGCGCCAGCTTTTCGACGACGCGCAGGCCATGTTGAGGCGCATCGTGGAAGAGCGCTGGTTCACGCCAAAGGCCGTTATCGGCTTCTGGCCGGCGAATAGCGTCGGCGACGACATCGAGATTTACACGGGCGACTCGCGCAACGAGGCGCTCGCGACCTTCTTCACCCTGCGCCAGCAGCTCGGCAAACGCGACGGCAAGGCGAATATTGCGCTGTCGGACTTTGTCGCGCCAAAAGAAAGCCGCAAGGCGGATTACCTCGGAGCCTTCGTCGTCACCGCCGGCGCCGAGGAGGAGAAAATTTCGGCCCGTTATGCGCGCGCCAATGACGACTATGGCTCGATCATGGTCAAGGCGCTCGCCGATCGCATCGCGGAAGCGTTTGCCGAGCGCATGCACGAGCGCGTGCGCAGGGAGTTTTGGGGCTACGCTCAGGAGGAAGCCTTCTCGCCGCAGGAGCTGATCGCCGAACCCTATGACGGCATCCGCCCGGCGCCGGGCTATCCCGCGCAGCCCGATCACACGGAAAAGGAGACGCTGTTCCGCCTGCTCGGGGTCGAGAGGCGCACGGGCGTCAGGCTTACGGAAAGCTTCGCTATGACGCCGGCGGCGTCGGTGAGCGGCATTTATATCGGCCATCCGCAGGCGCATTATTTCGGGGTCGCCAAGGTCGAGCGCGATCAGGTCGAGGATTATGCGCGCCGCAAGGGCATGTCGGTTGCGGAAGTCGAGCGCTGGCTCGCGCCGATCCTCAACTACGAGCCCGCGACGGCCGAAGCGGTGCAATAAAA
>DATBRF010000150.1:0-5812 GCA_036560425.1 Methylocystis sp. | reverse complement strand
TTCGGCCTCGCTCGCCGGCGAGTGGCGCGAGAAGACGCAGGAAGCCGTTTTTGCGCCGCTGCGCATCGAGGGGAAAAACATCGGCGCCGTGTCGCTCAACGCAACATTTGGCGACGTGTCGAGCGCGGCCTTTTCGCCTCTTTCGATCGTCTCCAAGGCCGCCTTGATGGCGTCCTCGCTCAAATCGGTCGAGCTGACGCTCGACGGCGGCGGGGGCGTCGAGCGAACGTTGGCGCTGGAGGCGAAGACCGCCAGGAAGCCCATCGAAAAGCTGCGCGCCGATTACGCCCGAACCGCCGCCCAGGCCGTCGCGGCGATCCTGGGGGGCGGCGAGAAGGCGAAGAAGATCGCCGACGCCGTGGCCGCCTATGTGATCAAGCCAAAGCGGCTGCATGTGCGGCTTTTTTCCGAAAAAGGCGTCAACGCGCTCGACGCCGTTGTGAAGAAGCCTGGGGAGATATTGGAGAGCGTTCAGGTGGAGGCTGCGGCGGAGAGGTGAGCTGGCCCTACGCTTTGCCGGGGGCTGATCTCGAGAGCGGAGTTAACCTAGAATTAATTTTTTATGGGTAGTTTGCAAAATGCCCGCATAAATTTTGGAGACCCTGAAAATGGCCCGAGGCGAGAAAAATGTCGTAAAACCAGACATCCAACATCCCGACATTCTTGAAAGCGTTGCCCGGATCGGGTTTCACCGCATCATTCTTCGAGCTCGAAGTTTCAGCGTCGCCTTTTTAAAGGCCAAAGTTGAGGTAAGTGACACCACGACCACCATTGAACGGTGCGAACACAAAAATGCTGGTCAGTGACCTTAGGGCGTGGAGACGCCGGAATAATTACACTCAAGAAGCCCTCGGGATGGCTCTTGGCGTCTCGAGACAAACCGTTGTTGGCTGGGAAAACTCAGACGATCCGCCCGCTCCATTAGTTCAGCTAGCGTTGCTAGCCCTAGAGCATCTGCCTGATAAATGTCCCTTGGTCGCTGGGAGCAGATTGTCTGCGGCAGATCAACGCGAGGTGCGGCGGAAAAGTGCCGAGATTGAATGAGGAGGCGCTTTAAATCCCCGTAAAGTGAGCGCGTTCACCCTATTGGCCTGTCGTCCGCCGTCTCCATATTGGAGACGGCGCCTGAGCTGCGCTACACTCCCGTCTGATCCAGCGGCAGGGTCGTCGTCTAACGCGCGCGTCAGACGGGCGGCGCCAGCCGCGATGAATTGTCTGGCTTTCGTACATGATGCGTCAATATGAGCTCGTCGATCGGGTTCGGAAGTATAACCCGAACGTCGATGAGGATTTGCTGAACCGGGCCTATGTCTACGCCATGAAGGCGCATGGGCAGCAGACTCGCGCCTCCGGCGACCCCTATTTCTCCCACCCGCTCGAAGTCGCGGCGATCCTCACCGATCTCAAGCTCGACGACGCCACCATCGTCGCAGCCGTGCTTCATGACACGATCGAGGACACGGAGACGACGCGCGAGGAAATCGACCGTCTCTTCGGGGCGCAGATCGGCAAGCTCGTCGACGGGTTGACCAAGATCGAAAAGCTAGACCTCGTCTCGAAACAGGCGCGGCAGGGCGAGAATTTTCGCAAGCTACTGCTCGCCGTCGCCGACGACGTGCGCGTGCTGCTCGTCAAGCTTGCCGACCGGCTGCACAACATGCGCACGTTGCATTTCGTGCCCCTCGAAAAACGCTCGCGAATCTCGCAGGAGACGCTCGATATTTATGCGCCGCTCGCGGGGCGCATGGGCATGCAGCGCCTGCGTGAGGAGTTGGAGGGCCTCGCCTTTCGCCACCTCATGCCCGAGGCGCATCGCGCCATCGAGCAGCGCCTCCACGAGCTGCGCACAAAAAACGGGCGCATCATCAAGCGGATCGAGGAAGAGCTGACGCGCGAATTCTCCGAGCGCGGCATAGAGGCGGCTGTGACGGGCCGCCAGAAGACGGCCTTTTCCGTCTGGCGCAAGATGGAGCGCAAATCCATCTCCTTCGAGCAGCTCTCGGATATTTTCGGGTTTCGGATCATCGTCGGGACGGTCGAGGATTGCTACCGCGCCCTCGGCGTCGTCCACACGAAATGGCCGAGCGTTCCGGGACGCTTCAAGGATTACATCTCGACGCCCAAGCAGAACGACTATAGCTCGATACATACGACCGTGATCGGCCCCGGCCACCAGCGCGTCGAGCTGCAAATTCGCACCGCCGAAATGCACGAGATCGCGCGCTTCGGCATCGCGGCCCACGCGCTCTACAAGGACGCGACCGGGGACGAGGGGCGTGAGGATCTGGCCAGGGAGAGTCGCGCTTTCCGCTGGCTGCAGGAGACGCTCGATCTGCTCGCCCATGGCGACAGCCCCGAAGAATTCCTGGAGCATACGCGGCTGGAGCTCTTTCAGGATCAGGTCTTCTGCTTCACGCCCAAGGGCGGGCTCATCGCTCTGCCCCGTGGCGCGACGCCGATCGATTTCGCCTACGCCGTTCACACCAAGCTCGGCGACTCGGCGGTGGGCGCCAAGATCAACGGCCGCGTCGCGCCCGTGCTGTCGCAACTGCAGAACGGCGACGAGGTGGAGATCATCCGCGCTGAGGGCCATGTGCCGCCCGCCGCCTGGGAGGCCGCGGTCGCGACCGGCAAGGCGCGCGCGGCGATCCGTCGCGCGACCCGCGAGGCGGTGCGCCAGCAATATGCCGGGCTTGGCCGGCAGATCGTCGAGCGCGCCTTTGAGCGGGCCGGCCGCGCTTTTTCTGACGAAAAACTGAAGGCGTCGCTCACGCGCCTTGCGCGGGCGTCGATCGACGATGTGCTGGCGGCGGTCGGACGCGGCGAGATCTATTCCGGCGACGTGGTGAAGGCGGTCTATCCGGATTTTACAGAGGAACGAAAGACGCCGCAGGCGGGGATTGCTCCGGGCGGGCGCGGCTGGTTCGGCGTGAAGGCGAATGTCAATGTCGTCTTCAAGGCGCCGGGAGCCGAGGGAGACGGCGACGCCGGCGCCATCCCCATTCGCGGGCTGCGCGGCGATTCGCCGGTGCGGTTCGCGCCGGAGGGCGGCGCCGTGCCGGGCGACCGCATCGTGGGCATTTTCACGCCGGGCGAGGGCATCACCATCTACCCGATACAGTCGCCCTCGCTCACGGCCTTCGACGACCAGCCCGAGCGCTGGCTCGACGTGCGCTGGGACGTCGATCCGGAAACCCGCACGCTTTTCCCCGCGCGCCTCGTCGCTAGTGCAATCAACGAGCCGGGCACGCTGGGCGCGTTGGCGACGCTCATCGGCGAGACGCACGCCAATATCGACAACATCACCTTCCGTGCGCATTCGTCCGATTTCCGCGAGATGACTTTCGATCTCGAAGTGGCGGATCTGAAGCATCTGACCGAGGTGCTCACGCGGCTGCGCGCGAGCCCGCTCGTGAGCAAGGTGGAGCGGATGATCGGGTGACCTGCCTTACTGCGTGAGTATCGAGGGATACAGCGTCTTCCAGAAGGCGCAGTTGTGCGCGCTGGCGGCGTCGAAAAGCCCCGTCTCGCCGGGCGCGAAGCGCATCACCTCGCCATCCGCCGCGAAAGCCGGCCAGGCCGGCGCATTCGCGGCGGCAGGACGGCCCGTCCTGGCGAAGCTCGTAAAATAGGCTGTCATCTGCTCTGCAAGGAGCTCCGATCCTCCCTTGAGGTCGGGGCCGGCGACGCTGCGCGTGTTGTCGAAATGCGGGAACAGATAAGGCAGCTCCGACGAATGCGCCGCGCCCATTTCGAAGCCCGGATCGGCGGTGACGGGCGGCGCGTTGCGATCGGCGAAGACGAACTCGTAGACCGGGACCGACTTTCTCAGGAGCTTCGCTGTCTGGAGGTAGATGCAATTATTGATGCCGACGTCCGGGCGAAAATCGGACCAGACTGCGCCGAGAGCGGCCGGGGGCGAGGAGTAGTCCGCGAGCGGGTATTTCGCGAGGATCGCGTCTGCATTCTTGCCGTAGGTCTGGGCAAGCAGGGCGGCGTAATTGTCTTTGGTCACGGACTGGCCCGCCTGCATGGCGTAGGCGACATAGAGTCGAAGCTCGTCGCGCGTGCCGCCCATGACGACGGGCACATGCACAAATTTTCCTTGGGGGATCGCCTTGGCCCCCGGCAGGGGGATCGTCTTGGTTCCGGTTACCGGCAGATAAGTTACGATGTTGCTTCCCGCGACGGCAGCCGCTGCGTCGAGCAATTCCTTCACAGGCTTTTTGCGAAGACAGGCGAGCGCGCTCGCCTCGTCCTTGCAGCCGACGAGGTCCGCCACCTTCTTGCCGACCTCCTTGCCCTCCTCGACCGTCGGCAGCGGCGTGACGCAGCCGGCGCTTTGGATGATCGCCTTGCCAAACAGGCCTTTCGTCTCCTCGGGTGCGAGAATGTGCATGCAGACGCCGGCCGCGCCGGCGGACTCGCCCGCGATCGTGATGTTGTTCGGATCGCCCCCGAATGCCGCAATGTTGCGCTTGACCCAGCGCAGGGCGCTGCGCTGATCTTCAAGCCCATAACCGCCGTTGTGATCCGCCTCGAAGGCGGGATGGGCGACGAAGCCGAAGACGCCGAGCCGGTAGTTGAAGGAGACGACGACGGCGTCCCCAGACCTTGCGAGATGGTCGAGCGGGTAAAGCGCGCTCGATCCGCCGACGAAGGCGCCGCCGTGAATCCAGACGATGACGGGGCGCTTGCGGCGCTGGTCCGCTCTGCCGGAATAGGGCGCCGTCACATTGATATAGAGGCAATCTTCGTCGTCGCTTGCTTCCGGGATGCCGTATCGGGCGAGCTGGGGACAGGGGCTTCCATATTTGGCGGCGTCGAGAATGCCGTTCCATGGGCGAGCGGGCTGCGGCATCGCCCAGCGCAAATCGCCCACGGGCGGCGCGGCGTAGGGAATTCCCTTGAACTCCCGCAGGCCGTCGCGCACGACGCCCTTCACCATTCCCTTGTCGGTTTTAACGATCGTTTGGTCTTGTTGCGCCGCGAGGGCGCGCGGCGCCGGGGCGCCGCCGAAGAGTGAGAATGCAATGAGGCCCGCAAGGCGAAAACTTAAGGCAAAATGACGCGCTGACATTCCCGGCCCGCCGCTGGTTTTGTCGTGAGACTTGTTCGAGGCGCATCATTCAAGAACAGAAAGGATGCAGATTCGGTAAAGCTGAAGTCTCCCCGCCAATAGAAGTCCCGTAACATCAGGAAGCCGACCAAAAGACAGATGACAGAATGTCGGTTGTTCATCGCGACGAGTTGCCGGGCCCGCGGCTTCTCCCGCGTCCAATGACAAGCGCGCCTTACCTGCGCTATGAAGGCGCATGAGCGCCAAACCTCTCCGTCTCGGAATCAACGTCGATCACGTCGCCACCATCCGCAACGCGCGCGGCGGCCCCCGGCCTGATCCCGTCCGCGCGGCGCTGCTCGCCATCGAAGCCGGCGCCGATGGAATCACCGCCCATCTCCGCGAGGATCGACGACACATCACCGACGTCGATATGGCGCGGCTGAAGGCGTCGATCACCAGGCCCCTGAATTTCGAAATGGCCGCGACGGGCCAGATGCTCGACATCGCGCTCGCCACGAGTCCGCACGCCGTCTGCCTCGTGCCGGAGAAGCGTACGGAGCGCACGACCGAGGGCGGGCTCGATGTCGTCGGCGGACATGATTACCTTGTCCCTTATGTGGACCAGCTCGCGCGCGGCGGCATTCGCGCGTCGCTCTTCATCGAGCCGTCGGAGGAGGCGATCGACGCCGCCGCCTCCATCAAGGCGCCGGTCGTGGAGCTGCATACGGGCGCCTGGTGCCACGCCGTCGA
>DATBRF010000149.1:0-3449 GCA_036560425.1 Methylocystis sp. | reverse complement strand
GGGACCAGCGCTGTTGAGATGTTGGTGGCCACGACGCGCGCGCCCGCGAAAAACGCGCCCGGCGAAATGTTTTCGGGCGAGCGCGGCGCGGGGCTGTCTTTCGCCGCCATCACCGTGTCGCTGCCGCCGGATGCTTATCGGACGATCGGGGAAGTCCAATGGCCGGAAAGCGAGAATCCCGATCCGCTGCAGTCCTTCACGACCGTCGAAGCGAATGTTCTCGGCGAACGGGCGGCGATCGCGGCGCTCGACAAGCGACTCGCCAGCACCCCGAAGCGGCAGGCGCTGCTCTTCGTCCACGGCTACAACACGAAATTTGCCGACGCGGTCTTTCGTTTTGCGCAGATCGTGCACGATTCGGACGCGCCGGTCGCGCCGGTTCTATTCACTTGGCCGTCGCGCGGCAAGCTGCTGCAATATGGCTATGACCACGAGAGCGCGAGCTTTTCACGTGATGCGCTCGAAAATGTTCTGCAAGCGTTGGCGCGCGATCCCAATGTGGGGGAAATTTCCGTTCTCGCCCATTCAATGGGCAATTGGGTGACGCTCGAAGCGCTGCGGCAGATGTCGATCCGCAATCGCGGCCTGCCGGACAAGATCAAGAACGTCATGCTCGCCGCGCCGGATGTGGATTTCGACGTGTTCAAACGGCAGATCATGGCGATGGGGGTCAAGCCGTCGACCTTCACGCTTTTCGTCTCGCGCGACGACGAAGCGCTCGCCGTGTCCCGGCGTGTATGGGGCGACAAGCCAAGGGTCGGCGCCGTCGACCCCACAGCCGAGCCCTACCGCGACGTGCTGGATGAGGACCGGGTGCAGGTCGTCGACCTCACCGAGGTCGCCTCCGGCGGCGGCGACAAGCTTGGCCATACGAAATTCGCAGAAGCGCCGGGAGTGGTGCGCGCCATCGGCGCACGGCTCGCGACCGGCCAGGCGCTGGCCGATGGGCGCGCAGGCGTCGGCGACAGGCTCGGCATGGTCGCCGCCGGCGCCGCCTCGACTATGGGGGCGGCCGCCGGGGCGGCCGTGGCGGCGCCTTTCGCCATCGTCGACCCGCGCACGCGGGAGAATTTCAGCGACGAGCTGGAAGCAATCGGCGGACGCGCGGGTGACACGCTCGACAACGGCGCCAGCGTCCTGCGCAATCCCGCGCATTGACCTCTCGCATCCGCGTCCGATCTCCTGTCGAAGGCGCCATCGAGCAGGAGGCAGGCATGGGAGCGAGGGTTTGCACGACCGGCGGCGGCCGAATGAGGAAGAGCGCGTGAGGCCGCTCAGCCGCCTCGCGGCGGGGGCCCTTTCGGTTGGGTCCGTCTTCCTTGCGGCAATGCTGGGGAGCGCCGCGGCGGCTCGCAATATTTCGCCTTGGTACGAGAGCCTGGCGAAGCCGCCTCTGACCCCGCCGAACTGGGTCTTCGGCCCGGCCTGGACGTTTCTCTACATTCTGATGGCGATCGCCCTTTATCGCGTGTTGCGCAGCCACCGCGCGGCGCCGGGGCGCGGCTTGGCTATCCTGCTCTTCGCCTTGCAGCTTGCGCTCAACGCCGGCTGGTCGATCCTTTTCTTTGGCGCGCAGAGTCCGACCTTCGGGCTCGTCGTGATCGTGGCTCTCGAGGCGTCGCTCCTCGCGACCATCTGCGCCTTTTGGCGCGTCGACCGCATGGCCGCCTTTTGCCTGCTCCCTTATGCGCTATGGGTGGCCTTTGCGACTTATCTCAACGCGGGAATCTGGGCGCTCAATCTAACCTAGAGCGCGTGCTCCGGCTTAAAATGGCGCCTGTCTCGCCGCCGCGACATAGGCGTCGGCGTCCTCCTTCAGCAGCAAGCGCTCCTTGATCAGCCTATCAGCGACGACCCGCATGGTCGCCACGAAATAGGCGCGCGAGCCATAGCGCTCGACGAGCGAAGAGCGGGAATCGCCCGTCTTCTCCCGGTCCGATTTGGCGGATGGGAAGGGGATCGCCACGCCGGCGGCGCAGGCGGGGCCGTTCTTGTCTTTTTGCGCGCCAAAGCCGGTGAAGGTCGCGACTGGCAGCGCGTGGTCCGGCAGGCGCAGACCGGCGGTTTCATTGCCGTCGGCGTCGATCTTCGGCGCGCGCCGCTCGCCAGCGGGCGGCGTGGGCAGGCCGGGGATTTTCGGCCAGACGAGCGAGCGGACATCGCCGAGATCGGCGGCGGCGGGGGCGCGGGAGGCGGGCGGCTTCACGCCCTTCGTCCATTCGTCGAGCACAACGAGCAAAGCCCGCAGCGCCGGAGCTTGCGAGCGCGTGTTGAGGGGGCCGGCGCAATTGGCGCTCGCGCCTGTCGTCGCGCCTGCGATGAAGAAGCGTAGCCGGTTTTCCGGCTCCTGCCCGGTTAGCGGGGGCGGCGATGATGCGCGCCAATAGGCGTCACTCCCCCAGACCTCTATGCTGCGCGGCGCCTTTGCGGCGCCTGTCGTGAAGTCCTGGAGCAAAAGCCCGTCGAAAAGCGCTCCGGCCTCGACGAAGGCCGCGCCGATCTCCCCTGCGCCGCGCCCCAAAACGCGCTTGGCGCTCATTTTTTCGCGCAGAGGCGGCAGAAGATCGCGTAGCGCCTGGGCGCGCGCCGCGGCCGGGAGATTGGCGAGATCGAGCGCGAAGACGCTCATGCCATGCGCGAGCGCGGTCGGCGCGAGCGCCTCATGCTGCGCAGCATCGATGAAAAGAGCGCTGCCTGGCGCCGCATCTTTTGTGCGCAGCAATTTGGCGTCGAGGCTGTAGCCCTTGCCCTCGATTTTCAGCGTCGCCCGGACCGCGCCGCCGGCTTCCTCGAACTTCACGAGCTCCGCGCTGGCGGGCGCGGAAAAAGCGATTGCTGCGCAAAAAAATGCAGGGGCTCTAAACATTCGAGACCATTCCATCGCCCGCGCGCGCCCATTCGGCGGCGACCTCCAGATCGCCGAGGAAGCGCGTCCACTCTCTCCGCTTATCCTCTTCTTCCCGAATCCGCAGCAGGAAAGACGGGTGAATGGTGGCGAGGAGCTTGGCCTTTTCGTCGAGGTCGATCAGGCGCCCGCGCAGCCGCGAGACGGAATCCGAGCGCCCCAACATGCCGCGAATAGCTGTGACGCCCATCGCCACGATGAGGCCGGGGCCGACCAGCGCCCGCTCCTGTTCGAGCCACCAGCGGCAGGCGTCGATCTCCCCGGCGTCGGGCTTCTTGTGCAGGCGGCGCTTGCCCCGCGGCTCGAATTTGAAATGCTTCACCGCATTGGTGACGAAGCATTCTTCGCGCGGCAGGCGGACCTTCGAAAGAGCCTTGTCGAGAAGACGCCCTGCCGGGCCGACGAAGGGGCGCCCGGAGAGGTCTTCCACGTCGCCCGGCTGCTCGCCGACGAGCATCACCCGCGCGCCGCGCGGCCCCTCGCCAGGGACGGCTTGCGTCGCGTTGCGATAGAGCGGGCAGCGCGTGCAGATTTCTTCCTCGCC
>DATBRF010000148.1:0-3330 GCA_036560425.1 Methylocystis sp. | reverse complement strand
TTACGCGCCATCGGCGCGAGGATGTCGATGTCGCGCGCGACCAGCGCGGACTTCGTCACTATGCCCACGGGGTGATTGGCGCGCGCCAGCGTTTCGAGCACGCCCCGCATCACGCGGCAGCGCTTTTCGGTCGGCTGGTATGGATCGGTGTTGGAGCCGATCGCCAGTGTTCTCGGGACATAGCCAGGCGCAGACAATTCGCGCTCCAGCACTTGCGCCGCGCCCTCCTTGACGAAAATTTCGGTCTCGAAATCGAGGCCGGGCGAATAGCCGACATAGGCGTGGGTAGGCCGCGCGTAACAATAGACGCAGCCATGCTCGCAGCCGCGATAGGGATTGATCGAGCGGTCGAAGGCGATATCGGGCGAATCATTTTTTGTGATGATCGAGCGCGGCTTCTCGACGTGGATGTTGGTCTTCAGGGCTTCGAGGCTTTCGAGCGAGCCCCACCCATCGTCGATCTCGTCGCGGCTCTCCTTTTCATAGCGGCCGCTGCGCTTCGTAAGCGCGCCGCGCCCGCGCCGCCGGTCGGCGTCGATAACCGCGCCGATTTGCGCCGGTTGATCCGTCGAGATTTCCGCGAGCCGACCCATGATCCACTCCCGACAAAAAGCTTCGAGGGGAGGCCGGCGGCGCCGGCCTCCCACAATCGCGACTTTGGGGACTTTGCGCCCGCCCCCGGCTCGACCTGCCGAAAGCGGAACATAGCGCGAATAAAGAACAGATAAGGAACATGTGAGCGCAAGGCAAGCGATTTTCAGAAGCGCTTTCGGGCAGACAGAGGCTTGCGGCTTCCGAGATAAAAAGAAGGCGGCGCCGTTGCGCCGCCTCCATGTCTTTCGTTGCGAGGTCTTTCGTTGCGAGGTCGAGGGCGTGACGCCGCCGGTCAACGCACCAGAATGTTCTTGAACTGCCAGGGATCGCTTTCGTCGATGTCCTCAGCGAAGAGGCCGGGGCGGCCGTCGAGCGGGGTCCAGTCGGTGTAATAGCCCTTCACCGGACCGAGGTAGGGCAATTGCACCTGGAGGCAGCGCTTGTAGTCGACCTCGTCGGCCTCGACGATGCCGGCTTCCGGATTCTCCAGGGCCCAGACCATGCCGGCGAGCGCGGCGGACGAGACCTGCAGGCCGGTCGCGTTCTGATAGGGCGCAAGGTCGCGCGTCTCTTCGATCGAGAGCTGGGAGCCGTACCAATAGGCGTTCTTGGCGTGGCCGAAGACCAGCACGCCGAGCTCGTCTATGCCGTCGACGATCTCGTTTTCATCGAGGATCTTCCAGCTCGGCTGCATCTTGCCGGCGGCGCCGAATATTTCGTGCAGCGACAGCACCGCGTCATTGGCCGGATGATAGGCGTAATGGCAGGTCGGGCGGTAGATGGCGTTGCCCGCGCCGTCGCGCACGGTGAGGAAATCGGCGATGGAGATCGCCTCATTGTGCGTGACGAGGAAGCCGTATTGCGCCCCGAGAGTCGGGCACCAGCTGCGCACGCGGGTGTTGGCGCCGGGCGAAAGCAGATAGATCGCCGCGCCGCAGCCCGTGGCGTGAGTCCGGCCGATGTCCGGCAGCGACTTCTCATGCGTGCCCCAGCCGAGCTCGGCGGGCTGCATGCCCTCCGAGACGAAGCCCTCGACGGACCAGGTGTTGACGAAGACGTTCATGGGCTTCGGGTCGCGCGCGCGCTGCGTGTCGCGCTCGGCGATATGGATGCCCTTCACGCCGAGCTTCTGCGCCAGCGCGCCCCATTCGGCGCGGGTCGCGGGCTCCTTGTCGTAGACGCCCGTATCCTTCGCGATGTCGACGAGCGCCTGCTTGACGAACCAGGACACCATGCCCGGATTGGCGCCGGCGCAGGAGACCGCGGTGGTGCCGCCGGGGTTCCTGCGGCGCTCCTCGAGAACGGTTTCGCGCAGCGCGTAGTTGGTGCGGGCCTCATTGCCCTTGTTCTTGTCGAAGTAAAAGCCCGGCCAGGGCTCCACGACCGTGTCGACGTAAAGCGCCTTCAGCTCGCGCGCGAGCTTCATGATCGCCAGCGAGGAGACGTCGACGGAGAGATTGACGATAAAGCCCTGTCCGCCGCCGTTCGTCAGAAGGGGCGTGAGCACTTCGCGATAGTTTTCCGGAGTAAGCTTTTCTTTCAGAAAAGCGATGCCGCGTTCATCGAGCAGACGGCGATGCGTATCGACCGGGTCGATGACGGTGAAGCGGCTCTTGTCGAAGTCGAAGTGCCGCTCGATCAGGGGCAAGATGCCGCGCCCGATGGAGCCGAAGCCGATCAGAACGATCGGGCCGGTGATTTTACCATAAACGGGCCATACGGACATTTGCTCATGCCTCCTTAAGGGTGAGAATGGTGCGCCGCGATAAAAAGCAGGCGCGCACGTCTTAATCAAGGGGCGACAATTTCTCGCGGCTGGGCGCACTTGACCAGCTTCGGCGCGACGCCAAAATTCTTCTGAAGCAGTAATGGAGCAAGCATGGAAAGCCTCGCGCGCCATGGCGCGTCTCCTGGTGTGAAGGCGCCCGCCAAGCCGCAAAAGGCCCGGCCCGTGAAGCTGCTCGCGACCGACGCGGTCGAGGACGCCGCCGTCTGCGTCTTTTCCTCCGCGCTCGATCATTTTGAAGCCAATCTGCCGCTCTTTCTCGCTGAGGAGCCGCCCGAAAGCGTCCATCAGATGCGCGTCGCCCTGCGGCGATTGCGCGCGGCGACGGGAACATTCCGCGGCGCGATTTCCGGGCCGACGCTCGCGGCCGCGCGAGACAGGGCGAAGACATTCGCCTCGGTTCTCGGGCAGGCGCGCAACTGGGACGTTTTCCGCGACATGCTCTTGGAAGGCCCCGGCGCGCTGCTTCATGGCGATCCGAGCTACGAGGCGCTTCTCGAAGCGATCGAAACACGCCGCGCCAAGGCCTATCGCGCCGCGCGAACGGCCCTCGACGGTCCGGAGGCGCGCGCCTTTCTTGCCGATTTCCGCGAGGCGATCGCCAAGCGCGACTGGACCGCGCAGCCGGAGGCGAGGGAAGAGGGCTCGGCGAGGGATTTCGCGCAAGCCGCGCTGACGAAATTACGCAGGCGCGTGTTGGAGAAAGCCAAGGGTCTCGCCGATCTTCCGGCCCCGGAGCGCCATCAGGTCCGCATCGCCTTGAAGAAAGCGCGCTATGCGGCCGAATTTTTCGAGAGCCTGTTTCCAAATGGCGATGATGCCGAGGAATTCTCCGCCGCGCTCGCCGAGCTGCAAGACGGGCTCGGCGATTTCAACGACATGGAGACGGCCAATACGCTGCTCGACGAGATAGGCGACGAGGGCGCGGCGCTGCGCGCCTCGGGCTTCGT
>DATBRF010000147.1:0-26523 GCA_036560425.1 Methylocystis sp. | reverse complement strand
AGGCCTTGGCGACCACCAACCGGGTCATCATCGCCGGCGAAGTGCGCGGCCCGGCGATCGCCTTCGCGGCGATCGAAGCCGCCGCCCGCGGGGCGATCAAGCACATCGGCTACGAACAGGACGGCTTCGATTGGCGCAACGCCCACTACGAGTGCCACTTGCACGCACAGTCCGCCGACATCGCCATGGGCGTCGATGCGTCCGGCAACAAGGACGAAGGCGCCGGCGACCAGGGCATCATGTTCGGCTATGCCGTGCGCGAGACGCCTGATCTCATGCCGGCGCCGATCTACTACGCGCATAAAATCCTCGAGAAGCTGGCGCACGCCCGCCACAGCGGCAAGGAGAAGGGTCTCGGCCCGGACGCCAAGAGCCAGGTGACGGTGCGCTACGTCGACGGCAAGCCGGTAGAGGCGACTCAGATCGTCCTCTCGCATCAGCACATCGACGAGAGCCTTTCTCCCGCCGACATCCGCCGCATCGCCGAGCCCTACATCCGCGAGGCGCTGCCTGAGGGCTGGATCACGGACAACACGGTGTGGCACGTCAATCCGACCGGCAAATTCTTCATCGGCGGCCCGGACGGCGACGCCGGCCTCACCGGCCGCAAGATCATCGTCGACACTTACGGCGGCGCGGCCCCGCATGGCGGCGGCGCCTTCTCGGGCAAGGATCCGACCAAGGTCGACCGTTCGGCCGCCTATGCGGCGCGCTATCTGGCGAAGAACATCGTCGCCGCCGGCCTCGCGGACCGCTGCACGCTGCAGCTCTCCTACGCCATCGGCGTCGCCGAGCCGCTGTCGATTTATGTCGACCTCCACGGCACGGGGCAGGTTCCTGAGGACAGGCTGGAGGCGGTTCTGCCGCAGATCATGCGCCTGACGCCGCGCGGCATTCGCGAGCATCTCCAGCTCAACCGCCCGATCTACGCCCGTACGTCCTCCTACGGCCATTTCGGCCGCGCGCCCGAGACGGATGGCGGCTTCTCCTGGGAGAAGACGGACCTCGTGGAGGCGCTGAAGTCGCATTTCTCTTGATGGAAAGCAGGGCCTTTCGCATCGGCGAAAGGCCCTATCTCCGCAGTCCGCTACGCGGGAATCAGCCCGCCGCGCTGATTGATTGTTGAGGAGGCAGGATCGCCCTCGCAGGCGTCTTGCTCGCGGCAATGAAATTTGTGAAAGACAGCACGCCGTTTAATTGGTGTTTTCTACGCCATACGAAGATACAAATGCGGCGCGCGAGGACGGATTCGAAAAGATTTTGAAACCGTAATTCTG
The DNA here is from genome assembly GCA_036560425.1 of Methylocystis sp. Taxonomy (GTDB): domain Bacteria; phylum Pseudomonadota; class Alphaproteobacteria; order Rhizobiales; family Beijerinckiaceae; genus Methylocystis. Next base: position 25,246 of record DATBRF010000147.1, on the reverse strand, counting down.
CGGGTCTCTCGTCAGGAGGCCGTTTTAACCTTAATTATCGACGCCTCCGCCGACGAAGAAAGCAAAAAAGCGCAATTGGTTCGGCGCCGCTTGGCAGGTATAATTTCGAGAACTTGATCGCGGCCTCGACTCTCGGCCTTGTTCCGGCTCTTCCATTCCACGCTCGACGCGGCTATCTCGGCGCCATGAACGAGCACCCGCCACACCGTCGCCTCTACGGCCGCTCCAAGGGCAAGGCGCTGCGCCAACATCAGTCAGAGCTGATGGCGGAGCTGCTGCCCAAGCTCGCGCTCGACCTTTCCGCCCCCCTGCCGCTGCGGCCGGGCCGCGAGACCCGGCTGGAAATCGGCTTCGGCGGCGGCGAGCATCTCGTCGAGGCGGCCGCGCGCGAGCCCGAAATCGACTTCTTAGGCTGCGAACCCTTCATCAATGGCATGGCGAAGCTCCTTGCCGGCATCGAGGCGCGCGGGCTGACCAATATTCGCCTCTACCGTGGCGACGCCGCCGAGGTTCTCGACCGTCTGCCCGACGCGAGCCTCTCCCGCGTCTATCTTTTCTATCCCGACCCCTGGCCAAAGCGCCGCCACCGCAAGCGCCGTTTCGTGTCGCCTGAAAATCTGGCGCGGCTCGCGCGGGTCATGCGGCCAGGCGCCGAGCTGCGTTTCGCCACCGACATCGACGATTATGCGGCCTGGACCCTGGCTCGGCTGTGCGCCTATGACGCCTTCCGCTGGCGGGCGGAAACGGCGCAGGATTGGCGCAACCCCTGGGAGGGCTGGACGCAGACCAAATATGAGGCCAAAGCGATGGCGGCGGGGCGCCGTCCGGTCTATCTGACTTTCGTCAGAGGGGCGGGTTGAAGAGTGAGAGGGGAGCGGCGGATGACGGACATGGCGAATATGGCGGCAGGAGCGGCCAAACCGATCGAAACGACGGTCGAGCGCTTTCGCTCGGATGTGCTCGAACCCTCGCTGCAGAAAGTTGTTCTCGTCGATTTCTGGGCGCCCTGGTGCGGTCCCTGCAAGCAGCTTGCGCCCGTCATCGAGCGGCTTGTCGCCGCGACCGGGGGCAAGGCCATTCTCGTCAAGATGAACATCGACGCCGAACCCGAGGTCGCCAGTCAGCTGGGCATCAAGTCCATCCCGGCGGTGGTGGCGTTTCAGCGCGGCCGGCCCGTGGACGGCTTTGTCGGCGCCCTGCCGGAAAGCCAGATTAAAGGTTTCCTGGAACGTCTCGTCGGCCCGGTTGAGGACGCCGCAGACGCAATGGAGGCCGTTCAGGCGATGATCGACGAGGGCGACGTCGCCGGGGCGCACGCGCTGCTTTCGGAGCTCACGAGCCAGGAGCCCGTCAATCCGAAAGCCTTCGCCATGCTCGCGCGCCTTTATTTGGCGGCCGAGCAGCTCGATTCAGCGCGGGCCGTTCTCGATCGCCTGCCCGAATCTGCGCGCAAGGATGCGGACGTCGCCGCCGCAACGGCCGCAATCGAGAACGCCGCGGCGGCGCAGGATCTGGGCGAAATCGAAGACCTCGGGGCGCGGATCAATTTCGACCCCAACGACCTCCAGGCCTATTTCGACCTCGCTCTCGCGCTCAACGCCAAGGACAGGCGCCAAGAAGCGGCGGACGCGCTCCTTGAAATCGTCCGACGGGACCGTAGTTGGAATGACGACGGGGCGAGGAAGCAGCTGGTTCAGTTCTTCGAAGCCTGGGGGCCGATGGACAAAGCGGCCGTCGCCGCCCGCCGCCGGCTCTCCACCTTGCTCTTCTCATAAGAGAGGCGGCGCCCGCCATCGCCGCAAGATCGCCATGAGCATGAACCGCCCCTATACGGACATTTCCGAGCTTCCCGAAACGCTCCCTGTCTTTCCGTTGACGGGCGCGGTGCTGTTGCCGCGCGGCGAGCTGCCGCTCAACATCTTCGAGCCGCGCTACGTCGCCATGATCGACGCGGCTCTCGAGGGCGACCGGCTCATTGGAATAATCCAGCCTCTGCCCGCCGGAAATGGCGAGGCGCAGGGGCGCCGTCTCTTTCGGATCGGATGTTCTGGACGCTTGACCCGCTTCGCGGAAACCGGCGACGGGCGCTATCTGATCACCCTCACGGGCATTGCGCGGTTTCGCCTCGGCGAGGAGCTTTCGGCGGGGACGCCTTACCGGCAGTTTCGCGTGAGCTACGACGGTTTCGAGGACGATCTTTTACCCGGCGCCGGCGAAAGCGCGGTCGACCGCGACGCAATGGTCGGCATGTTGCGTAATTTCGCCGAATATTCGAAATTCGAGGTCGATTGGGCGAGCATAGACGCAGCCCCCACCGAGACGCTGGTCAATGCGCTGGCGATGATGTCGCCTTTCGGCGCCAATGAAAAACAGGCGCTGATCGAAGCCATCGACCTTAAGACGCGGGCGGAAACGCTTGTCGCCCTCGCGAGGCTCGACATGGCTTTGCGCGATGGCGAAGGACAACAGTGGCACTGACAGATTACTCTCGCATATAGGAATGCAAGATGACCGATAATATAGAGGCGGGCGCGGACAATAACGATTCGAACGTTAATGAGACGAATGCAGCCGAGGCGACAAGGGTCGACCCACGGCTTCTAGAAATTCTGGTCTGCCCTTTGACGAAGACCACGCTGGAATATGACCGCTCACGCCAGGAGCTTATTTCCCGCTCGGCGCGTCTCGCCTATCCCATCCGAGACGGCATCCCGATCATGCTGCCCGAGGAGGCGCGGCAGATCGACTGACGCGACGCATCCGCCATGGATGGCGCGCCCGCCCGCGAGATCATCGCGCTTCTCGATCTGGAAGAACTCGGAGAGGACCGCTACCGAGGCTATAGCCCAGCCTCGGCCGGCAGGCATCTGTATGGCGGGCAGGTTGTGGCGCAGGCGCTCGTCGCGGCGACCCGAACCGTTCCGGCCGACCGGCCCGCGCATTCGCTGCACGCCTATTTCATTCTCGCGGGCGATCCTCAAATTCCGATAGACTTCGCGGTCGAGCGCATTCGCGACGGCAGAAGCTTCGCCACCCGCCGCTGCGTCGCAAGTCAGCGCGGGCGCGCGATTTTCTCGCTTGCCGCCTCCTATCAGGTGCGGGAGGAGGGCTTTGCGCACGCCATCGCCATGCCGGAGGCGCCCGATCCCGAGAGCCTGGAGCCCATCAACGCGCTCGTGGAGCGCTTCCGCGCCTTTCTGCCGCAGCCTTCGGCGCATTGGATGGAGCGCGCCTGCGCGCTCGATATGCGCATCGTCGCTCCGGAAACGCTTGTCGCGCCCGGCGCCGCAGGACAAAAAATCTGGTTCCGCATGCAGGGACCGCTTCCCGGGGACCAGGCCCTCCATACGGCGATCCTCGCCTATCTTTCCGATATGACGCTGCTCAACACGGCGCTCGCCGTGCACGGCCGCAATATTTTCGATCCGAAAATCCAGGTTGCGAGCCTCGATCATGCGCTTTGGCTTCACGAGCCAGGGCGCGTCGACGACTGGCTGCTTTATGTCCAGGAAAGCCCCGCGGCCTCGCATGCGCGCGGCCTGACCCTCGGCCGGATCTATTCCCGCGACGGGCAGCTGCTCGCTTCGGCGGCGCAGGAAGGGCTGATCCGTTTGCGCGATAATATTTAGGCGCCTGCCAATCTTCTAGGCGCCCTGCGCGCAAGCGTCTTCGGCTGTGCAATTTCCGCACTCTCCCCCGGAGTCTAAGCTTTTCTCACTGAAATTGGCGTTCGAAGCGGCGCTCGGCCGCTAGTGGGAGGGTTTCGCATTTCCTGCAAATCCCCATGTTTTTCGGGGCGCAGAAGCCGCTGGCACGGCATTTGAAAGAATTGCGCCGAGCGTGTGAGCGCTCTCTCCAACGACCGCGCCGCTGCGGCGTTCCGCTTGAAAGAAGCGGCGCCCGTCCAAGGGGTCGATAACAAACAGGATTGGCAGATGAAAATCGTGACAGCGATCATCAAGCCGTTCAAGCTCGATGAGGTTCGCGACGCGCTGACGAACATCGGCGTTCACGGCCTCACCGTGACGGAAGTCAAGGGCTACGGACGGCAGAAGGGGCACACGGAAATCTATCGCGGGGCGGAATACGCCATCAGTTTCTTGCCAAAGCTCAAGATCGAGGTCGCGATCCCCGCCGACCACGCGGAAAAGGTCGTCGAGGCGATCACTTCCACGGCCCGTACCGGCCAGATCGGCGACGGCAAAATCTTCGTCAGCCCGCTCGAACGCGCCATCCGCATCCGCACCGGCGAGTCCGACGTCGACGCGCTCTGATCGCCCACTCCCCAGGAAACAGGAGCTTCCCTACATGAAACTTCTTTCGTCTCGAAGCGCGTTCCCGGCTTCGATCCTCGTGGGAGCGGCGCTCGTCGCGCTGGCGGGGCCGGCCTTCGCCGGCAATGATCCCACGCCGAACCCCGGCGACACGGCCTGGATGCTGACCTCGTCGCTGCTCGTCCTGATGATGTCCATTCCTGGCCTCGCGCTGTTCTATGGCGGCCTTGTGCGCACCAAGAACATGCTGTCGCTGCTCACGCAGACTTTCGCGATCGTCTCGCTCGTCGGCGTTATCTGGGCGCTCTACGGCTACTCGCTCGCCTTCGGCGACGGCGGCGCGCTGAACCACTATATCGGCGGCCTCAACAAGGTGTTTCTGAAAGGCGTCGCCGCTTCCGCCAATGCGCCCACCTTCACCCCCGGCCACGTCATTCCGGAATACGCTTTCTTCGTCTTCCAGATGACCTTCGCCATGATCACCCCTGCCCTCATCATCGGCGCCTACGCCGAGCGCATGAAGTTCTCGGCGGTGCTGCTTTTCACCACCCTCTGGGTCACCTTCATCTACTTCCCGATCGCCCATTGGGTTTGGGGCGTGGCTGACCCGAACGCGCTGGTCGACGCCGCCACGCAGCTCGCCGCAGCTCCCGACCAAGCCGCCAAGGCGGCCGCGCAGGCGAAGATCGACGAGATCGCCGCCAATGTCGGCTGGCTCGCCGGCAAGGGCGCGCTGGACTTCGCGGGCGGCACGGTCGTCCACATCAACGCAGGCATCGCGGGCCTCGTCGGCGCGATCATGGTCGGCAAGCGCATCGGTTACGGCAAGGAAGTGCTGGCCCCGCACGCTTTGACGATGTCGATGATCGGAGCCTCGCTGCTGTGGGTCGGCTGGTTCGGCTTCAACGCAGGCTCGAACCTCGAGTCGAACGGCACGACGGCGCTCGCTTTCGTCAACACCATGGTTGCGACCGCAGCGGCGGGCCTGTCGTGGATGTTCGTCGAATGGCGGCTGAAGGGTAAGCCCTCGCTCCTAGGCCTCATCACCGGCGCCGTCGCCGGCCTCGTCGCCGTGACGCCGGCTTCCGGCTTCGCCGGCCCGATGGGCGCGATCGTGCTCGGTCTCGCCGTGTCGCCGATCTGCCTCTTCTTCGTGGACATCGTGAAAAAGAAGCTCGGCTACGACGACGCGCTCGACGTCTTCGGCGTGCACTGCATCGGCGGCATCACCGGCGCTCTTGCGACCGGTCTGCTCGTCAATCCCGACTTCGGCGGCGTCGGCATCACCGACTACACCAATCTCGAGACCTACGCCGGCGCGTATGACATGGCGACCCAGATGAAGGCGCAGGGCACGGCGGTCATCGCGACGCTGCTCTTCTCGGGCATCGGCTCCGCGATCCTCTACAAGGTCGTCGACATCGTCGTCGGCCTGCGTCCGGCGCCCGATCAGGAACGCGAGGGCCTGGACATCACGGATCACGGCGAACGCGCCTACAACTATTGATCTACCCCCCAAGCAAGCATGGAGCGGCGCCCACGGGCGCCGCTTCTTTTTGCGTTTAGAGCGCATTCCGCAAAAGTTGACAGACTTTAGCGATAAAGAATGCGCTCAATTCTTGATTTGGCGCGATTTCTTGTCGCTCGCATGAATCCATGCGAGCGGAAAGCGCGCCAGGCTCGGGGAGAGCCGCCTTTCGGACGATGGCGACATGTATTATCCATGTCACCGAAGAAGGAGAACGTGAGACAATGAAACGCCTGCACGCCCTTTCGCTCGCCCTCCTCCTCGCCGCCCCGCCAGCGCAAGCCGCGGAGCGTATTGTGAACGCCACGCTCGTCGTCTTCAGCGACATCTACGAGATGGCCGAGAAGAACGGCCGCGGCGGCTTTGCGCGCGTGGCGGGCGCTCTCAATGCGGAGCGCGCGAGAGCCAGGAATGTGCTCGTTGCGCTTGCCGGCGACACGATCTCGCCCTCGCTCATGTCGAGCCTCGACAAGGGGGCGCATATCGTCGATCTCGTCAATCGCGCCAAGATCGACGTCTTCACGCCCGGCAATCACGAATTCGATTTCGGCGAAGATATTTTTCGCGCCCGCATGTCTGAATTGCAGGCGGCGCGCCTCGCCGCCAATCTGCGGGACGCAGGTGGCAAGCTTCTCGCGGGCTTCGCGGACAGCAAGATTTTCGACTTCGACGGCGTGAAGATCGGCGTCTTTGGCCTCACGGAGGACGAGTCCGCCAAACGCTCCAACACGGGCTCCTTACGGATTTCTCCCGCATTGGAGACCGCGCGGTCGCAGGCGCAGCGGCTGCGCGACGAGGGCGCCGACCTCGTCGTCGTCGTCACACATTCCGAGTGGCAGGACGATCTGCGCCTCGCCAAGAGCGGGCTCATCGACATCGTGCTGTCCGGCCACGACCACAATCTTTTCGTCGCCTATGACGGCCGCGCCGCGATCGCGGAGACGCAGGCCGACGGCGCGCAGCTCGTCGCGATCGATCTCGCCATTTCGCTGCAAGACGGCGAAACACGCAAAGTTGCCTGGACTCCTAAGTTCCGTATCATCGACACCGCCGACGCCAAGCCTGACGCCGCCGTCGCCGCCCGCGTCGTGGAATATCAGGCGAACATGGACAAGGATCTCGATCACCTCATCGGCGTCACGCAGACGCAGCTCGACAGCCGCAAGGCGAGCGTGCGTGGGCAGGAGACGGCGATCGGCAATTTCATCGCCGACGCCATGCGCGCAAAAGCCGGCGCCGAGGTCGCGATCATGAACGGCGGCGGCATCAGGGGCGACGCGGTTCTGGAGCCGGGAGCGAAGCTCACCCGCAAGATGGTCGTTGCGACCCTGCCATTCGACAACAAGCTCGTCACCTTGGAGCTGCGCGGCGCCGAGCTGCGCGCGGTCCTCGAAAATAGCCTCAGGATGCTTGGCAAGGACGCAGGGCGTTTCGCGCAAATTTCCGGCGCCCGTATCATCGTGCGGCGCGACGCGGTTCCCGGCTCTCGCCTCGTCTCCGTCGAGGTGGGCGGCGCGCCGCTCGAAGACGCCCGGCTCTACAAGGTGGCGACCAACGATTATCTCGCCGCCGGCAAGGACGGCTATGAGGCCTTCTTGCGCGGCAAGCCGCTCGTCACCGACGACGAAGCGCCCTCGCTCTCGTCGGTGGTGATGGAAACGATCGAAAAGGCGCAAACAATCGCGCCCACGATCGACGGCCGCATCCGGATCGAATAGCCTCAAGCGGATGCGGGACGCGCGAGCCTTTCCTGCAAATCGACCCGTGCGCGCAGCAGATTGGCGCGGGCTTGCGCGAGCCAGAAGGCGCGCGTCTGGGGCAGGCGATAAAGCCTCTCGCCCGCGGCGAGGAAGCTTTCCAGCATCTGCATGCGGCCGAGATAAAAGGCGCGCTCGGGAACCCAGCCGTATTCGAAGTGAATATCGTCGAGATTTCTCTCGAACACGGACCAGGGCGCCGCAAGCGACGACAGGTCGAGATCCAGGAAGAAATCGAGGTCGCGCGAGAAGCCGGGATAATGTTCGGGAGGCGTCTTGACCTTCATGTGGTTCGCCGTCGCCATGATGAGATCATAGACCGCCAGGCCCTCGATATCGTCGAATTTCGAGTGGAACTCGAACAGGGCGGCGCTGGCGCGCACATTTTCCGGATCGGTCCGCGGGCGCCCGTCCGGGTCACGCGTAAGATAAACCGAGTCGTGCCAGAAGATCGCCGCCGCGACGAGATCGGCGCGCGCAGCCAAGTGCGCCAGCGCATCGAGCTTCGAGAGCAGATCGACGATATGTCCCCATGCGTGATAGGCGCGTTGCGGCTCGCGATAGGCGGCGTCGAGCGTCGCGAAAGCCTCGGCGTCGTGGCGCGACGCGATCAGAGCCCAGTATTTTTCGACGATTGTTTCTGTCATGCGCTGGCGGCGGTCTTTCTGTATTGTCTGGTTGAGACGCAGGGGCGCAAGACGGCGCTAGAGCGCATTCCGCAAAAGTTGACAGACCTTCGCGATAAGAATGCGCTCCAAGCTTTTAAATTAGGCGCGCTGGTCACTTGCTCGCGAGATTCCATACCGAAGACCAACCTTCTTGCAAGTCTTGCCTCTCGAGCGCCAAATACCGTTTTTCCATCGACAGATAGAGCGCAGGCCAGGCGCCGGGCAGGGATCGGGCCAGTTCCGCCGCGCGCTCGGCCGCGGCGTCGAATCGGCCCGACTCATAGTCTTCCCGCATGGCTTCATGCGCCGTGCGCCAGCGCATATACAACTGGGAATTGACCATTTGCGCGTCGCCCGCGAGCGCGAAGACATGGGTCGGCTCGCTCCTCCCCACGACGACGATGCGGCCGAGATCGAGCCAAGCCATGTCCGGAACGGCATTCTTCACCGCCGCCGAAACGATGATGTCGGTCGAGAAAGCCTTGCTCGCTCCCTCCAGCCGCGACGCCAGATTCACATTGTCCCCGAGGATGGAATAGTCGAAGCGGCGGATCGACCCCATATTGCCGACGCTGCAAGGACCGAGGTTCAATCCCAGCCCCATGGCCGCCTCCATGTGTGGACGGCCGCCCGCCCGCGCCAGCGCCGCGCGGCGCGCATTGAAGGCCGCCATTTCCGACCGCATGCGCAGCGCCGCCTCGACCGCCCTGCGCGGATGACCCGGGACATCGAGCGGGGCGTTCCAGAAGGCGAGAATGGCGTCGCCCATATATTTGTCCACCGTGCCGTCGCATTCGAGGATGGCGTCCGTCATGGGCGTCAGATAGTCGTTCATGAACTGCGTGAGCTCGCGCGCGCCCATGCCCTCGGAGAGGCCCGAAAAATTCCGCAAATCCGAGAAAAGCACGGTGAGCTCGCGCGTTTCGCCGCCCAGCGTGAGGCGCTCGGGGTGTTCGGCGATGCGATCGACGACCGCGGGCGCGACAAATTTGCCGAAAGCGCGACGCACTTGACGGCGCGCCATGATCTCCGTGCGCCACAACGTCACCGCTCCGATGACGTAAGCGCCGCCGACGACAAGGCTCGGATAGGCGGGATCGAGCAAAAGCCCTTGCGTTTCAAATAAATAGAAAGAGCCACCGAAGAAAGCGCCGATGGCCAGCGCCGCAAAGGCCGCCGACGCCAGCTGCGACGCCGCGAAAAGCAGCGGCATGATCACGGCGAAGGCGGCGATCGCGACGATATATTCCAGGCCGGGCGCCCAATCGGGCCGCGACAGCAAGGCCCCGCTCGTCAGCGATTCGACGATTTGCGCGTGGACGTCGACGCCGGGGACCACTGGCTCCAGCGGCGTGGCGCGAACGTCGCCGAGCCCCACTGCCAGCGCGCCGACGAAAATGATGCGGCCGTCGATCTCCTCGCGCGGGATCTTGCCCTCGAGCACCGACTTGGCGGAAATGTCGCGCGCCGGCGCGCTGTGGCTATAACGCGGCCGCACATCGGCGTTGGGGCCGGTCGCGATCTGGAAGGCCCCGACCTTAAGGGTATTGACGCCGGTGCGCGCGCCATAAGCGGTCTCGCCGCTGGCGTTGGACGAGCGGACGATGATGCTCTGCTCGCCTTGCGCGACGCGCAAGGCTTCGAGCGCGAGAGAGGGGGCCATCGCCGCGCCGACTCGGGTAAGCAGCGGCACACGGCGCACCACGAGATCGCGGTCGGGCGCCCAATTGGTCGCGCCGAGGCCTCGTGCGTTTCCGACCAGCCGCGGCAATGGCAGGACAACGGCCGGGAAGGAATAAAGGAAAGGCGCCGGATCATCGCCCGCCGCGGCGAAGCCCGCCTTCGCGGGGAACTCCCCGACGCCGTCGAGCGCGAGCGTGGCGCCGAGCACGACAGGCGCCCTCTCCAGCGCATTTGCGAAAACAGCGTCGTTGTCGGGCGCCTTCGCGACGAGCTTCGAGACATCCGCGCGCAGCTTTGGATCAGGCAACGCCTCGGCGAGCATGCGCGCGCTGGCGTGGTCGGGCTCCGCGAAGATGAAGTCGAAGGCGATGGCCGCCGCCCCCAGCTCGCGCAGACGATCGACCAGCGCGGCGACGCGCGTTCTCGGCCAGGGCCATTGGCCATAGGCCTTGAGGCTTTCCTCGTCGACGCCGACCACCCGCGTCGGCGCGTCGGGGTCATAGGCGCGCGGCGCGGCGCGCTGGAAATTGTCGAAGACAAGATTGCGCAAGTCGTCGAGCGCGCGCGGCTGCAGCGCGCCCCAGGGCAGCACGAGCGCCCCGGCGACGAGCGTTGCGAAGAGAAATACGTGCTTGCGTTTGAGCATTTCGGACTCGGCCGGTCGATCAGCCCGCGAGCTGGCCGCCAACGTCCTGCGCTAGTCGCGTCCCCCAGGGAAAAAACCAGGCGGGTTCGGAACCTCTGGCAGCGACGGGGCCTCTGGCGGCGGCGGGAACGGCTGATTTTCGACGTTAGCCTGGCTCCGAACAATGGCGTTTCCTGCCCAGACCGGCCCCAATGCGTCGAGGCCCGGCGGCTGCTCGATAGACGGCGCGCGATCGTGGCCGAGCAAAAGATCGGCTTCTTCGTTGTTCGGTTTCTTCTTGGCGCCGCCGGACTGTCCGCCGCGGCTCGCCATCTGCGCGTTCATGGCCGCGACGATTTCCGGCGGCACGCGGAAGGGCTCGGAGACGCCGCTGCTCCGCGCGCAAACGCCGAAGCCCGGCCGGTTCAGAATTTGAGAATCCCCCTGAACCCCCGCGACCTCGGTCACGCCGTTCTGATGGTAGACGAGCGCCTCGCATTCTCCACCCAGGAGCACCATGAACGAACCGCCCCGAACGCCGATCGAGGCCGTCGGCGTCTTGAAATTGGCCCCCGATCCGTGGCTCACGCCCCCGCCCACGAAGCGCATAACGCCCTTGGCGACGCTGACTCCCTGGCTGCCGCCCGAGCCGTTGTAAACAAAGTCATCTATGACGACCGAGCTGTTGCGGCCGACGGTCATCGTGGAAGAATCATTGAAGACGATCTGCGCGCTGCCTTCCGCGGCGGTTTCGATCCTCTCGCGCTTCTCGACGCCGAGGCCGACAGAGAGAGGGCGTTTCGCAGCGCCCGGCGGCGTGCCATGCGCCGCGACGTTGACAGCGCCGACATTGCCGACCTTTTCAGCGTTGGCGGGTAAGCAAGCAAATGCGCCAACGGCCGCAAGCGCAAGAATAGAGACATTCTTCATGGCGCCCCTCCCCTAGAATTTCGCCGTCGGGCCGAAGGACACGGAGACATTCTGCGTCTTGAAGTTCGGCAGGTTGGAATCGTTGCGCATAAATTCGAGATTGCCCGCGAAACCGAAGGTCTCGGTGACCGGCGCGTCCAGCACGACCCCGTAGTTCCAAGCAGTGTCGCGGCGGGCGACGAAGGGATTGACGAGAGGGTTGGCGGCGTCGAAGGCCAGATTGGTGAAGCGGGCATAGGGGGCGATGGTCCAGCGGCGCGCGATCATCGGGTGGGGCGGATCGACTTCGACCCGCAGCATGGCCTGCACGTCGACCTGATCGGAGCTTTGCGCGGCATAGCCCGCGGTGGCGCGCGAATAGGCGACGCGGCCATCGAGCCGCACGTCATCGAGCAGGCGATAGGACCCGAGCAGATACCCCGTTGCGACGTCGCCGGTTGCGAGGGTCGACAGCGTCTGAAAGGGCGACGGCCCAAAAACGCCGCGGACGGGTTGGACCCCTAGGCCGCGCCATTCGGCGCCGGGCTCCAGGTAGACATCGGGAGCAAGCTCCACCCGGACGCTCGCGCCGGCGCCGCCGGCGTTGAGGTAGTTGTTCGAGCCGAGCATGGAAACGGCGCCGGTCAGATAAGGCCGCACCGACAGGCTTTGCACCATCGTCTGCGGCACGAAGAAGCGCGGGCCGACCGTGGCGGTGAAGAGGGCGACGCTATATTGCGGCAGGCTGAACTGCTCGGTCGCATAGGCTGTGACGCGCGTTTCGAGCTGGTCGCCACGCTGATTGCCGAACTCCCAATCATGCGCGGCGAGCACGAGCTGGAAGGCGTTCATGTCGCCTTTGCGCGGCGCTGTGGAGCCCAGTCCTATTCCGCCGACCTGGAAGAGATTGCTGGCGGGGAAATAATTGGCGTTCGACTGCGCCCGCAGACCCGTATGGATTCGCACCGAAAGGCGGCTCGCTTGCGTTTGCTTCTCGATGTCGGGAAGCTGCGCGTCGATCTGCGCAATCTGAATCGGGTCGAGATCGCCGGCCGCCTTTGCGGCGCGCAAATGCTCGGCCGCGACCTCCCACGCGCCGAGCCGTGCGTAAAGGAAGCCCAGCTCCTTGCGGGCGCGACTGAGGTTCGGATTGAACATCAGCACCCGTTCGAGCGCGCCGATGCCGGCTTCATAGTCGCGCAACTCGGTGGTCAAGACCACGAAGCGGTAGGTCGACTCGTAATCCTCGGGGTGCGCCTGAATGTAGCTTGCGAGGCGGTCGCGCTCGGCGCGAATGTCCTGCGCCGAAGCGGACGCGCAAAGCGCAACGAGGGCGCAGACGCCGCCCAGAACGTTCATGGATACGTATCGTAAAAAAGACAACGCCTGCCCCCGGATGGACGAGCCTTCCCCAGTCGCAGGGAGGCTGACTCAAACGCCGCCTCACGGCAAGCAAGCAGAAACGTTGAAGCTTTCCGCTCGCCGCAAAGCTAAGCCTTGATTAATAGTGTATTTTCAATTCAGTGAGCCTGATTCGCTTCAGCTTCTTTCCGAAACCAGCCTAGAAACAATCAGCTGGTGTTGCAGCAGAACCACAGCGCGCTTCGAGGGCGCGTAGCGTAACTACTTCGCACGCGCCCCCGCCCGTAAGCGCAATAATCCCGCTTGGCCCGCTCCAGCTGGGTCGATCCCTGGGCCGGGCGCATGGACGGCGCGCCGTCCAGACCCCGCGCCGATCGGCAAGCCCAGCCGGATCGGAAGCGAGGAGCCGCCGCAGCACGATCAGCAGGTCCGCAGCCTCTCCCGTCGCCCCCCGGCTTACGGCGTCGCGAAGGTCTGTGACGATCTTCGCACGGGCGACGGCGTCGGAGCGCCGGGCGCGACGATACTTTGCGAGCATTCGTTCGTGTTTCTCGCTCAGGTTCACGCCGAGCATGATCTCATTCGGCTTTAGCCCCGCGACTTCCACGCAGCGCTGGATCGGCGTCAATCGGGGAACCATAGAACTCTCCTTTGTCGCAACGCTCGTCGAACGCTTGCCTTCGATGAGCGATGTCACATTAGAGAGAGGGCGGGGCCTATGCCTGTGCGTTGCCGCACGAGCGTCACTCGCCCGCGTTCATTGCCTCCCGCACGCGCTGCTCGAGCACGCCCGGCTGCAGGAGCACCAAACCGCCGCGGACTTTTTCGGCGAGCCCCTCATCCGCCATGGCGCTAAGCTCGCGGCTGACCTGCTCCCGGCGGCAACCGATCCGGGCGGCGAGGTCGTGCTGGTACGGCGGCGGCGAGACGATAGCCTGTCCCTCATGTCCCTTGCGCGGCGCCGACATGCGGAGAAGCTCGGAATAAAGGCGATGCCGCAGATCGAGCACGGAGCGCTCGAAAAGCCGCACATTAAGTTCGCGCACGCGAGAGGTGAGAAGGCGCAGAAGCCGCTCAGCGATCTGCGGAGAGTGCAGGACGATCTCGCGAAAGGCCGTGGGCGGCACGAGCAAAAGCTCTGCGTTGGTGAGCGCCGTGACGTTGGCCGAACGCTTGGCGCCGTCGATCGCCGCCATTTCCCCAAAGAATTTGCCGGCCCCGAAATCGCCCAGGATCATTTCCTTGCCCGAGGCCGTGCGGACGAGAACGCGCACGTCGCCGTTGACGATGAAATAAACGTCGGTCGAAGAATCATCGAAGTCGAGAACAAGCTCTCCCTCGGAGTAACGCTTACGCACGCACTGGCGGCCGAAGCTTTCCGCGCGGGAGGGATCGAGCCCGGCGAAAAAAGGAATTCCGTCGAAAAGCGACAAGGATGGAAGCTCCACACGGGTGACGAAGACCTGCCGAATAGTAGACGGCAAACTCGGCCGCCGTCGAGGGGCAAGGCGCGTTATCCTTGCGTCAGCGAAGAGAATTCGGGCCCAAGCGCGAGCCCGGCAGGGAGGGCGAAAATCGGATGATGGATATGCGGCTTGCGACCTTCAACCTGGAAAATCTCGACTGGTCCGCCACGCATCAGGGCGACTTCGACAAGCGCCGCGCGGTCCTGCTTCCCCTCCTCCTGGCGATCGACGCGGATATCCTGTGCCTCCAGGAGGTCGGCGCGCAAAAGCCGCACAAGCACAGTCCGCGCGAATTCCTGGCCCTCGATCGTCTCCTCGCGGGGACGCCCTATGCAGCTTATTTCCGCGCCGCGACCGTGCGGCCGGGAACCAGCGCGCCCGCCGACGTGCATAATCTCGCGATCCTCAGCAGATGGCCGATACGGCGGGCGCGGCAGATTCATCACGACATTGTCGCACGCTGGGCCTGGCCGCCGCCGCGGGAGGACGACGCCGAGCCCGCCCCCATCGTCATCGAATGGGACAGGCCCCTGCTCTACGCCGCGATCGAATTGCCGACGGGCGCCCGGCTGCATGTGATCGACCTGCATTTACGCGCGCCCCGCCCCGCGCCTGTCGCGACGGCGCGCGGCGAAGGCTCCAGCAAATCGCAAATCGAGGGCCAGTTCGTCGCGGCGCAAAAGCGCGAGGGACAGGCGCTGGAGGCGCGGCTCTTCGTCGAGACGCTTTTCGACGCCGAGCCCGACGCCCGCATCGCCATTTGCGGCGACTTCAACGCCGACGAATATGACGCGCCGACCCGGCTGCTGCGCGGCGGCGACAACGAGCTGCAGCAAGGCGCGCGGGCGCTGGCGCCGCTCGAAGAGCGCGTGGAGGGTGAGCGCCGCTTCACGGTGATGCACGCCGGAAGGCCCAAGCTCATCGACCACATTCTCGCGTCGCCCTCGCTCGCGGCGGCGTGGCGCGAGACCCGCATCCTCAATGAAGGGCTGCAGGACGAAGTCTTCGCGCAAGACCCGGTGCTCGGTTCGCTGCATGCGCCGATTATCGCGACGTTCATGCTTTAGCTGTTGTACGTGGTTATGCTGAAATGCAAAGGGAGCAGCCTGGGAGCGACCCCACGGGAGGTTCATAATGAAATTTGCATCAAAGTTCGTTGCCGCCGTCCTCGTCATCACGGCTTTCAGCAGCCCCGGACGCGCCGAAACAATCTCGGAGCAGGTCGCCTATGAGATCGGCAAGGAGGCCTACACCTATCTTTACCCGCTCGTAACGATGGACGTGACTCGCAAGGTCATGACCAATGTCGAGCCGGGCGGAAAGCCCGGCGCGGGGCCCATGAACGAATTCGCCCATGTGCGCGAGTATCCCCCGGCCGCTTTCCGCGATGTCGTGCGGCCGAATTTCGACACGCTCTATTCGATCGCCTGGCTCGATCTGACGAAAGAGCCGGTGATCATGTCGGCGCCGGACACAAAGGGCCGCTATTACCTGCTGCCGCTACTCGATATGTGGACCGACGTTTTCGCCGTTCCCGGCAAGCGCACGAGCGGCGCGGGCGCCGCGAATTTTGCGATCGTCCCGCAGGGCTGGAAAGGCAAGCTGCCGAAGGACGTGGAGAGAATCGACGCGCCGACGCCCTACGTCTGGGTCATCGGCCGCACGCAAACCAACGGGCCCAAGGACTACGACGCCGTTCACGCGGTGCAGGACGGCTACAAGCTCTCCCCCCTCTCCCGCTTCGGCAAGGCTGCAAAGCCCGTCGCCTTCAAGGCGGATCCGAGCGTCGACATGAAGACGCCGCCCATGGAGCAGGTCGACAACATGCCGGCGGCGAAATTCCTCGCCTATGGCGCCGAGCTCATGAAGATCAATCCCCCGCATGTGACCGACTGGTCACAGATCGCGCGGCTGAAGCGGATCGGCATCGAACCCGGCAAGAGCTTCGATGCGGAGAAGCTCGATGAAAATGTCAAGCAGGCGCTCGACAAGGCGCGGGTCGACGCGCTCGCCGAGATGAACGCCAAGAAACCGACGCTCGCGCAGGTCGTCAACGGCTGGCAGATGAACACGACCACCATGGGCGTTTACGGCAATTATTACTTGAAGCGCGCCATCGTGGCGCAGGTTGGCCTCGGCGCGAACCAGCCCGAGGACGCGATCTACCCGCTTAATCTCGTAGACAGCGACGGCAAGCCACTCAGGGGCGAAAACAAATATGTGCTGCGCTTCGCCAAGAGCGAACTGCCTCCGGTCGAGGCCTTCTGGTCCGTGACCATGTATGACGAGAAGGGGTTTCAGATCGCCAACCCGATCAACCGCTTCGCGATCGGCGATCGCGATCCGCTGAAATACAACCCCGACGGCTCGCTCGACCTTTACATCCAGAACGCCAATCCCGGCCCAGATAAGGAGTCGAATTGGCTCCCCGCGCCAGCCAGCGGCGAGGAAAGCCTTACGATGCGCCTTTACGCGCCGAAGCCTCAGGCGCTCGATGGCCGCTGGGCGCCGCCGGCGGTGAAGCGCGCGCAATAAAGCTTGGGCGGCGCGCGCTCAGGCGCGCGCCCACTCCCAGGCTTCGTCCAGCTTCTCTTGCGGAAAGATACGGATATCTCCCTTCATGAGCGCGCTCGCGAGCTTGGCCGCCCCCGCCGCCCAGGCGGGCCCGCCTATGACCGCCAGCTTTCTGAAATCAGCGCGATGGCGGAATGCGAGGGATGCGTCATCCAAGGCGGCGCGCCAGTCCCATCCCGAGAAGCTGCTGTCCATGAGAAAGACCAGTTTCAAAGGACCGTGCTCCGCCAGGCGTGACTCCAGTTGAGGCTTGATCGTTTCCTGGTAGTCGGCGTGAGTGAGCTTGCCGGTGGCTTTCAGCCCAAGAACATTACCTTCGCTCCCGGGCATGATCTCGATCATTTCGCATTCCTCCAGCCGGAGTTACAGACGATCTGAAACCTTGGAGGATGGCGGCATGTTCCTGAGGCTCGCGAAAAGCCTGCTTTTCGCTGAGTGGTTGCGCCACGGCCTGCTACAGCCGCTCGCCGTGGAGGTCGATTTTGTGCATCAAGTAACACAGGCAATCCAGCTTCACAGCGCGCGGATCGACGGTGAGCATCGCGGGAATGGCTGAGCGCGACAGCCGTATGTCGCCATCCGCATAATCGAAATAATCGCCCGGAGGCCTCTCGTCGCCTTCGCCCGGCAGAATGTCGAGCCTCATGCCCGCCCGCGCCTTTCCGAAGCTCGCTCCCGGTGCGAGCTCGCTGAAATTCATATGGTCGATGTCGCCCCGGAACATGAAATCCGCAGGAGTTCCGTCGAAGGAGAAGCTCGCTTCCGCCGGCGGCTTCACGATCGCATAGGTGCGCAGAAGCTCCACGTCCTGCGGCGCAGGCGGATGATCGGGCAAATGCGAGATGGAGAGCGCCGCCTCGACGAGCTCGATCGCATGTTCGGTCGCGGAGCCCGCGCCGGCCTTGCCGCACTCGGCTGTGAGCGCCGGGGAGAGATCGGCGAAGGCCGCGGCATGCGTCCCGACAGGCCGCTGGGAATGCACGACGATGCGCGAAAAGAGACGCGCCAGCGCAATGAATTTCGGCTCGAGCGTCCTGATGCAGGCGTAGTGCGGATTGAAGCCGGTGTTGTTGTGGATGTCGATGCTGGCGAAGAGTCCGCGTCTCGCCGCATAGTCGTAAATCCAGCGCGCCTGAAGAGCCTGCGGGTCTCCCGGATAAAGCGTGCCGGGCCATACGCGATTATAGTCGAGCTGGTCGGGGAGCGTGCGCACATTGGCCGCCGCCGCGCGAACATTGCCGACGAAGAACAGCAGCGCGCGCGGCAAGCCGCGCGCCGCGTGCCGGCGCAGCACCGACTGCATGGCGGCGAGCCCGCTATACTCATTGCCATGCAGCAGTGTGGAGACGAACAGGGGATGCGGATCGTGGCCCGGGAGGTCGAAGAGCGTTGGGCCGGGCAATATATCGATGAGCTTTTCCGCGGGGCAGTCGAGAAAACCCTCGGGCAGTCGGTTCATCACGGCGCAGGGCGCGTCGATTGCATCCATTCTCACAAGTCCCATTCATGCACGGGCGCGCCGCTGCGCTGCCCTTCGCAATAAGCCGCCATCAGGGCGAAAAGATCGCCGCCATTGGCCTCCAGCGCCTTGCGCTGCCAGGCCGCGCCCGTCTGGCGCGACCGCACGCGCGCTTCTATCACATCCAGGAAGCCGCGCGGATCGTCGACGCCGAGATCGGCGAGCCCCGCACGCGCTGCGGGGATCAAGCGTTCGAGCAGCAATTTGTCCGCGCCAATCTCGCCAATGTCCGGCCAATAAAGCACGGCGTCGAGGCCCAGTCGCGCCGAGGAATAGAAATTCCGCTGGGCGTCCTCGAAGGAAAGCCCGCCCGCGCCATTGCCGCCGGCAAGCGCGATCGCGCGCGTAAGGCCGAGATAGAGCGCGGCGTTCGCCATCATATCGACGAAGCTCGGGCCCGCCGGCAGAATGCGATGCTCGACACGCAGATGCGGCGCGCCATCTTCGTCGAAGCCGATCAGCGGCCGGTTCCAGCGCCAGATGACGCCATTGTGCAGGCGAAGATGGCGCATCGCCTCGGGACGGTCGTCGAAGGCGATCGGCAGCAACGCTTCATAATCCCGCGCATTCTCCTCGAAGATCTCGAGAAGCGATCGCTCGGCGAAGCCTGAGCCCATGCAAACGCGCGAAGGCCCCGGCACGACGACCGCCTGCTCGAAGAGCGGAATGCGCGTCTCCTCCCACAGCGTCTTGCCGAAAAGGAAGGGCGCGTTGCCGCAGGCGGCGAGGATGGGGCCGGAGGCGGCGATGGAGGCGTTGTAATAGAGATGGGCGAGATCGGCAGGCGCCTTCAGATGAACCTGGAAGGACGTCGTCGCGGCCTCCAGCATCACGTCCCTATGTTCGGAGACGAGATGCTCGCGGCCCAATATATCCACCCGCAGCGGGCGCCCGCCGCGCATGCGCAGCACCTCGGCGTTGAGCGCATAATAGCGGTTGAGCGGCGACATATTGTCGAGCGTGAGATCTTCGTCGCGGATCGTCGGCAGCGTTCCGATCAGCACGAGATTGGCGTCCTGCCGATGCGCCGCATCGTTGCATTGCGCCCAAACTTTCGTCAGCGCGTCATAGGCGCGCCCTAGAGCGTCGCCTCGAAGCGGCAACGGCTCGCAATTCAGCTCGAGATTGAAGCGCGACAGCTCGGGCACGACGAGCGGGTTGGCGAGCGTTTCGAGGAGTTGCTGATTGATCGAGGCCGGAAAGTAATTGTGGTCGACAATCCAGGTCTCGATCTCGAAACCGAGCATGTGTCCGGCGCGGGAGAAACGGCCCGCCTCGTAAAGCGCGCGGGCGATCGCGGTCTCCTCGGCGAGGCGCGCGACGAAGCGCGCCTTGTCGGCCTCTGTAAAGCCTGCGGCCTTGATCTCCTCGCCCACGATGCGCTCCGCGCCTCCTGCAAAATTATGCGATGCGGCGGAATTTGCTGAACTGGAAACGCTATTCCGTTCGAGATTATATCGGCGCTCCGCACGGGAATAGGAGCAAAATGTCTTGTGCGTCGCGGTTGACGGCGCCGACTCAGTTGCACAAGTTGCATCGCGGAACGAACCGGAGCCCCTCCCCTTGCCCGACATCGCCTACGTAAACGGCCTCTTCACGCCGCTCGAAGACGCCAAGATCTCCATCCTCGACCGCGGCTTTCTCTTCGCCGACGGCGTTTACGAGGTCGCCGCGGTCATCGACGGCAAGCTCATCGACAATGAAGCCCACGTCGCCCGGCTCGAACGCTCGCTCCAGGAGCTGCGGCTCGAAAGTCCCGTCTCCATGGCGGAGATCGTCGAGATCCAAGAGGCGCTCATCGCCCGCAACGACATCCGGGAGGGACTGGTCTATCTGCAGATTACGCGCGGCGCGGCGGAGCGCGATTTCTCTTTTCCCAAAGGCGTCAGAGCGACGCTCGTCGGCTTCGCGCAGAAGAAGAACATCCTTGCCTCCCCCTACGCCGAAAAGGGCATCAAGGTCGTGACTGTCCCGGACCTGCGCT
The DNA here is from genome assembly GCA_036560425.1 of Methylocystis sp. Lineage (GTDB taxonomy): Bacteria > Pseudomonadota > Alphaproteobacteria > Rhizobiales > Beijerinckiaceae > Methylocystis. The sequence goes on along the minus strand of DATBRF010000147.1, from coordinate 4,897 downwards.
GGGCGCGGCGCGACATCAAAAGCGTCGCCCTGCTCGCCCAGGTGTTGGCCAAGCAGGCTGCGACCGAAGCCGGCTGTCAGGAAGCGTGGATGGTCGACGCCGATGGCTTCGTGACCGAGGGCTCCTCCTCCACCGCCTTCATCGTCACCAAAGCGGGGGCCATCGTCACGCGGCCCAATTCCAGCGCCATCCTGCCCGGTTGCACGCGCCGCTCGGTGCTGGCGCTCGCGGAGCGGCGCGCGCTGACGATCGAGGAGCGGCCGTTCGCCGTCGCGGAAGCCCATGACGCGGCCGAGGCCTTTCTGACGAGCGCCTCGAATCTGGTGCTGCCGATCGTCGAGATCGACGGGCGCGTTCTGGGCGACGGCCTTCCGGGCCCGTGCGCGCGACAGTTGCGCGCGCTCTATCTCGATTTCGCGCGCGCGTGATCCCGGCCGCCGCGCCCTTGGCTTCACCCCCTCATACGAGGGAGTTCAGCCCGGCGCCTCCACCCCATCGAAGCGCGGCGCGCGCACGCGCTCTATGGCGAAGGCGATGATGAGGCTGAACGCGGCCGCCGTCATGCACCAGACCGAATACCAGGCCGGCCGGTTCTCCATGAGCGCCCAGAAGAAGGTGACGAAGACCACGCCGCCGAAGGCGACGAGCCACCGCCTTTCGCTGAAGACCAGCGGCGCCACGGTCAGGACGACATACAGGAAATGCACGATCACCGGCGGGCGCTCGAACATCGGCGTATAGGCCAACGAGTGCTTGACCACGGCGATTTGGATGCCATCGGCGAAGGCGAGCTTGACGATCAGATAAAGGCCGAGAACCACGCCTGTTCCGCCGAGCATGCGCCATAGGCGCCGCCGCTCGGGATCGGTCTCCGCATGAGCGGCCGCGAATGGCGTGAGCACTGGCCAAACGGTGAAGGCGATGACGGTGTAAAGGTAACGGAAGGCGGAGTCGCCCTCGAAAGGGTGATCCCAGCTGTACCAGACTACGCCTTCCGTCGCCTGATGCACGGCGAAGACCAGCGGAAAAAGCGCGAAAAACAACATACGGCGGTCATGCGTCACGGCCTTGGCCACCATGCCGCCGCCTGCGATGGCGAGGCCAATGCAAGCCGTAACGCTCGCTTCGAGTGAGTAGCACATGGATCGAACACCTTCTTCGAGATGACGACGTCGCTCTAGCTCACCAGAGAATTTTTACCGCGCAACGACGGCTTGGCAAGATCGCGCCGCTCGCGCCGGAACATGGGTCGCCGGGCGCGCGTTTTACCTCCGAGTGAAAATCGCCACGGAGGTCCAAACATGGGCAGCCTGTTGTACTACGCGATCCTCTTTCTCGTCATCGCCGTGATCGCCGCCTTCTTTGGTTTCGGCGGCATCGCGGGGACGGCTGTGGAAGGCGCCCGGATTCTTTTCTGGGTCGCGCTGGCTCTCTTCGTCATATCCGTCATCGTGGGTCTCTTCCGTAGAGCCTGACGATGCGGTTTCTCCTTCGGTAGCTCCCAACTAGACCGGCGTTAGCCGGTCCTTTTTTATGGAATGCGCGAGAGGGCGGAGAGCCATGCGTCAGGCGAGGAATCGCTCGGCGCGCGCCAGTCGCCGCGCGGTGACAGCGAACCGCCGGAGCTGACCTTCGGCCCGTTCGGCAGCGCCGAGCGTTTGAACTGGCTCGTGGCGAAGAAGCGGCGCAGGAAGACCGCGAGCCAGCGCTTGATCTCCGAAAGATCGTAAGCGACGCGATCCTTCTCCGCGATGACGGACGGCCATTGGCCGGCGTCCGCGCAACGCCAGGCATGCCATGAAAGAAAGGCCGTCTTCGCCGGATCGAAGCCGTAGCGGGTCGTGTAATAGAGATTGAAATCCTGCAGCGCGTAAGGGCCGACGAAGGCCTCGGTGCATTGGGCCTCCTCGCCCGGAACGAGCTCCGGCGAAATCTCCGTCGCGAGTATGTCTTTCAGCACAGCCACCGTTTCCGGCCCGAAGCGCGCGTCGCGCGCGCACCAGCGGATGAGATGCTGAATGAGGGTTTTCGGCACCGAGGCGTTGACGTTGTAATGCGACATCTGATCGCCGACGCCATAGGTGCACCATCCGAGCGCGAGCTCCGATAGATCGCCCGTGCCGACGACGATGGCGCCGTGAAGGTTGGCGAGGCGAAAGAGAAGCGAGGTGCGCGCGCCTGCCTGCACATTTTCGTAGGTGGCGTCGTAGACCGCTTCGCCGCGCGACGCCGGATGGCCGATGTCCTCCAACATCTGCTTGCAGGCGGCGGAGACGTCGATCTCCTGCGCCGTCACGCCCAAGGCGCGCATCAGGCGCCAGGCGTTGTTCTTGGTTCGGTCGGTCGTCGCGAAGGCGGGCAGCGTATAGGCGAGGATATTTCCGCGCGGCAGACCGAGACCCTCCATCGCGGTCACGGCGACGAGCAAGGCCTGCGTGGAGTCGAGACCGCCCGAGACGCCGATGACGACTTTCTCGATATGCGCGGCGCGCAAGCGCTGTTCGAGGCCATGCGACTGTATGTTGAACGCTTCGAAGCAAAGTTCCGCGAGCCTCGCTTCGTCATTCGGCACGAAGGGAAAGCGCGGCACGTCGCGCAAGAGGCCAAGATCCGCGTCGCGCGGCACCGCAAGCTCGAATTCCACCCGGCGATAATGCGTCGCGCCAGCCTCCACATCGGCGCAATCGCCGAATGTGCCCTGGCGCGCCCGCTCGGCGAGCAGCCGCCCGAGGTCGATGTCAGCCAGAACCATCTGCGGCTCGTCGGAAAAGCGCGGCGCCTTGGCGAGGAGATCGCCCTTTTCGTAAATCAGGGCTTCGCCGTCCCAGGCGAGATCGGTCGTCGACTCGCCCTGCCCCGCAGCGGAATAAAGATAGGCCGAGAGACAGCGCGCCGAATGAGTCGCGCACAAGGTCTGCCGATAGTCCGACTTTCCGACGATGGCGTTCGAGGCGGAGAGATTGAGCAGCACAGTGGCGCCCGCGAGCGCCGCGCGGGAGGACGGCGGGATCGGAACCCACACGTCCTCGCAGACTTCCATATGGATCACGAGCCCGCCGAAATCGGCGGCCTCGAGCAGGACATCCGAGCCGAAGGGCGCGATTTGGCCGGCGACCACAATCTCCTCGCCCGCGACGGAAGCGCCCGAGGCGAAGTGACGCTTCTCGTAAAACTCACGGTAGTTGGGCAGATAGGTCTTGGGCGTCACCGCCAGCACGCGGCCGCGCAGAACGGCGACGGCGCAATTATAGAGCCGCCCGCGATGGCGCAGCGGCGCGCCGACGACGATGATCGGGCAAAGCGCGCGCGAGGCGTCGATCAGCTCGCAGAGCGCCGTCTCGACGGCGCCGAGCAGCGCTTCCTGCTGCAAGAGATCGTCGATGGCGTAGGCGGAGAGGCCAAGCTCTGGAAAGAGCACGAGAGACGCGCCGCGCCCATTTGCGTCGCGCGCCATCTCGACCGTGCGGGCGACGTTGAACGCCGGGTCGGCGACGCGCAGGCGCGGACAGGCGACAGCGGCGCGGATGAAGCCATGGGTGTGCAGCGAGAAAAAGGGGTGGGTCATCCGGGCTCGCGTCGGCGACTGGCGCGCATTGGAGAAACGTGTCCCCATAATGTATCAAAGCCGCTGGAATTTCATTCCTCGGCCGAAACGTGGCCGTAAAAACCGGACTCCCCCGCCCTTTCTCTTTTCATGGCGCCTTCACGATCTGGCGCGCGTCGAAAAAGGGGTTCGTGCCCTGTTCGCCATCTCGAAACATCACAACCGTCACGGCGAAATTGGCGGCGGCGGGCTTGCCCGGAGTCACGATCTGCGTGGGCCCGGCGGTCCAATCGGTGAAACGGAAAAGCGTATAGCCGCGCGCGAGCGTCTGCTGGGCGGCGAGCGTCAGCGTCTCTTTGATCGCCGCCTCATCCGAGGGCGCAGCGATGCCCTGCATATTGAGCCGGATCATATTGGGGGCGAGAGAGGAAACGTTCATCGAAAGACAAGCCGAGAGGGCGAGGGAAGCGGCGAGAAGCGCGCTCAACGCCATCCCTCCTGAGCGCGCGCGGCGCTTTGCTTGTCCTCGAATCACAGGCATCTGATGTGACATCTCAGCCAAACATCTAATTGATCGAATCGGAAATTGTTGCTTTCGTACAGGCTCGAAACGAACGCCCAGGTTCCGTTGGCGTCGGCGGTCAGTTCCATCCCGTTGATCGCAAGGAAAGTGTAGGTCGAGGCGAAAGCGACCCGTTTCACTTCGCGAGCTTCTCGTAAAGCGAGTCATAGTCTGCGAGGCTCTTTCGAAAAGCCTCCATCACTTGATGACGCGTCTTTGGCTTGGCGCGATGCGCTAAATGCTCTCGCAGCGCATCTTCCACGACCGTCTGCAGTTCCTTGCCCTCGTCCCGCGCCATCTCGCGAACGGCGTCGAGGATGTCCCTGTCCACCAGAGCTGAGAGCGTTTCGCGCGTATCAGACATCGGCGAGTCCCGAGATTGCCTTCAGACCAGATTATCTAGTCTTTCATTACTAGCGCAAAAAGCGAAAGGGCGAGGTCTCCCCCGCCCTTCCTTATCACATATGTTCCGCGCCGCTCAGCCCCAGTGCGCCAATATCGCCAGCAGCAGCAGCGCGACGATATTGGTGATCTTGATGGCCGGGTTCACGGCCGGGCCGGCGGTGTCCTTATAGGGGTCGCCGACCGTGTCGCCCGTCACCGAAGCCTTGTGCGCGTCGGAGCCCTTGAGGTGCGTCACGCCGTCCTTGTCGACGAAGCCGTCCTCGAAGGACTTCTTCGCGTTGTCCCAGGCGCCGCCGCCCGAGGTCATGGAGATGGCGACAAAGACGCCGTTGACGATCACGCCCAGGAGCAGCGCGCCGACGGCCGCGAGCGCATTGGCCTTGCCG
>DATBRF010000146.1:0-4180 GCA_036560425.1 Methylocystis sp. | reverse complement strand
TGCGGCCGGGATCGCTCGCCTTGCCAAGACAAAGCGGCTCCATCTTCGCCCATTGGGCGTCTGTCAAAACGAATCGGTTCATCCAAAGCTTGAATCATGACAAGCTGAAAAGAGGAATCCCGATTCCCAACAGACCCTAGCACTACCTTGGCAGATTTTTGAGGGTTGAGCGTTTTTGGGATTCCCTCGGATCATTTTGCGTGATTCATGGGCGGTCGGCGTTTTGGAGGGCCGACCATGGACGAGAGCTGGAAGTCCGATCTCGAACGGTGGCTGGCGCCTTTTATCAGCGCTCTTCGACACAAGACGCGGGCGCGGATGTGCCCGGTCTATGTTGCGGGGTTGATTGGCGCAGGAGATCGCAAGAGCGTGCAGCCGATGGCGGCGCGCGACGGCGACGTCGGATACGATCAGCTTCATCACTTTATAGCCAGCGGCGTATGGGATGCCGCACCGCTCGACGATACGGCCTTGCCGAAAAAAGGCGAGCATTCAGTCGGCGTCGCGCCACAATATGCGTCATCCCTTGGAAAGACCGCCAATTGCCAGTCCCTGGTCTCGCTCACCCTAGCGTCGCGGGAAGTTCCGGTGATGGTGGGTCTGCGGCTCTTCCTGCCCGAAAGCTGGACAAGCGATCCCGAGCGCATGGCGCAAGCGCGCGTTCCGGAGGATAGGCGGGCCGCGCTGACAAAGCGTAAGCGTGATCGGAAGGCCGCGAGTCAGTTTAGACCGCAGCACTTTTTGTATTTTTTACCGGAGCCGCAGGGACAAGGTTCATTGCGGCCGACTTTGGTGGGCTGAGATTGGGTGGATGCCGGGGACCAAACCGGCGCGTAGTCGGCCAGTCGCGCTTCGTTAAGCGTGACGATCCATGGGCCGATCTTGTCGCCGCTGTGGTGAGCGCGTTGAGTTGTTCCTCCGAGAAGCGGGGATCGCGACGATCGACATCGGCGAGCGTGAGAAGGCCGGAGATCGCCTGCGCCGTTTCGGCGTCCGCCGCGAGCAGCCTTCTCCAAGCTGCGGGGCGAAGTTTGACCGCCTTCTCGAAGCCGGAGATCCAGAGTTCCCAGAGGATTTCGTTATGTCGCTCGTCGACGGCGAACAGCGGACCATAGTCATCGGGCCGCTCCATCAACGTTCGGGCGACATCGTTGTAATGCTCCATCACGAGACCGAGAACTCGGTTGAGATGGTTGACGTCGTCGAAGGCCGGGGCGTCTTCCTCCTCGCTTCCCCAGACGATAGGCAGCTATTCGCTTGGCTTGATGAGCTCCGGGCAGACGATCAGGCCGGCGACGAAGCCGTCCAGCTCTTCGAGCAGCATCGTTGCTTCGCCAAGGGCAAGGAGTTCTTTTTCAAGCTGCTCGACATGACGCGGGCTTTTCCGCATGAGGCGTCCACTTCCAAGGCAACAGGTCGTCGATCTGGTTGATCGGGTGATCGGCGATGCGAGCGATGACGTCGGCGAGCCAGGCTTCCGGATCGACGTCGTTGAAGCGCGCGGTTTCGATCAGCGTATACATGATCGCCGCCCTTCGCCACCCTCGTCGGAGCCGGCGAAGAGATAGTTCTTTCTGCCCAATGTAAGGGGTCTGATGGCGCGTTCGGCGGCGTTGTTCGTCATCTCGAGACGCCCGTCATCCACGTAGCGGGTCAAGGCCGTCCAGCGAGAGGTCGCATAGCGGATGGCCTTGGCGAAGTCGCTCTTGCCGCTGATTTTGAACAGCGTCGCGTCGAGGAATGCGCGTAGCTCATCCAGAACGGGTTTTGCCCCCTCGCGGCGCGCGGCGACGCGTTCGGCCGGCGGTCCGCCTTTGACGCCGACTTCGATGGCGAAGAGCCGCGCGATCATGTCGAGCGCCTCGGCCGCCGCCGGCGACTTCGTTTCGATATGCACGTCGTAAATCTTGCGCCTCGCATGCGCCCAGCAGGCGACCTCCTTCAGCGGCGCCGGCGCGCCGGTTTTCGGATCGGCCTCGTAAAGGCCGCCGAAGCCCGTATAGCCGTCGGCATGGAGATGGCCGCGACAGCCCTTCAGCAAGGCATGGGCGTGCTCGGAGGCGCGGTCCGCCGAGTAGAGGTAGAAGGCGGCCGGCGGCGCCGTCGACCCATAGGGCCTTTCATCGCGCACCACAGTCCACAATCGGCCGGTCTTCGTCCTGCCGCGCCCCGGATCGAGCACGGGAATCGTCGTATCGTCCGCGTGAACGGCGGAGCCGGCGCGCACATGACGCGCGATGCGCTCGGCCAGCGGCTCCAGCAGCGCCGCCATATGACCGACCCAGCCGGCCATGACCGAGCGGTCGATCGTCACGCCCTCGCGGGCGTAAATGCCGGACTGGCGATGCAGGGGAAGATGATCGCAATATTTGGAGACGATCACATGAGCGAGCAGCGCCGCCCCCGGCCGTCCCTTCTCGATCGGCAGCGTCGGCATGGGCGCCTGAACGATCGTCTCGCAGGCGCGGCAGCTCATCTTCGGCCGCACATGCACCACGCGCTTGAAGTGCGAGGCGACATATTCCAACACGTCCCGCTCGTCGGCGCCTACCGGTCCGAATTTGTTCCCGCCGCAGGTCGGGCAGACGCAGGGCGCGTCGTGGACGATCGTCTCGAGCGGGAGATGATCGGGCAGAGGAACGCGAACGGACGGCTTCTTCTTCGGCGTCGATGACGAAGCGCCGCTCTCGGCCGCTTCGCTGTGTGCCTGCCGCTCGGCGTCGCTCTCCTCCATGTCGCCGATCAGCAGTTCGAGCTGTTCGATATCGCGGTCGAGCTTTTCCGACGAACGCCCGAAGCGCGCGCCGCAACACGGCGAGCTGCATTTTCAGCTTCTCGATCAGCAGCGTTTTGGCGTGAACTTCCACGGCGAGCGCCTCCGCGAAACGCCGCAGTTCGGCGGGGTCTTCGGGCAAATCAGCAGCGGCGCGCGACATGATTTCATCTACCACGAAACACGTGGCGGCGCAGCTCGAGAATGCCTGGATTCTACAGGAAAGCCGGGCGTTCCGGCGCTTCTGGCGCAACCGTCCGCCGCCAGTCGATCCCTTCGATCAGCAAGGCCAGCTGCGCCGCCGTCAACTGCAACGCGCCCTCGACGATCGGCGGCCAGACGAACTTTCCCTTCTCCAGCCGCTTGGCGAAAAGACACAGGCCCGACCCGTCCCAGGTCAAAATCTTCACGTAGTCGCGGCGCTTGCTGCGGAACACGAAGGCCGCGCCAGAAAAAGGATCGTTGCGCAGAACCTGCGCAACGTCGGCGGCGAGTCCATCGAAGCCGCGCCGCATGTCGACGGGCTTCAGCGCCAGATAGACCTTCATCCCCGGCGCGAACTGAAGCATCAAAGATCACCCAGCGCAGACAACACGCGGCGCAGAGCTTCCGCGCCCACGTCCGCGTCGAGAGACAAGCGCGCGCCATTCGGCAGGCTGACTTCCATGGCGCCGCGCCGCACGCTCTTGCGCGCCCCCCGCGCCGGCGTAGCGGCCATCTTCGCGACCGGCGCCGACGACGGCGCCAGAGCCGGACTCACCGGAGCCGGTTTCAACTCCAGCAACTCGACGGGAACGAAGCTCTGTGCAGCCAGCTCCGGCGACATTCTCGCGGCCGCCGTCTCTTTCGCCGGCGCGCGCCGGCGATCCAGCCAGCCTTCGCGCGAACGCCGCAGCCATTTGAAAATCAGATTGGCGTTCAATCCGTGCCGCCGCGCAACCGCCGCTACAGACGCGCCAGGCGCCAACGCCTCCGCGACAATCCGCTGCCGTTCTTCAAGGCTCCACGTGCGCCGCTTGACGCCATCCTTCGCCGCCGACATTTGGTGTCCACCTGTTCGATGGTGGACACCTAACCCACTCCATAGGCGTCCCGGTAGGCGGTCGTCCGATCACGCTTACGACAAAGCCGGAGATCGCGATCGAGGAGATCGACCGGGTCATCGCCTCTGGCGCGCGTTTTGGCTGCGTCCTTGCCGATTCGGGTTACGGCTCCAGCGGGCCCTTCCGTCAGGCTCTAAGCGAGCGCGGTCTACTATTGGCGGTAGGACTCTCGCGACGACAGAACGTTTACCCGGCAGACGTCGCTCTGGTTTTCCCTGTCGCAAAAGCAGGAAAGCCCCGCAAATACCACATCCCGGAACAGCCGCCCGTCTCCGCTGAAGCAGCGTTGGCCAGCGCCAAATGG
>DATBRF010000145.1:0-2666 GCA_036560425.1 Methylocystis sp. | reverse complement strand
ACCGCCGCGAGCGACACCATTTCGCCGCCGATCTTGGCGAAGCGCTTGGCGCGGCCCTTGATCGTCACGAAGCCCTGCGCGTCGATCGTCACGATGTCGCCGGTGTCGTGCCAGCCCTCGGCCGGCGGTTGCAGCACGCCGGGTTTGTCGGCCTTGAGATAGCCCATCATCACATTGGGGCCGCGCACGAGCAGCCGGCCGCCTTCCTCCACGCCCGGCACGCTCTCGAGCTTGACTTCGACGCCCGGCATGACGCGGCCCACTGTGCCGAATTGGTTGAACATGGGCGTGTTGAGCGCCAGCACCGGCGCCGTCTCGGTGACGCCATAACCTTCGAGGATGCGAATGCCGAACTTCTCGCTCCAGACGTCGCGCGTCGATTGCTTCACCGGCTCCGCGCCTGCGACGACATAGCGGATCGAGCGGAAGTCATAGGCGTGGGCGCTCCGCGCATAGCCCGCGAGGAATGTATCCGTGCCGAAAAAGATTGTGGCGTTCGTGCCGTAGATCATCTCCGGCACGATGCGGTAATGCAGCGGCGAGGGGTAGAAATAGACCGGCACGCCGGAGATGAGCGGCAGCATGAAGCCGATCGTCAGCCCGAAGCAGTGGAAGACCGGCAGCACATTGAAGACCTTGTCCTGGCGGCCAAAGTCGATGCGCGCCGCCGCCTGGGCGGCGTTGGCGAGCATGTTCGCGTGCGAGAGCGCGACGCCCTTGGGCGCGCCCTCGGAGCCCGAGGTGAAGAGCACGGCGGCCATGTCCTCGGCCTTGCGCGCGACGACGGGCTTCTTGAAGCGCAGGAAGGCTTTCAGCTTGTCGAAGGCGGAAACGCCTGCGCGCAGGTCTTCGAGATAGACGAGCGCGACGTGCTCTTGCAACGCGGCGGCGAGCTTATCGAGCTTGCCCTTCTCGATGAAAGCGCGCGACGTGAGAATGGTTTTCACCCGCGCCGCTTCGCAGCCAGAAAGGATATTCGCGGCGCCGGCGGTGAAGTTGATCATCGCGGGGACGCGGCCTGCGGAAGCGACCGCAAGGAAGGCCACGCCCGCGGCATTGGCGTTCGGCAGCATGACGCCGACGCAATCGCCCGCCTCGCCGATCTTCGCGATTTTTTCGCCCAGCACGCGCGCCCCGATCAGGATTTTTTGATAGGTGAGCGCGCCGGTCAGCGGGTCTTCCAGCGCAATGCGCGAGAAGCCGTGCTTGTCGGCGGCGCGCACGACCGCCTCGAAGATCGTCTCGTCCTTCTTGGCGGTGCGGAAGATCAAGTCCGACATGATCTGATAGAGCGCCGCGCCCGCCGCCATGCGCCGCGCCTTGCCCTTCAATTCCTCGCCGACGGCAAGGCGCACTGGCTCCTGCATGGTGAGGGTGAATTTCGGGAAAAAGCGCCGGCGCGCCTGTTCGCGCGTGAGGCGCGAGAAGATGGTCGCCTCCGGCCCGTCGATCTTCACGGGCACGATCAAGGCGCCGGATTTCTCCGCGATGAGCCCGGCGCCGTCATAGACTTTCATCAACGTGCCGGTGACGGTCAGGCGCCCTTCCGGGAAGATGACGAGCGCCTCGCCGGCCTTTACGGCGTTGACCAGCGTGCGCGTGCCGAGCGGTTTCGTCGGATCGAGCGGAATGGCGCGGGTGAAGCGCAGGAAAGGCCTCACCCACCAACGCTGGGCAATCCCGTGGTCGATGGCGAAGACCGGGTCTTTGGGCAGCACGGAGAGTATCGCCGCCGCGTCGAGAAAGCTCACATGGTTGAGCGCGATGATCGGATTGGGGCCCGCCTTCTCGAGATTGTCGAGCCCCTTCACGTCGAGCCGGTAGAAGGACCGAAAAATAATCGACAGTAAATCGAGGATCGGGTTCTTGACGACGGCGAAGAGAATCCAGATCGCCGAAAGCAGGGCCACGGCGCCCATGCCGAGGAAGAGCTGGGCCAGCGTCACGCCCTGCGCCTGCAGAAAGGCGACGCCGGCCCCGCCCGCCGCCATGAAGGCCGAGTTGTGGACATTGACGGCGGCCACGGTGCGGGCGCGCTGTTCCGCCGGACTCTGCGCCTGAATGGCGGCGAAGGACGGAACGATCATCAAGCCGCCCGCGAGCGCGAGCAGGCCGAGATCGATCGAGGCGCGCAGCGCGCCGTCTTGCGCGAAATAATCGGCGACGCCGAGCGGGGCCAGAGCTTCGCTCCGGTCGCGCAGCAGTTCCGCGGCGCCCAGATCGACGGAGGCGACGGCGACAAGCGCCGCGCCGACCGCCGCCGGCAGCAGCACGATGCGGCCCTTGAGCAGAAAGGCGGCGAGGCCTGAGCCGGCGCCGATCGCGACCGCGAAGATCGTGAGGTGCAGCGTCACGACGCTTTCGGCGCCATGCAGCGAATGGGTGACGAGCGGCGGCATCAGCGACATGGCGATCGAGCCATAGAGCCAGAAGAGGCTCGTGACAGTCGTGAGCCGCCGCATCGACCGCTCGGCCCGCAACGCCCGCAAAAGCTTGAAGGTGGAGCGGAAGATATTGGCGTCGATCTTCAGCTCCGGCGCGCCCCTTTGCGTCGAGGGGATGAGCCATGCTGCGGCGTAGCTCGCGAGCGCCACCGCCATGATTCCGCCGACGAAGCCGAGGGCGCCGAGGGGTTCATTATGCGCCTGCTGGGCGAGGCCGCCCGC
>DATBRF010000144.1:0-8619 GCA_036560425.1 Methylocystis sp. | reverse complement strand
TCAATCGAAATCCACCGTCAGCCCATGCTTTGCAAGCTCCTTCTCCACCGCGTCCAAAATCCGCTGCAAATCCTCGATGTCGATTTCCTTGTCCTGATTGGGCGCGTCCCAAGTCTCGATCTCGTCGAGCCGCACCACGAAATCCGTCTCTTCGCCGGATTCTGCATCGGGCGCCTCGGCGTGGATCGTGAGCGTGCGCCCGTCATGATGGACGCGGATCGCGCCTTCCGTCATCTCGACCTTGATCTTCGCCCGCGCCATTCGTCGCGCCCCTGCTAATCCTCGAGAAGCCCAGCCGCCGCGGCGGCCTTGCGCATGAGCGTGGGCAAGCCTTCCTTACCTAGATTGCGCTGCGCCGCCCAGCGGCAATCGGAGTCCAACGGCGGCGCGCCCTTGGCGCTGGCCACGAAAACAGTCGCCGTCAGAGCGAAATGTGTGAATGTATGGGCGACAGGTTCATCGAGCGCGCGCCACTCCGCCTGGCAGGGCGCGAAATCGAGCCATTCCTCCGACGGAACGTCCCGGCTGAAGGGAGTCGCGGGAAAGACGCTCATGCCGCCGAAGAGCCCCTTCTGCGGGCGCCGCGCCAGCAGGGTCTCCTCACCCCGCCTTAGAATGAAGATGGCGCCGCGCCGCCTGGGCTTCTCTGGCTTCTTTTCCTTGACCGGATAGGCCTGAGGCGCGCCGGCCCCGAAGGCGGCGCAATGTCCCGCCCAGGGACAAAGCTCGCAATGAGGCCCGCGCGGCGTGCAGACCGTGGCGCCGAGGTCCATCAGCGCCTGAGCGAAATCGCCGGCGCGCGCTCCGGGAACAAGCGCCTCGGCCTTTTCCCTGATGAGCGCTTTGGCCTGCCGCGCGGGCGTCTCGATTGCATATAGCCGCGCCATCACCCGCTCGACATTGCCGTCGACCGCGGCGCAGGGGATGTCGAAGGCGATCGCCCCAATGGCCGCCGCCGTATAGGGCCCGACGCCCGGCAGCGCCAGAAGCTCGGCTTCGCTCGCCGGAAAGCGCCCGCCATGCTCGCGCGCGACCTTTCCCGCGCAGGCGTGGAGATTGCGGGCGCGGGCGTAGTAGCCAAGGCCCGCCCAGGCGGCGAGCACATCGTCGAGGGGGGCCTCGGCCAAGCCCTCGACAGTCGGCCAGCGGGCGAGAAAGGCATCGAAATAGCCCTTCACCGTCGCGACGGTGGTCTGCTGCAACATGATTTCGGAGAGCCAGACGGCATAAGGATCCGCCCGCCGCCCCGGCGCCGCGCGCCAGGGCAGATCGCGCCGGTTCGCGTCATACCAGGCGAGGAGCGCTTTGGCGGGCGCGGCGCGCCGGGACCGCTTTCGCCCTTTGGCGGGAGACTCTATCATCGGTCAAAAGCCATTGGCGCCGCCGCCGCGCCGAAGCAAGGGAGAGAAGCCCCATGAGCGTCGCGCCGCGAAAAAAACGCGTCTTCGCCCGCCCGCTCGCGGAATATGTGCTCGAGAGGCTCGATCCGCTCGTCGCCAAGAAAGGCTTCGGCGAGGCCTCGCTCCTCATGCAGTGGCGCGAGATCGTCGGCGCGCGCATCTGCGACATTTGCGCCCCCGAGCGCCTGCAATGGCCGGCCCGCGCCCGCAAGCCCTCTCCGGACAAGCCTCAGGAGCCGGCGACGCTCATCTTGCGGGTCGAGCCGGGCTTCGGCTTGGAGATTCAGCATTTGGCGCCGGCGATCATCGATCGGATCAACGCCCATCTGGGCTGGCGCTGCGTCTCCAAAGTGAACCTGCGCCAGCAAGCGCTGGCGCGGCGGGCACAGAACAACGCGCCAAGGATCGTCGCCGCTGACCCTGAGGCGCGCGCGCGCGCCGCCGCCGCCGTCGAGGGGGTCGCCGACGAGTCGCTGCGCACGGCGCTCGCGCGCCTCGGCGAAAGGGCGCTGGCCCAGCGGGGTAAGGCATAGCGCCGGGATGCGAAGCCGATCGCGCGAAGATTGCAGGAACGCTTGCATTCGGCGCCACGAGCGACTAGGTTCGCGCCGCTTCGGGCCGCCATAGCTCAGTTGGTTAGAGCACCAGATTGTGGATCTGGGGGTCCCCCGTTCGAGCCGGGGTGGCGGTACCATTCTCTCATGCACTTTCCGATCGAGAGAAACGCACCGGCGCGCATGCGTATGCAACCGGGAGACGTAGGCTCGGGCGCTGGCGGGCGGGCTTGACGTGGGAGCGGAGCCACGTGGTCACCCGCGGGTTACAAGTGCGAAAAACGCGCCGAGCAACGGCGCGAGGGCGTCGCGATCCTCAACGCTGGCGGCTGTGAGCTGACATTCTATCGGCAGGCCGAGCGTATCGACGGCGAGATGCCCCCGTTTCATGCGCGACGGACGCAGCGACGAAATCAATTCGAACTCCGCATCCGACATATCGGTTGAATAGCGGTCCCGAATGACCTCATACTTCTCCCGATCGGCCTCGTTCCAAGGCATCACGAATCTCCTCAAGTTGTTGCAAACTCAGGGAGTCAGCAGCCGCGTGGCCGGCCAACCAATTTCAGGTCGGGCTCTCAGTTTGAAAGGGCCTGTCGCAAACTTTGTGAGAGGCGGCAAAAATCCCGTGAAAGGCCGGATTTTCAGGAATTATTATCCAATTGAAAGCCTGAAACAGAGTGCGAGCAATTCATTCTATTGGCGAATTCTCCGGCGAAGCCGAAACCCTTCTTGAGCCGCAACATAGCCCCGAAACCGGCGATCCTTCTCTTCGCCGTGACGAATGAGCAGAAGCCGCCCGACCTTCGGAAGTTTCTTGTTGACGTGAAAATGATCGCTTTCAATCCCCTGCTGCAAATGTTTGGAAACGCGGCGTCGCACGCCGGACGGCGTCACGGGGCCAACGAGTTCGACTCCAACCGAAACGGGTCGGTCAACCGAACAACATAAAACCATGACTGCCGGCGACCGCCCCAAAAACCGCAAGGATGCTCAGGCTCAAGAGAATCCGATGCAAATTCTCTACAAGCCGAAATGTCGCCTCCGGGTCGGACTCGGCCTTTCTGTGTAGCCAGCGATGCAAAATCAGCGGTTCCAGGATGAAGAGCATCGCTGTGAAGGTGAACCATACGATCACCATAGCGTGCATCCACCAATAGCTCGGAAGGAGAAAGCGGCTCCACAAATCAAGCCGCATTACCATGTAAAACCCGGTCAATCCGGCGAGCAGCGTCGTGATTCTGGCCTGACTGGCGAACCGCCGTTCGACGGCGTCGAAAAAGGCAAGCCGTTTCTCGGGCGCTTTGACGTGGCGAACGGACGGAAGCAGCGCGGTCGTCACGAAACCCACGCCGCCGATCCACAACACGATCGCCACGACATGCAGCGCCCGAACAATCGCAATTTCGTCCATGGCCGGTCTCCCTGACACAGCTGTGCGCATCCTTTCCCCAGAGCGGAAAGGATGCGCGCTCGACATTTTCGTCAACAAAGAATAGAGAGGAACGATAAACGAGACGTTCCGGCGACAATGATGGCTGCAATTCCCCGCTATCGGCCGCAGGCGGGCCCCGCTCTGCTCTCGGCCGGATTTAGGCCATTCTTCCTCGCTGCGGCGCTCTGGGCGTCTTTCGCCGTTCCGATCTGGCTCGTTTTGTTCGCCGGCCTTGGCCAAATTCCTACGGCGTTTGCGCCCCTCGTCTGGCACGCCCACGAATTGACCTTCGGTTTCGGCGCCGCGACGGTTGCGGGCTTCCTCTTGACTGCAATTCCGAACTGGACCGGGCGCTTGCCTCTTCAGGGCGGCCCCTTGGTCTTGCTCGTGTCGCTTTGGGCGATCGGACGAGTCGCGGTCTTGTTTTCCGCGAGCGTCGGCGCAGCCTCCGCGGCCGCACTCGATCTTGCTTTCCCAGCTTTGTTTCTCGTCGTGGTCGCCCGCGAGATTATCGCTGGCCGCAACTGGCGCAACCTTCCGGCGCTGGCCGCCCTCGCATTGTTGCTCCTTGGCAACCTGCTCGTCCATCTCGAGCCGCTCGGCGTCGTCGAGACGGCCGCGCTGGGCAACCGGCTTGGCGTCGCCACGCTCCTCATGCTCATTGCCTTCATTGGGGGCCGCATCGTCCCGAGCTTTACGCGCAACTGGCTGGCGAAGCAGCGGCCTGAGGCCAAGCCGCCCGCGCCTTTCGGCAGCGCCGATCGCGTGGCGCTCGCTGTGACGGGCCTTGCTTTGGCTGTCTGGGTGTCGGCGCCTGAGAGCGCAGTCGCGCCATGGATGGAAATAGCGGCTGGCGTGGCGCTTAGCATACGCCTTGCGCGCTGGCGCGGTGCGGAAACCTTTGACGAGCCTCTCCTCTGGATCCTGCACGCCGGTTATGGCTGGCTGTCGCTCGGCTTCCTCTTGCTTGGGCTCGATGACCTCTTACCCCTGCTTCCGCGAACGACCGCCTTACACGCGCTCACGGTCGGAGCGATCGGAACCATGACCCTCGCGGTTATGACGCGCGCATCGCTCGGCCACACGGGGCGACCGCTCACCGCCGGAGCAGGCACGACGGCAATCTATTTTTTTGTGACGCTGGCGGCCGTCCTACGCCTGATCGCGCCGCTTGCCGGCAGCAAATACCTGCTCACTCTGAGCCTCGCCGGAACAGCGTGGAGCGCGGCGTTCGGGCTTTTCGTCTTGCTATATGCGCGACCTCTGGCGCTGCCCCGTGTTGCGAGCGGGGACGACGCCCGGACAATCTGAAAGCTCTCTGTCGCCGCTTCGCGCGATATACGCAACAGGGGCGTCTGACCTCATGGATTGACAAGCAAACCTGGACGAGGCGAAGCCGTCATGGTTGGCAGATCCGAAGCGCGTCCAAGATCGAGCGCGGAGAAGGCCTGAGCATTGCGGGCCTCCGGTCTTGCTGAAATTCGGGCAAAGCGCCGGTGACGTCGATTGGCCCTCGCCCAGCCGGCGCCGTTCTTTTCTCACATTCCTCGCCACCGCTCTCAGCGTGAAAATGCACTGAGCCCCGCCAAACGTTGAACTGAGAGTTGTGACAACTGCCGGCGTGATCTTCGACATGTCTTTCAACTCCGCGAAGGGCAGGCAAAGCCTCTCTCTCACCCCCCTCCCTTCGCCGAGCCCGAAGGGCCCTCTCACTTTTCCCGATTGCGCCAACCAATATCTGCCCTATAATACGCCCTATAAAACAGGCAGAATGGCTTCCAATGGCCACTCCCAAATCCCGCGCTACAACCACCAAAAAAATGGCGTCTGTTCGCCGCAAGTCGCCGGCAAAGGCCGCGGCGGCCGCCGGCTTTCCAGCCGGGTTGGAAGCCACGTCCTTGGTCGCCAATCTTATGAACCACCGGGGCTTCGTCACGGTGGAAAAGGTCGCGGCGACATTCGGCATGTCCAAAGGACAACTCGCCGAAACCGCTGGCTTGAGCCGAGAGGCGCTCTACAAGCTCGCCCGTTTGGAGGCGCCCAAGACCCAGTCCCGCCTCAAGGAAATGCTCGAGATCGTCTCGCGCGTCACCGATTGGGCCGGCGGCAAGGAGCAGGCGATGGCTTGGTATCGCGCCCAGCCGATCGCCGCTTTCGGCGGGCGCACGGCCGAGTCCTTGGTTAAGGACGGGCAGGCGGGCGCACTGCGGGATTACCTCGATCATATCGCCCAGGGCGGCTTTGCTTGAGATTTCAAGCGACCTGCTGCAGGGCGCACGATCCGTGCTGGTCTTTTACGCCGCTCTCGGGGGCAGGAGCCGCGATCCGTGGCGCGCGCTTCAATCCAAAGGGCGCGCCGGCGCTCTATCTCGCGCTCACGATCATGACCGCCGTCAAGGAGATCAACCAAGGCTTCGCTCACAAAATCGAACCCTGCGTGCTGTGCTCTTACGATGTCGACTGCGAAGATGTCGTCGATCTACGAACGGAAAATGATCGGAACGACGCCGGCGTCTCTCTCGGCGATATGGCCTGCGCCTGGTTCTCCGACATTTCGCAGGGGCGGGAGCCAGCTTCTTGGCGGGTCGCTCGCCGGCTCATGAACGCCGGAAAAGCAGGCATCCTCGTCCCCAGCTTCGCGCCCGGTGCGACGACGATCGACCAAAACCTGGTTCTGTGGAAATGGGGCGAAAGTCTCCCGCATAGGGTTTCCGTTTACGATCCCAGCGGCCGGCTGCCGAAGGATCAACTCTCATGGAAATGACCCGGCGGTTGGTTCGCCGGAGACCGAGTATGGGGCGCAGGAGAGATCGCAAAGCCGAGCGCGAAACGCGCCAAACCGGCCTGCGATGCCCATAGTGGGCTGGCGCTAAGCCGGGTCTGTGCGAATTCGCTCGGCGGACCCGCGGCCATGGCGAATCGCGCCCGGAGTTCCGGGCCAGCCAAAACGGCGTCGACGAGGATCGTCTTGATCGCAGCAAGTAGGCGGCCGGCCACATCTGGTGAGTGCAAGCCCGCATTGGCGCTTGGCGGAGACGCTCCCACTGCCCCGTCAGCATGACGCAAGCGAGACGAGGAATATGACAATAAAACATCTGTGTTCGGGACAGCGTACCAGCCCGGGCGCGAAAGCCGTCCCCGCGCAGATGAGGTTGGCATTTTATGATACCGCCGCACATCGACCGGCGGCGCCGGACGCGCTCTCAGGCCTTGGCCGCCGATCCTGATTTACGGGAACACAAGGAGATGGAGATCATGGTCGAAGCAGCGCCGGAGCGTCCAGCACCCATTCTGGGAATGGCGTCGATCGCACGAATGGCTTCCAATGGCATAGATCTGGCGCCTCTCAAATTGGAACTCTTGCAGAAAGTGGCGACGGACCCCAGGGAAGCGGGCGCTTGTCTCGATATTTCCATCATCGAGCGCTTGTGCGGCAATCTTGAAGCGGCGGACGTCTTTCAATCGGTGGCGCTGCTGAGGGGACGACGATTTTCGTCTCCGCTGGCTCGGGTCTCGACCAACCCCTTTCGGTTGCTCGCTCTGACCGCTCCGGGCGATTTCATGTCGAATACGCCGCTTGAATTTCTCGTCGAGGGACGAGAGGTGGCGCTCGAAGCTCTCTATTTGAAACCCGATGAGGACCTTCCGGAAATTCTTCCGGATCACGACATCGCATTCGTCGCAGTCGCGGAGATGGACGCTAATCAGGCCATCTTGGAGAAAATTGCCCGGGTGGCGCCGAGCTGGCCACGACCGGTCGTCAATCAGGCAAGCAATATCGCGCGACTGACTCGGGATGGCGCGTGGCGACTGCTTCATGACGCCTCAGGAATTGAGTTTCCGCCGAATTTGCGTATCGATCGTCGGGGCTTGGCTGCCGTTGCGAATGGGGAGCTTTCGTTATCTCCTCCCTTCCTCGCAGACTATCCGATAATCGTTCGACCAGTCGGCTCTCATGCAGGCCAAGGTTTGCGTAAAATCGATAGTCCTCGAGAGATCATTCAGCTAATCAACGAGCAATCGGCATCGGAGTTCTACGTCGCGCCATTCATCGATTATCGGAGCGACGACGGCTTGTTTCGGAAGTTCCGGGTCGTGCTCATCGATGGGGCCCCATATGCGGTCCATATGGCGATTTCGAGAGACTGGATGATCCATTATCTCAATGCCGACATGTTCGACAACGAGGCGAACCGCGCGGAGGAAGCTCGCTTCATGGCAAGCTTCGACGAGCAATTCGCCACCAGACATGCCGACGCATTAGCGGAAGTTCATCGGCGGACCGATCTCGATTACGTGCTTCTGGACTGCTCCGAAACCCGCGATGGCAAGTTGTTGATATTCGAAGTGGGGACCGCCATGATCGTTCATATGCTCGATCCCGCTGCGGTCTTTCCCTACAAGCCTCCCCAGATGGAGAAAATATTTGAGGCGTTCGAGCGGATGCTTCGACGAAAAGCCTGCTCCGGCCTCTGATCGGAGCAATCCGTTCCCAACGAAAGCTAGCCAAATAAACCGATCCCCTCATGGAGGCTGACTGGCGGATTGAGAATAACTTGATCTCCAGCCGCAAGGCCATCATAGACATCGACCGTCGCGCCAAGGTCTCGGGCTATGCGGATCTGCCGAAAAGACGCGACGCCGTTGTTCGCCAAGGCGACTTGGAGGCCACGTTGATTGAAAATGATCGCTTCCGCGGAGACGAGCAACGAGCGCGTTTTCCGTGGAATTTTCATCTCGACCGCGCAATAGGCTCCTGGCATTAGCGCGCCATCGTTGTTCGGCACGTGCCGGGCGCGAGCGCGTTCGCGACACCTTACCGGTAAACACCCGTCCTGGAATCTCGACGAGCCGTATGGTCGCTCCCACGCCCGGCGCCACCGGAGCCCGAGCAAAAACTTGCCGCCTGTACGTCATACATAGACGCAAAGACTGACTCGGCGATGAGAGGACGCAAATCGGGGCGTCGCGCCTCGTCTATGGGCGTCGGCACCGTGACAATAAAAAGTTGGCCACGCTCATTTCCGCGGGATCGGTTGTGTAGATGATAGATGCGAACCTGAGATCGGCGTCCTCAACCTCCCGCGTGTTGTCGTGGCCGGCGCGCAACTCGGCGACTCGTTCTTTGTCGATGTCGAAGCGAACTGTTTTGAAACTCGAGCGGGCCGCGCCGTTGGCGACAGGCAACCCCAGATAGCCAAGGCCAATAACCGCGATTACGCGAGACTGC
>DATBRF010000143.1:0-3440 GCA_036560425.1 Methylocystis sp. | reverse complement strand
ACGATCTTGCGCAAACCGTCGCCGCCAACGCGCCGTTGACCTTGCGCGCCGCAAAGGCCGCCATCCGCGCCGCCGCGCAGCTGCCGAATGCGCCGACGCTCGCGC
Organism: Methylocystis sp.; assembly: GCA_036560425.1. GTDB lineage: Bacteria > Pseudomonadota > Alphaproteobacteria > Rhizobiales > Beijerinckiaceae > Methylocystis. Next base: position 3,335 of record DATBRF010000143.1, on the reverse strand, counting down.
AGTGTGAAGCGTTCGCGGCGCGATGTTTCGATAGCGCCGATTACATGGAAGGCCGCGCGGCGTTCCTCGAAAAACGCGCGCCGGAGTTTACCGGGAAATAGAAATCTCTCGGTCGCCGCCATTGAGAAGGGATGGCTTTCAATCTGCATCTTAAAAAAGGTCGCCCGCTTCCGGGCTGCCTACAGACTGCCCACAGAGTGGCGTTGACGCCCCTCGTGCTTCGAGCCGGCCGCTTCCGCGGCCTCCTCAGCATGAGGGGCTTCCGCACCTGCGTCAAACACCTAGGCCTCATCCTGAGGAGCGAGCGACGCTCGCGTCTCGAAGGAAGAGGCCGCCTCGGAGGTTTATCAACAAACCGAAGGCCGCCCTTCCGGGCGGCCTGTCATTCTCATTCGGAGAGGCGTCACTCCGCCGGCGGCAGGGCCGGGGCGGGTTCGGCGCCTTCCGCGCGCTGCGTGATGATCAACTCGTCACGCCCGCCCGCGATGCCGCGGAACTTGGACATCGCCGCGCCGGTGCCGGCCGGGATGAGGCGGCCGACGATGACGTTCTCCTTGAGGCCGACGAGTGGGTCGACCTTGCCGTTGACTGCGGCCTCGGTGAGCACGCGCGTCGTCTCCTGGAAGGAGGCGGCGGAGAAGAAGGACCGCGTCTGCAGCGAGGCCTTGGTGATGCCGAGCAGCACCGGCGTGCCCGTAGCGGGCTTGCCGCCATTCTCGATCGCCTTGGCGTTCGCCTCGTCGAGCTCCAGCTTGTCAACCTGTTCGCCTTCGAGGAAGCCGGTGTCGCCCGGGTCGACGATGTCGATCTTCTGCAGCATCTGACGCACGATCACTTCGATGTGCTTGTCGTTGATGTTGACGCCCTGCAGACGGTAGACCTCCTGGATCTCGTTGACGAGGTAAGCCGCAAGCTCCTCCACGCCCTTGATCGCCAGAATGTCGTGCGGCGCCGGATTGCCGTCGACGATATAGTCGCCCTTCTCGACGACGTCGCCGTCCTGAAGGTGGATATGCTTGCCCTTCGGGATCAGATATTCGACCGGCTCCGCGCCTTCTTCGCTCGGCACGATGGAGAGACGCTGCTTGTTCTTATAGTCGCGGCCGAATTGCACCGTGCCTGAGATTTCCGCGATGATCGCGTGATCCTTCGGTCGGCGCGCCTCGAAGAGCTCGGCGACGCGCGGCAGACCGCCGGTGATGTCGCGGGTCTTGGCGCTCTCGACCGAAATACGCGCGACGATGTCGCCGGCCCTCACCGTGCCGCCGGGCTCAACGGCGATGATCGAGTCGACAGGCAGCGCATAGCGGGCGTCGCCGCCGCGCGCGAGCTTGGCGATCTTGCCGTCCGGGCCCTTGATGACGATCGAGGGCTTGAGGCTCGCGGAACGAAGGTTCAGGCGATAGTCCATGACCATGCGCTTGGCGATGCCGGTCGATTCGTCGACCGTTTCCGCCAACGATTGGCCTTCGACGAGATCCTCGAAGCCGATGACGCCGTCCACCTCGGAGATGATGGGACGGGTATAGGGGTCCCATTCCGCGAGGCGCTGGCCGCGTTTCACCTCATCGCTGTCGTCGACCTTCAACCGCGCGCCGTATTGGATACGGTTGACCGCGCGCTCCGTTCCGTCGGGACCCAGGATCACCACGGCGACGTTGCGCGCCATGACGATCAGATCGCCGTCGGAGTTGCGGGCGACGTGACGGTTGCGGATATGGACCGTTCCTTCGAAGTTGGACTCCATGAAGGACTGGTCCGCGAGCTGCGCTGCGCCGCCGATGTGGAAGGTGCGCATGGTGAGCTGCGTGCCGGGCTCGCCGATCGACTGCGCGGCAATGACGCCGACGGCCTCGCCCATGTTGACGGGCGTGCCGCGCGCGAGGTCGCGACCGTAGCATTTGGCGCAGACGCCGTTCTTGGCCTCGCAGGTAAGAACCGAACGGATCTTCACCTCTTGAATGCCGGCGGCAGTGATCGGCTCGAGATGCCATTCCTGGATCATCTCGCCGGCCGGCACGATTACCTTGCCGTCCTGCGCCTTCAAATCTTCGGCGGCGGTGCGGCCGAGGATGCGCGAGGCGAGAGAGGCGACGATCTGGCCGGCGTCAATGATCGCCCGCATGCGGATGCCGTTCTGCGAACCGCAATCCGTGGAGGAGATGATCGAATCCTGCGCAACGTCCACGAGACGGCGCGTGAGGTAACCGGAGTTCGCGGTCTTCAACGCCGTATCCGCGAGGCCCTTGCGGGCGCCGTGGGTGGAGTTGAAGTATTCGAGAACCGTCAGGCCCTCCTTGAAGTTCGAGATGATCGGCGTCTCGATGATCTCGCCGGAGGGCTTGGCCATCAGGCCGCGCATGGCGGCGAGCTGGCGCATCTGCGTCGGCGAGCCGCGGGCGCCCGAGTGCGACATCATGTAGATCGAGTTGATGGGCATGTCGCGTCCCGCGTCGTCCTTACGAACGGCGGAGATGCGCTGCATCATCTCCTCGGCGAGCTTCTCGGCGCACTTCGCCCAAGCGTCGACGACCTTGTTGTATTTCTCGCCCTGGGTGATGAGGCCGTCGTTATATTGCTGCTCATACTCCTTGGCGGCGGCGCGCGTCTCGCCGACGATGCGCTCCTTCGTCTCCGGGACGACCATGTCGTCCTTGCCGAAGGAGATGCCCGCCTTGAAGGCTTCACGGAAGCCGAGCGCCATGATGCGGTCGCAGAAAATGACCGTCTCCTTCTGGCCGCAGTTGCGGTAGACGGTGTCGATCATGTTCGAGATTTCCTTCTTGGTCATCAGCTTGTTGACGACGTCGAAGGGAATCTTGTTGTGCTTGGGCATCAGCTGGCCGAGCATCATGCGGCCCGGCGTCGTGTCGAAAATTTTCGACACGCGATTGCCCGCCGCATCATAGGTCCAGCCGCGGCCCCTGATCTTGGTGTGCAGCGTGATCGCCTTGGCCGCGAGCGCATGTTCGATTTCGCCCTGATTGGCGAAGCACATGCCCTGGCCCGGCTCGCCGTCGCGCTCCAGCGTCAGATAATAAAGGCCGAGAACGATGTCCTGCGACGGCACGATGATCGGCTGACCATTGGCCGGGTGCAGGATGTTGTTCGTCGACATCATCAGCACGCGCGCTTCCAGCTGCGCTTCGAGCGACAGCGGCACGTGCACCGCCATCTGGTCGCCGTCGAAGTCCGCGTTGAACGCCGTGCACACCAGCGGGTGCAGCTGGATGGCCTTGCCCTCGACCAGCAGCGGCTCGAAGGCCTGGATGCCGAGGCGGTGCAGCGTCGGGGCGCGGTTCAAGAGCACCGGATGCTCGCGGATCACCTCCTCG
>DATBRF010000142.1:0-16784 GCA_036560425.1 Methylocystis sp. | reverse complement strand
GCCGGAGAGTTCCAAGCCAAAGCTCGATCACTCTGTCGACATTCGCGGCGTGCTGCTCTTTCTGGGCGTCATCGCCTGCGGCCTGGGCTATACGGCCTGGAGCATCTGGAGCGATCTCAAGGACACCGGCGCGCCGGTCGTCACCTATCTGCCTTTCATCCTGCTCGCCGTCGCGATGCTGATTGCGCTGGGCTTAGAATTCGTCAACGGCTTCCATGACACGGCAAACGCCGTGGCCACGGTCATCTACACGCACTCCATGCCGGCCAATGTCGCCGTCATCTGGTCGGGCTTCTTCAACTTTCTCGGCGTGCTGTTCTCGCTCTACTTCCTGCTGAGCAACGTGCTCAAGATGGCGGGCTGAGGCGCGCCGTCATCGAAAAAATCCCGCCGCCGACGGAGTTGCGCCGGCGGCTTCCTCTTTTGAAGGCGGGACGCGCCCCCTATCCAATTTGCCTGCGCTGCAATATAGGGGGCGGGAGCGTTCTCGAGCCGCCGACGCGGCGTCACCTGAAAGAGCGGATCATGGCCGAACATTCCACGCCCCATTTCCACAATACGCCCGGCGTCGCCCAGATTCGCGTGGGGGCGAAGGAATTCATGTGCATCGGCGCGCTGCCGCCCTTCGACCACCCCCATGTATATATCGACATGGGCTCTGACACGCAGGCTGTCTGCCCCTATTGCTCGACGCTCTATGTCTACGACGCCTCGCTCCATGGCGGCGCCGAGCCGGCGGAGTGCGTCTACCTCGCTGAAGAGCCGGCTTGAGAAGCCCTGCGTCGCGCGCCGGCCTCCCCGTAAACGGGAGGAATTCGGCGCCGCTGATCTTTGCGAATCCCAATCCGCGCGGATGCGCATGAGCGCGCCCATCGTCATCGCGGGCGCCGGCATTGGCGGCCTGACGGCGGCGCTCTGCCTCGCCCGCGCCGGCAAGCGCGCGCTGGTGCTGGAGCGGGCGGCGAAGATCGAGGAGGTCGGGGCCGGACTGCAAATTGCCCCGAACGCCGGGCGGGTTCTGGCTGCGCTGGGGCTCGAAAGCGGGCTCGCCGCCGTGGCCATCGAGCCGCGGGCGATCAATATTCGCCGGGGGCGCGACGGCGCCGTTCTCGCCAGGCTGGATCTCTCCGATTCCCGCGCCCGTTGGGGTGCGCCGTTCAGGGTCTATCACCGCGCCGACCTCCAGCAGGTTTTGCTGCAAGCGGCGCTCGCTGATGAGGCGATCGAGGTTCGCGCGGGATCGCGGGTCGGCGATTTCGAGGATGGCGCGGGCGTTGTCCGCTTGTGCGCCCACAGATCCGAGGGGTTCGAGGAGCTGGAGGCTGCCGGCCTCGTCGGGGCCGATGGCCTGCGCTCCGCCGTGCGCGGTCATCTGCTGCCCACCGAAAAAGACGCGCCATTCTATTCCGGCCTTACGGCTTGGCGCGCGCTCGTGCCTGCGGAGCTGGCGCCCGCCGCCTTTCGCGCCCGCGAGAGCAATCTTTGGATGCTTCCCGGCGCGCATGTCGTGCATTATCCGCTACGCGATGGCGCCGTCATCAATGTCGTCGTGATCGTCTCGGAGCCGCCGCGCCGAAGCGAGGGATCGGCGATCCTCTCGCTCGACGGCCCAGAGCTTGCCCGCTCTCTGGACCGGCTTCGTCCCGCCGCTGAGCTCCGCGCGCTGATCGAGGCCGGAGCCGCCTGGCGGCATTGGCCGCTTTTCGCCCGGCCGCCGCTCCAGCGCTGGAGCCGGGGCGCCGTCACTTTGCTCGGCGACGCCGCCCATCCCATGGTCCCTTTTCTCGCACAGGGAGCGGCGCAGGCGATCGAAGACGCCGAGGCCTTGGGCCGGGCATTTCTGCAACTGGGCGCGAGCGTCGAGACCGCTTTCGCCGCTTATGAAAAAAGCCGGATCGCGCGTGCGGCCAAGGTCGTGCGCGCTTCGCGGCGACAAGGCGAGTATTTCCATCTGGGCGGCCCGGCGGCGCTGGCGCGGGATTTCGCTATCCGCGCGCTAGGCGGGCGTGGCATGCTCGCCCGTAACGCGTGGCTCTATCGCCGGCTGTGAATATCGTGACCGGATGGCAACAATCGCCAAGATGCTGGCGCTTTAACCGGGCAAAGAGTGGCGCGACCGACGACGGATTGTTAAAGAACTGTCAAGAAACGCTATGCGAGGGGCTGTTTTCGTTGAGAATCAGGGCGAAAAGAATTCGGCTGGCGATCGCCGCTCTCACCTTCGCAAGCGGGGCGGAGGCGGCCGAACTGATTCCCCCGCCCAAGACCGACGCCAACGGCTGGATCGTGACAGTCAGCGCGATCGGCGCGGTGGTGCCCAGTTTCCCCGGTTCGGGGCAGATGCGCCCTTATCCTTTCCCGGCGATCGCGGTGCGCGGCGTCGGCGAGGCCGAGACTTTCTCGACCCCGGACGAGGGTTTCGGCTTCGCGATCCTCGATCTCGACTATTTGCGCGCCGGGCCTGTCGCGAACTTTGTCTTCCAGCGCGGCCAGCGCGACGGGCTTTTCGGCATGCATCGCGTCGGCTTGACGCATGAGATCGGCGGCTTCGTCGAGGTTCACCCTTTCGACCATTTCCGCGTGCGCGCAGAGATGCGGCAGGGAATCGACGGCCATGAGGGCTTTGTCGCAGCCTTTTACGCCGACGCCTATGAGTCCCTCGGACCCTGGCGCCTCTCGGTGGGACCGCGATTGAGCTTTGGCGACAATGCCTATGCGAACGCCTATTTCTCGGTCACGCCCTACGAGGCGCTGCTGAACGGACGGCTCGTCCCCTATACGGCGACGGGCGGTTTCACGGCGGCTGGCGGCATGGCGACAATTCGCTATGAATTCAATCGGAAGGTGAGCGTCTCGGTCTATGGCGGCGGACAGCGGCTGCTCGGCAGCGTCGGTTCGAGCCCAATTCCCGATCTGATCGGCTCGCGGAACCAATTCAACGCAGGCCTCGCCGTGAACTATTCTTTCATCGTGCACAATCCGTTTCAGTGAGCGGCGCCGGGGTCGGCCCAAGCTCGGCCCGCTCACATTCCGGCCCCGTTAACCTCGCTTTGGCGCCGGTGTTTACTTTTCCCAGAAGTCAGGATGAGACAGCAGCCGCGCGGGTGCGCGGCGGAGAAATCTTCAATCCGTATATCTCTCTTAAAATCAGATAGATATTGCAAAATGATCGCATTTTAGCCGTTTCGGTTTCAAAAAATTATACTTACCTCTTTCGTGGAAAATGTTGAACGATATCGGCTAAAATGCACTAGAATTACTTTCATGGACAGCAAAACAACGAACCTATTCTCGTCTCGTCAAAAGGAGAAGGGAAATGTTCGGCGTTATCGGCAAATCCATCGCGGCTCTCGGTCTCGGCGGGACGGCGCTCGTCGCGGTCGCGGCGACGAGCTTCGCCGGCCCGGATATGTCGAGCTTCGCCAGGCTCGGGGCCGAGACCAGCATTCCTTATGGCTGGATTGATTTTTGCCAGCGCTATCGTAGCGAATGCGTGGCCGCCTACCGCATCCCGCGCGCGATCGACCTCACCGCCGCAACCTTTCAGACGATTGCCCGCATCAATCTCTGGGTGAACAAGAATATCGCTCCGATCGCGGATATGGAGCACTGGGGGTTGCTGGACGCCTGGGATTATCCGACCGACGGCAAGGGAGATTGCGAGGATTATGCGCTCCTGAAGCGCCGCATGCTGATCGAGGAAGGCTTTCCGCAGGAAGCGCTGCTCATGACAGTGGTCAAGGAGAAGAATGGCGACGGCCATTCGGTTCTGACCGTGGTGACGAACCGCGGCGAATTTGTCCTCGACAATCTCGCCGATCAGGTGAAGCCCTGGACCAAGGCCCCCTATCGCTTCGTGAAGCGACAGTCCCAGACGGACCCGAACGTCTGGGTCGCGATCGGCGAGCCTACGGCCGCGCCGGCCTACGTATCCAATAGGCCTTGATGGGTTATTCGCCGCAGAAAGGCGTGTAACGCGGCGCATTCGCCCGCCGCGCAGGCGCGCGGTCATGAGACGTTTGTCCTGCGCCGCCTGGCCCCGGAGCCGCCGAAGAACCGGCGTCGGGCGGGGCGATCTGCATCTCTCCGCCACAGGGCAGGGCGTCTCGCGACGCCGGCGCAAGAACGGTGGGGTTGATCACCGGCTGCGCTTGGGCGGCGCCGACAGTGAACGCGACGCAGGCTGACGTGAAAAGCGCCAACATGGCGCTCCGGGCGCTCTGAAAATCACTAGCCATAATTTGTCTCCGTTCAGCCCCGGCTCGACGCGAACCGAATCAGGCGCGGCGCGGCAGATTCTCCAAAGGCGTAAACCATAAGTTAATGTCATCTCGACGCGGACCTTGGCAAGAACGCCACAATAGTTAAAGATTTCTTAAATCCCCGGTTGGCGGTAAAGGTAGCGTTCAGATGTGTCTCAGGCGTCGCGTTCTGCAGGGACTCACTCTCGCCGTCTGGGCGCTGGGTCTCTTTGTTTCTCCTGCATATTCTGGCGCACGCCTTCCGGTTTCGAGCCTCGCGCCGCTCGGCCCCGAGACGAGCGTGCCCTTCGGCTGGGTCGATTTCTGCCAGCGCTACGCCGGCGAATGCGACGACGCGTCCGGCCCCACCCGGACGATCGAGCTGACGGCGGTTGCGTTTCGCAAGATCGCAAGCATGAACGCGCTGGTGAATAACCAGATCAAGCCCGTCTCGGACGCGAGCCACGCCGGCGTTCCCGACTCCTGGGATTATCCCGAGGACGGAAAGGGCGATTGCGAGGATTACGCCCTGATGAAGCGCCGTCTGCTCATGCGCGCCGGATTTCCGCGCGGCGCGCTGCTGCTCGCCGTGGTGAAGGATGAGCATGGCGACGGCCATTCGGTGCTCATGGTCCGCACCAGCCGCGGCGATTTCGTCCTCGACAACCTCGAGGACGACGTCAAGCCCTGGTCGAAGACGCCCTATCGCTTCGTGAAGCGCCAATCGCAGGAAAATCAGAATGTCTGGGTCGCGATCGGCGCGCCGACCAGCGCGCCGATGTATGTGGCGAAATAATCAGGGGGCGATTTCGGCCAGCCCCTTTATGTAGCGCCGCCCGTTCTCGACGTAATGCCTTGCGGAGTCGAGGAACTTCTCGCGCGAGTCCGCGCCGAGCTCGCGGACGACCTTCGCAGGCGCGCCGACGATCAATGAATTATCCGGAAACTCTTTGCCTTCGGTGACGAGCGCATTGGCGCCGACAAGGCAGTTCCTGCCGATCTTCGCGCCGTTCAGAATGGTCGCGCCCATGCCGATGAGCGTTCCCTCGCCGATCGTGCAGCCATGCAGAACCACATTGTGCCCGATCGTGCAGTCGGCGCCGATCGTCAACGGAAAGCCCATGTCCGTGTGCAGAATGCTGTTGTCCTGGATATTGGTCCGGGCGCCGATCGTGATCCACTCGTTGTCGCCGCGCAGCACGCAGTTGAACCAGACGTTGGCGTCCTCTTGCAGCTCGACGCGGCCGATGAGATGCGCGCCCGGGGCGACAAAATGGCGTCCATCGGCGGGCAGGCGCGGCGCGACGCCCTCGAGCGTATAAAGCGGCATTCAGAGTCTCCTTCTGGGCTTGAGCCGGCCGGACATTGCCATTTCCGGCGGGACGCGAAAAGCCGACGCGAGGGGCGGCGATGGCGCCCAACGAAGCCGCGATTGTGGCCGTCGAGCGCGAAATTTGTGTATAAAAGTTTAATCACGCTTCGCTTTTGATTTTGAGCGAGCGATTTTGGCGGCGTTTTGCGCGGGCGCGCCGGCGACACGGAGGATGCGAGCTGAACAGGGATTCGTGGGATCGGATGCGGATGAGCAGCGCCTTTGCGGCGGCGAACGCCGTCGTGCGCTCCGCCACGACGCCCTACCATATCGTCAAATCCATGGCGATCATCCCGCCCGAGCGGCTGCGGATCGCGCCGCCCGACATTCGCACGGCCGATTCGACGGTCGCCGACGAGATCTACGCCGGCTATTTCTCCTTTGCGGGCAAGACGCTGCAGAGCTATGGCGGTTCGCCCTTTGCTCTTACGCCGCCCTCGGCCGCCTGGCGTCGCAAGCTCGCGGGTTTCTCCTGGCTGAGGCATTTGCGCGCCGCCGGCAAGGCGCTCGCTCAGGAAAACGCCCGGGCGCTCGTCGGCGACTTTCTCGCGATCAAGAAGCTGTCGAACGACGACCCGGCGATGGAGCCGCCCGTCGTCGCCCGCCGGCTGCTTTCCTTTCTGGCGCAATCTCCCGTGCTGCTCGAAGGCGCCGACGCCGAATTCTACGACGTTTTCATGCTTTCCCTCGCCCAGAGCGCGCGGCTCATCTGGCGCGCGCTCGCGACCGGCCAGGCCGAGGGGGCTGAGCGCTTGCTCTGCGCGATCGCATTGGCCGAATTCGCGGTCTGCGCCGATACGGGGCGTAAGATCGCGCCAGAAGTGTCGCGGGCGCTTTCCGCCGAGCTCGACCGCCAGATTCTCGGCGATGGCGGGCATATCAGCCGCAATCCGCAGGTCGCGGTCGACCTGCTGCTCGATCTCCTGCCGTTGCGACAGGTGCTCGCGGCGCGAGGGTTGCAGACGCCCGCCGCCATGCTGCGCGCCATCGACCGCATCATGCCGAGCTTGCGCATGTTGCAGCACGGAGAGGGATCGCTGGCTCTTTTCAACGGGATGGGGGCGACGGAGCTCGACCGTTTGGCAAGCGTTCTCGCCAATGAGGACGCGCGCGGCGCCGCGCCGCTGAAGGCGCCTTACGCCGGCTATCAGCGGCTCGAGGCCGCAGACGCGGTCGTGCTGGTCGAGGCCGGCGCGCCGCCGCCGCCGGAGTTTTCGCTTTCCGCCCATGCCGGCTGCCTTTCCTTCGAATTTTCCTTGGGCGCCGAGCGGGTGGTCGTGAATTGCGGGGCGCCGTCGCCGCCCCACGATGATCTGCGCGAATTCGCGCGCGCGACCGCCGCCCACTCCACGCTCGTCATCGACGACCGCTCCTCCGCCCGCATCGCCGCCAGGGACGATGGCCGCTGGCGCGCGGGGCGGCTTCTGGACGGGCCGCGCCATGTCTCTGCGGAGCGCAAGGATGAGCAAGGCGGGACCGCGCTTCTCCTCTCGCACGACGGCTACGCCAAGGTTTTCGGCCTCGTCCACGAACGCGAGCTGATCCTCGCGGCGGACGCCTCGGCGCTCGCGGGCCGGGACCGGATTCTCGGGGTCGAGGGCGTGACCCTTAAGGAGGAAGCGCAGGAATTCGCCGTCCGGTTCCATCTACACTCGCGGGTGCGCGTGGTGGAGCTTTCGGAGGCGCTCGAGCTGCAGCTTGCGAGCGGCGAGACGCTTATTTTCGAAGCGGAAGGCGCCTTTCCGCAGATCGAGGAAAGCATATTTTTCGCTTGGCCCGGCGGCGCGCGCAAATGCACCCAGATCGTGCTGCGCGGAAAGGCCGCGCCCGGCGCCGAGGTGAGCTGGTCCTTCCAGCGCGGGTGAGCGGTTCCGAAGCCCCCTGTTGTGTGATAAGCGCGGCGCAAATTCCCAAAGAAAGGATATTCAGCCCATGCCGGTCGATCAGCGCAAAGTCGCGCGCGCGCTTCTCTCCGTCTCCGACAAGACGGGCCTTGTCGAATTCGCGCGCGCCCTCGCCGGCCATGGCGTCGAGCTCGTCTCGACAGGCGGAACGCGCAAGGCGCTTGCGGAGGCGGGCCTTGCGGTGAAGGATATTTCCGACGTCACCCAGTTCCCCGAGATGATGGACGGGCGTCTCAAGACGCTGCATCCCAAGGTGCATGGCGGGCTGCTCGCGATCCGCGAGAACCCGGAGCACGAGGCGGCCATGCTCGCGCATGACATCCGCCCAATCGATTTGCTCGTGGTCAATCTTTATCCTTTCGAGGCGACGCTCGCGAAAGGCGCGCCTTTCGAGGAATGCGTGGAGAATATCGACATTGGCGGGCCGGCGATGATCCGAGCCGCGTCCAAGAACCACGACGATGTCGCGGTAGTCGTCGACCCTGGCGATTACGCCGCCCTGATCGAGGAGATGGCGGCGACCCGAGGCGCCACGACCCGCGCGACGCGCCGGCGCCTGGCGCAGAAAGCCTTCGCCCGCACGGCCGCCTATGATGCGGCGATCTCGAATTGGCTGGCCGAGGCGCTCGGCGAAGCGTCGCCGTCGCTTCGCGCATTCGGGGGCAGGCTTTCCGAGCCGATGCGCTATGGCGAGAACCCGCATCAGACGGCGGGCTTCTACCTTGCCGGCGAGGCGCGGCCCGGCGTCGCGACGGCGCGGCAGGCGCAAGGCAAGCAGCTTTCCTACAACAACATCAACGACACCGACGCCGCCTTCGAATGCGTTGCGGAGTTCGATCCGGCGCGCGCGGCCGCCGTCGTCATCGTGAAGCACGCCAATCCGTGCGGCGTCGCGGAGGGCGCGTCGCTCGAGGAAGCCTATGTGAAGGCGCTGCGCTGCGATCCGACCTCGGCCTTCGGCGGCATCGTCGCGCTGAACCGCAAGCTCGATGCGCAGGCGGCCCGCGAGATCGTGAAGATCTTCACCGAAGTCATCATCGCGCCCGATGCGGAACCGGAAGCAATCGAGATCGTCGGCGCCAAGAAGAATCTTCGCCTGCTGCTGACGGGCGGATTGCCCGATCCCCGCGCCCGGGGGCTCGCCTTCCGCAGCGTCGCGGGCGGCTTCCTCGCGCAGTCGCGCGACAACGCCGTCGTCGACGACATGGCGCTGAAGATCGTCACCAGGCGCGCGCCGAGCGAAAAGGAGCTCGCCGATCTGAAGTTCGCTTATCGCGTGGTGAAGCACGTCAAATCCAACGCGATCGTCTATGCGAAGGACCTCGCGACCGTCGGGATCGGCGCCGGGCAGATGTCGCGCGTCGACAGCTCGCGCATCGCGGCGCATAAGGCGAGCGAGGCGGCGCAGGCCTTGGGTCTCGCCGAGAGCCTCGCCAAGGGTTCGGTCGTCGCCTCCGACGCTTTCTTTCCATTCCCGGACGGCTTGCTCGCGGCGGCGGCGGCGGGCGCGACGGCGGTGATTCAGCCGGGCGGATCGGTGAACGACAAGGACGTGATCGCTGCGGCGGATGAAAAGGGCCTCGCCATGGCCTTCACCGGCGTGCGCCACTTCCGGCACTAGCGCAGGCGCTGTATCGCCGGCTAGCGCTTCTTCCGCTCGCATGGATTCATGCGAGCGATGAGAAATCACGCCAAACCAAAAATCCCCCGCGCATCCTTATCGCAAAAGTCTATCAACTTATGCGGAATGCGCTAGGGTAGCGCTCGGTCGTTCTTTCTGGAGTTTCGTATGCGTCGCGCTTTCATCCTGTCACTTGGCTTTGCCCTGGGCTGCGCGTTTCTTTCGGCAGACGCGCTGGCGAAATCGCGCAAACAGGCCCCGCCGCCGCAGCCCGCCGCCGAGAGCGACGACTTTCCGATTTCGCTGCCGACGAATTTAACGACGAACAAGGATTGGCTCGACGACGGGGCGGGCGACCCGGCCTCCGGCACTTTGCGGCCGAACGCGCAGGCCAACGACAATTATTTCATCCAGCAACAGGATTTCTCGAGGAACGACCCGACGCGCTTTACCGAGATGGGCACGATTTTCGACAACCGCTGATCGGAACGATCGGGGCCGGCGCCCGCCGGCCCTTTTGCTTTCTTCATACACGGCGCTCAGCACACCGGAACCTGACGGTAGCCGACGAAATAGCCATGACGATAGACCGGGCGGCTCTCATAATAGCAGCTCTGGCTCTCCGCGATGGCGCCGGCGACCACGCCGAGAGCAACCGCGCCCGCCGCGCCGGCCGCATAGGGGCCCCAACCATAGCCGTGGTGCCAATAATAAGCCGAGGCCGGCGTGGCGCTGGCGATGGAGCCGGCGATGACGGCGGCGGCGATCGCGGCGGCGAAGGTTTTCTTCGATTTCGACATGACGCTCTCCTTTTTGTTTTTCGCAATTCCCTTGCGAATGAGGAGAGATTAGACGGCCCCGCGCCGGGGCGCCGTGCGACCCCGCACATGACGAAAGTTACGCCTCGCTTTGCGCGAGGAGCTTTTGCTGATGGTCCGTCGTCAACGCGTCGATGATGTCGTCGAACTCGCCCTCCATCACCCGGTCGAGCTTGTAGAGGGTCAGATTGATGCGATGGTCGGTGACCCGCCCTTGCGGAAAATTATAAGTGCGGATGCGCTCCGAGCGGTCGCCCGAACCGACCTGATTCTTGCGGTCGTCCGAGCGCTCCTTGTCGAGCCTTTGGCGCTCCGCGTCATAGAGGCGCGACCGCAGCACATTCATCGCCTTTGCCTTGTTGCGATGCTGCGAGCGCTCCTCCTGCATCATCACCACGATGCCGCTCGGGATATGTGTGATGCGAATCGCGGATTCGGTCTTGTTGACATGCTGGCCGCCCGCGCCGCCGGAGCGCATGGTCTCGATGTGCAGATCTTTATCGTCGATGGCGATGTCCACCTCTTCCGCCTGCGGCAGCACGGCGACCGTGGCGGCGGATGTATGAATGCGTCCCTGCGTCTCCGTCTCCGGCACGCGCTGCACGCGATGCACGCCGGATTCGAATTTGAGCCTTCCATAGACCCCGCGCCCCGTGATCTCGGCGACGATCTCCTTGAAGCCGCCGAGCGCGCCGGGACTTTCCGAGACAAGCTCCACGCGCCAGCCTTTGAGAGCGGCGTATTTTTGATAGGCTCGAAAGAGATCGCCCGCGAAAAGCGCCGCCTCGTCGCCGCCCGTGCCAGCCCGCACTTCGAGAATCACGCCCTTTTCGTCGGCTTCATCCTTGGGCAGAAGGGCGAGCTGCAGCGTCTTCTCCGCGGCCGCGAGCCGGTCGCGCGCCTCGTCCGCTTCCGTCTCGGCGAGCGCGCGCATATCGGCGTCGAGCGAATTATCGGCGAGCATGGCGGCGAGATCGTTCACCTCGCGCTCGGCGGCGCGGTAGGCGCGGATCGCTTCGACGACCTCGTCGAGAGTCGCGCGCTCGCGCGACAAGGCGACAAAGACCTGCCCGTCGGCGCCACTGGCGAGCTTCTCGCCGATTTCGTCGTAGCGGCGCAAAATGAGATCGAGCTTGTCTTGAGCGAACATGCGAACTTCGTCTGCGTGAGGGAGTCGGAGAAAGACAGCGCGGCGCCGCTACAGCGGCACGCCGCGCTCGACGGCGTATTCGCGCAGCTTCTCGCGCACCGAGGGCGCGCCTTCGTCGGAAGCGAGCAAGGTCGCGAGATAGACCTGCGCCTCGTCGACATCGAGGTTCAGGATCATCGACTTCACCGGGCCGATCGCCGCCGGCGACATGGAAAGCGAGCGATAGCCGATGGCGACCAGCGCCAGCGCCTCGAGCGGGCGCCCGCCCATTTCGCCGCACAGCGTCACCGGCGTTCCGGCGCGGCGGCCGGCGTCGGCGATCCGCTCCAGCGCGCGCAGCACCGGGGGCGAGAGATTGTCGTAGCGCTTGGAGACGCGCGTGTTGTCGCGGTCGGCCGCATACATATACTGCACGAGGTCATTGGAGCCGACGGATAGAAAATCAGCGCGCTCCGCAATGAGGTCGAGTTCCCAGAGGAGGGAGGGCACCTCCACCATGGCGCCGAGCGCGAGAGTCCGCGGCTCCGGATAGCCATGCCGGCGGATATGCGCCAATTCGCGCAGCGCAATGGCTTTTGACGCTTCGAACTCAAAGACGTTGGCGATCATCGGGAACATGATGCGCAAATCGCGCCCGGCGCCCGCCTTCAGCATGGCCCGCAGCTGCATGCGCAACAGGCCCGGGCGGTCGAGGCCGATCCGGATGGCGCGCCAGCCGAGCGCCGGGTTCTCCTCGTCGATCTTCGCCATATAGGGAAGGATCTTGTCGGAACCGATGTCGAGGGTGCGGAAGGTGACGGGGCGGTCGGGCACGGCGTCCAGCACGCCCTTGTAGAAACGATATTGCTCGTCCATGCGCGGAAAGCGCGGCGCGAGCATGAATTGCAGCTCGGTGCGAAAGAGCCCGATCGATTGCGCGCCCGTCTCGTGAACATGCGGCACGTCGATGGCGAGGCCGGCGTTCATGTTCAACGCGATCTCGACGCCATCCTTGCTGATCGCGGGCACGTCGCGAAGTTTCGCGTATTGCTCCTGACGCCGCGCGCGCAGCCGCGCCTTTTCGGCATAGGCGTTCTGCACGTCAGGCTGCGGACGCACGTGCACTTCGCCCGTCGAGCCGTCGATGATGATCGGATCGCCGGTTTCGACGAGATCGATGACTCCGCGCACGAGGCCGACGGTGGCGACGCCAAGCGCGCGCGCCACGATGGCGACGTGACTCGACGGCCCGCCCTCCTCGAGCACGAGGCCGCGCAGCCGCGCCCGGTCGTAGTCGAGCAGCGCCGCCGGCCCCATGGTGCGCGCGACGATGATGGCGTTTTCGGGCACGCTGTCGCGATCGGCGACATAGCTCTGGCCGGTCAGCTGATGCAGGAGGCGATTCGCGATGTCGTCGAGATCGTGCAGCCGGTCGCGCAGATAGGGATCGGTCTGGCGCTGCATGCGGGCGCGCGCGTCGCTTTGCACGCGCTCGACCGCGGCTTCGGCCGTCAGGCCGGATTTCACGGCCTCGCGCAGGCGGCGCACCCAGCCCTGGTCATAGGCGACCATGCGGACGGTTTCGAGCACGTCGCGATGCTCGCCTGCGCCCATGCGGTCGCCATGCGCGACGAGCTCGTCGATCGCGGCGCGCATCGCGTCGACCGCCTGCTCGAGGCGGGTCAGCTCTCGGGAGAAATCTTCGGCGACGAGCTGCTTCACGACGACGCGGGGCTCGTGCAGCAGCACATGACCGAGCCCTACGCCTTCGCACATCGGCGCGCCCTTCAGCGAGGCCGGCCGGTACAGGGCGAGGTCGCGCGGGTCCTCGATGGCCTGTAGCTCGCCCGAGGCGATGAGCTCGGCGAGCAGCATCGCCGTCGTCTGCAGCGCCTCGACTTCCTCCTCCGAGTAGACGCGGCGAACTTTGTTCTGAACGACGAGAACGCCGAGAGTCGAGCCGCCGCGCAAAATCGGCACGCCGAGGAAGGAGTGATAGGCCTCTTCGCCGGTCTCCGGCTTATAGGCGAAGGCGGGGTGGTCCTGGGCCTCCGAGAGGGCGAGGGGCTCGGCGCTGCGCGCGATGAGGCCCACGAGACCTTCGCCCGCGTGCATGGTCGTCTGGTGGACCGCCTCGCGGTTCAGGCCTTCCGTCGCATAAAGCTCGAGCCGCTGGTCGGCGCGCAGCACGTAAACCGAACAAACCTCCGCGACCATATTGGCGGCGATCTGCACGACGATCTTGTCGAGACGCGCCTGCGCGCTCACCGGCTCAGCGCTGATTTCGCGCAGCCGACGCAGCAGGAGGCGGGGACCGCCGGGGGCGCTACGCATCCGTTCCATTCCTAATCCCGCGCGACGCCCCGCGGCGGAGCGTCGCGAAAAACTGTCTCTCACCCTTTGCCGGAAATCCGCGCGCGCCGCGCTGTGACATCCTAAAGCGTATATTGACGGCGTCCGCCATCCGCAAGCGCAGCCGAACTTCCCACGCAAAGACCATACCGCATTTCAGGCCGATTTGAATCGGCTTGCGGATTAGCGCTGGACGCTCTACTGATTTAGCAAGATTCCCGTTCGCGCGCCTGCCCGCGCGACGTCGATCTCGCCTGGAGGTGCAACGGCCAGGGACTGGCCTTGAGGCGTCCAACGCCAGTTGCCGTTTTCGGCCGCGCGAAAGTCGCGCCCTGGCCGCGATCCGCGAATAGTGAACAGCTGCTCGACCGAGTAGAGCGCAAGCCGACCAGGCTCCACAGCCGAGAAGAGAATGTGCGTCTTCAAAATATTCTGATCGCCCTCTTTGCGTTTCTGGTCTCGACGACCGCCGCATTTTCAGTCGAATCGGTGCGCGTGCCCCAGGGGGCGCGGGCGATCGACCTCACCCATGTCGTGGAAAAGCACTACTCCCAAAGCGACCGTCTGCAGGTTTCCACCGCGCCGGGGTCCGATGGCATTATGCGCCGCATCGAAGTGGGCGCCAGAGAGGCGGGCAGCCGGCCCAACTGGATCGTTTTCGCGCTCACGAACGACACGGACGAGCAGATCGAGCGTCTGATCGTCGCGCCGCACTTTCGCCTGCAGGGCTCCGGCGTCATCTGGCCCGACCTTGGCTCCAACCGCATTACGGCGATCACCGCGAGCCAGGGTTTCCCTCCCGAAGCCGAAGATTCCGACGACGCCGACGTTTTCCGCCTTACCCTCGATCCCGGCACCACTGTCACCTATGTCGCCGAGCTGCGAACGCCAAACCTCCCGCAGCTCTATCTGTGGCAGCCCGAGGCCTACAAAGAAAAAGTGACGAGCCTCACGCTCTATCGGGGAATCGTCATCGGCATCGCGGGCCTCCTGGCGCTCTTCCTCACCATCGTGTTCGTGGTGAAGGGCGCCGTCATCTTCCCCGCCGCGGCGGCGCTGGCGTGGGCCGTCCTGGCGTATGTCTGCATCGATTTCGGCTTCTGGGACAAAATCTTCGGCTCCGACCCCAACGCCGACCGCATCTGGCGAGCCGGCGCCGAGACGGTGCTGTCGGCGACGCTCGTCGTCTTTCTTTTCGCCTATCTCAATCTCAATCGTTGGCATGTGCGCGCCTGGCATGTCGCCGCGCTGTGGCTTTTGATCCTGCTCGACCTCGCCGGGCTCGCCGTCTTCGATGCGCCCGTCGCGGCGGGCGTCGCGCGCATTTCGCTCGCGACCGTGGCCGTCGTCGGCTTCGTGCTGGTCCTTTACCTCGCCTCGCATGGCTTCGACCGGGCGATCATGCTGATCCCGACCTGGTTCCTGCTCGTCGTCTGGGTGGCGACCGCAGGCTTCGCGGTCGCGGGCTGGATGACGAACGACCTCGTATCCCCGGCGCTCGTCGGCGGTCTGGTGCTCATCGTCATGCTCATCGGCTTCACGGTGATGCAAAACGCCTTCGCGACAGGCGGATTTGCCCATGGCGCGCTCAGCGACGTGGAGCGCAAGGCGCTCGCCATGACCGGCGCCAATGAGATCGTCTTCGACTGGGACGTGCCCGCCGACCACATCTATGTGAGCCCAGACGCCGAGGCTGCGCTCGGCCTCGAGCGCGGTGGGCTGGAGGGCCCCGCCTCGTCCTGGCTCGCCTTGCTGCACCCCTTCGAGCAGGATCGCTACCGGGCCTGCCTCGATGCTCTGCTCGAGCAGCGCCGCGGCCGGATCAATCAGGTTTTCCGGTTGCGCGGGGCGGACGGCCACTATCTCTGTTATCGGCTGCGGGCGCGCCCCGTGGTCGGACCGGACGGCGAAGTCATCCGCGTCGTCGGCGCGCTCACCGACGTCACCGACGAGCGCAACGCTCAGGAGCGCCTGCTGCACGACGCCGTGCACGACAATCTCACCGGCCTGCCCAATCGTGAGCTCTTCTTCGACCGTCTCGAGGCGGCGCTGGTTTTCGCGCGCATGGACAAGGACGTGCATCCGACGGTGCTTGTCATCGACATCGATCGCTTCAGGCAGATCAACGAGCAGGTCGGCATCGCCATGGGCGACAGCATACTGCTCACCGTCGCCCACCGCCTGACGCGCCTGCTGCAGCCCCAGGACACGCTGGCGAGGCTGCATGGCGATGCTTTCGCCATCATCCTCGCTTCGGAGACTCACGCGGAGCATGTCATCAATCTCGCCGATTCGGTGCGTCGCTCGCTCGCGACGCCGGTGCGCTTCACCGATCGGGAGATCGCGCTTTTCGCCTCCATCGGCATTGCGCTCTACGACCAGCAGATCCACCCCGGCGCCGACGACATGCTGGAGGACGCCGAGATCGCGATGCGCCACGCCAAGCGCACGGGCGGCAACCGCATCGAGGTTTTCCGCCCGTCCATGCGCGCCCAGCGCTCGGACCGCCTGACGCTCGAAGCCGATATGCGCCGCGCGCTGGAGCGCGGCGAGGTGAAGGTTTTCTTTCAGCCGATCGTGCGTCTCGAGGACCGCACCATCGCCGGTTTCGAGGCGCTGCTGCGCTGGGACCATCCGCGCCTCGGTCGTCTGGAGCCCGGACAATTCATCCCTATCGCCGAGCAGACCGGCCTCATCATCGACATGGGCCTGCTCGCCCTGGAGCGCACCGCGCGTGAGCTCGCCGCCTGGCAGCGCGCGCTCGCGGTCGATCCCCCGATCTTCGCCTCTGTGAACGTCTCCTCGCGCCAGCTCCTGCGTCACGATCTGCTGCGGGACGTGAAAAGCGTGCTGATGCATCACGATGTGACCAAGGGCAGCCTGAAGCTCGAGCTCACCGAAAGCCTGGTGATGGAAAATCCCGAATATGCCGCGCAGATGCTCTCCCGCATCAAGGAGCTCGGCGCGGGCCTTTCGCTCGACGATTTCGGCACGGGCTATTCCTCGCTCGCCTATCTGCAGCGCTTCCCGTTCGACACCATCAAGATCGACCGCTCCTTCGTGAAGCAGAGCGGCAAGGGCGCGCGGCCCATCATCCTGCGCTCGATCATTTCGCTCGCCCACGATCTGGGCATGGACATCGTCGCCGAGGGGGCGGAGACGGAGGCCGACGCGATCGAGCTGTATCAGCTCGGCTGCGGCTACGCGCAGGGGTACGCCTTCGGGCGCCCGATCAGCGCGCAGGAGGCCCGCCGGCTTGTGGGCGCGGCGCCGGAGGCGGCTTGAGGGAGAGGTGCGATGGCGCAGCGGCTCGAATTTTGGTTCGAATTCGCGAGCACATATTCCTA
>DATBRF010000141.1:0-5282 GCA_036560425.1 Methylocystis sp. | reverse complement strand
GAAAGGGCCAAGGTCACAAGATGACCCCACCCCGGACGGAAAGGTGCGCGCGAATAAAGACCGCAGCCGGGACGTTCCCAGTTCCGACGCGCTTATTTTTTCGCTCTCGGCCGAACGGAGCCGGGGCGTCCCGGCTTCCTGCATCGCCTCGCGCCGGAAATCGGCGGCGGGGAATTTGGCGCTGGGAGGTCTTCGTGGGGACATCTACGGCCAATGCAAACGACAGCTCATGTAGGCGGATCGGCTTCCATTGGCGCCGAGCCTGGAAAGTCCGATCGATCCTGGATATGAACCGCAGGGGCGCGATCTTTGCGATGGCTTGGCGTAAATGTCCTCCATCGCAACAGCGCGCCCGGGGAGACCCTGTCCATCAGCGTGGATGGGCCATGACGTTCCTCCCGGAAATATGTGAAGCCCAGAGCCGTAAGGGGAAGCTGTGGGAACTCACGGCGCCAGCTCGCCATTCGCCGATCCCCCTGCGGAGACCCGCTTGTCCCATTCTATTACAGAGGCCATAGAGGCCATCGGCCGCGGCGAGATCGTGATCGTCACCGACGACGACGACCGCGAGAATGAAGGCGATCTCGTCATCGCGGCGTCGCTCTGCACGCCCGAGAAAATGGCCTTCATCATCCGCAATTGCTGCGGCATCGTCTGCGCGCCCTTGACGCTCGAGGAAGCAAGGCGGCTGCATCTCGCGCCGATGGTGGCGCAGAACGACGCCCCGCTTGGCACGGCCTTCACCGTTTCGGTCGACGTGCGCCATGGGCTCACGACCGGCATTTCCGCCGAGCAGCGCTGCAACACCGTGCGGGCGCTCGCCAACGGCAATATGGGCGCGGGCGATTTCGTGCGGCCGGGCCATGTCTTTCCGCTCATCGCCAGGGACGGCGGCGTGCTGATGCGTTCCGGCCATACGGAGGCCGCCGTCGACCTGTGCCGCCTCGCGGGCCTGCCGCCGGTCGGCGTCATCTGCGAACTGGCCAATGACGACGGCACGGTGATGACCGGGCAACAGATCGTCGATTTCGCCCGAACGCATAATCTCAAGCTCGTCTCGGTCGCCGATCTCATCGCCTACCGCCAGGCGCGCGAGAAGCTGGTCGAGCGCGCCGCGACCTTCCCCGTCCATACCGAATTCGGCGACCTCGTCGGGCACGCCTATGTCACGCCCTTCGACAGCGTGCAGCATTTCGCCTTTGTTCTCGGCTCCGTCGGGGATGGCCGCGATGTGCCGGCGCGGCTGCATCGCGCCGATATTCTCGCCGACGTGATGGGCGGCGCGCCGACGATCAAGAAGACGCTCGCCCGCTTCGCCCGCGAGGGGCATGGCGTGCTGATCTATTTGCGCGACGGCGCCGCCGGCGTGCCGGCCAATATCGTAGGCCGCGCGGAAGAAAACGCCGAAGAGACCCGCAAGCGGCATTGGCTCGACGTCGGCCTCGGCGCGCAGATCTTGAAGGACCTCGGCGTGTCGTCGATCCGGCTGCGCTCGTCTTCGGCCAAGCCACGGGCGTTCGTGGGGCTGTCGGGCTTCGGGATCGAGATTACGGCGGTGGAGCCGGTCGAGTGAGTGATAGAACGGCTTGCGTCGGCGTCATTGCCAAGACCCGCAAGCCCGTGATCAATCCGCCCGCGGATGCGCCGATTTATAGGCGTCGAGCAACCGCGCTTTATCGACCGCCGTGTAAATTTGCGTCGTCGACAACGAGGCGTGCCCGAGGAGCTCCTGGATTGTGCGCAGATCGCCGCCGCGCCCGAGAAGATGCGTCGCGAAAGAGTGGCGCAGCGCATGAGGCGTCGCGCTGTCGGGAAGCCCGAGCGCGCCCCGCAGCCGCTGCACCGCGAGCTGCACGATGCGCGGCGAGAGCGGGCCGCCCTTGGCGCCGACAAAGAGCGGACCGCCAGAGAGATCATAGGGGCAGATCGCGAGATAGGATTCGATCGCCTGCCGCACGGGCTCGATCACGGGAAGCGTGCGCGTCTTGGCCCCTTTGCCGGTGATCGTCACCCGGTCGATGCGGCCAATTGGCGCATCTTCATGCGCTATGGAAAGGGCCTCGGAAATGCGCAGGCCCACGCCATAGAGCAAAGCAAGCACGGCGGCGTCCCGCGCGAGCACCCATGGCTCGCGCGCCTCGCCCGCCCGCTGCTCGGGGTCGATGAGATCGCGGGCGTCGCCGACGGTAAGCGCTTTCGGCAGGCTGTGGGGCTTCTTGGGCGCGCGCACCGCGGCGAAGAAATCGGTCTTGGCGAGACCCTTCTTTTCGAGAAATCTCAAAAAGTTGCGAATGGCGGCGAGCGCCCGCAGAAGCGAGCGGTTCTCGAGCCCCTCGTTTCGACGCTTGGCCAGATAGGCGCGCAAATCCGCTGGCTGGAGCGCGAGGAGCGCCGCCGAATCGGGCTTGGCGCCGAGATGTTCCGTCAGAAACGCGAGAAAGCCGGCGACGTCGCGCGCATAGGCGTCGATCGTATGGCGCGAGGCGCGCTTTTCGCCCGAGAGCGACTGCAGCCAGAAGCCCGCCTCCCGGGCGATGGACGAGGCGGCGCAAAAATGCGCGGCATCCGGGAGGGGCTTCGCGGCGGGGCGGGCTTTTGAATAGGGCAATTCGCGCATGCGCGCAGCCTGGCGCGAAAATCTTAAGGAAGAAGCGCCTGGGGAAGGTAGCGGCGCGAACCCAACCCGGCGGCCTTTTGGCCGCCGACCTCCCCGTAAAGGGGAGGTATCTGGCTGCGACCATGCTGGAATGCTTACCCGCCCCGGCCGCGTCTTGCCCTTTACTCGCCCGCCTGGATTTCCGCCTTGGCCTTGGCGAGCATTTCATCCATCGTGCGGCGGATCTGATGCTCCGACTGGTCGACGCCGGCGGCCTCGAAATCCTTTTTCAGGCTCGCGACGACGCGCTCGTCGGCGTCCGCCGCCACTTCCGCCACAACCAAAGCGTCGGCGTAGGCTGTGGCCTCGGCGCCCGTCTTGCCGAGCTTTTCAGCGGCCCAGAGGCCGACGAGCTTGTTGCGGCGCGCCTCAGCGCGGAAACGCAGTTCTTCATCATGGACGTAGCGTTTCTCGAAGGATTCTTCCCGCTGATCGAAAGTGCTCATGTCCATTCCTCGGGGTTTGTCTCTTTGCTCGCAACCGGCGGCGAATCCGCCGCGCGCCGCATCTTGAATGCGCCGCACGCATATAGGCGAAAACCTGCCCCGGCGCCAATGCCAAGCCGCTTCGGCTAGACAAGCGCAAAAATAGCTGAAACGCCATCAAAAGGAGAACGTTGTATCGGCTTTCGCTTTCATGTAGTGTGAGGCGTCGCCTCTATAAGGCGGCCACTGGCTTGTCACTGGCCCCCAAAGACGTTACGACCGCGCGTCGTCGCGGTCGTCACCTTAACCCCCGTTCTCTGGATACGCCGGATGCGGGGACCATATAGGAGGAGCCGCGGCCGACCCCATGGACTTTCTCAAGCCCCGGTTGATCCCAATGAACCGCCGTCGCCGTATCTACGAAGGCAAGGCCAAGGTCCTTTACGAGGGCCCGGAGCCAGGCACGTTGATTCAGCATTTCAAGGACGACGCCACCGCCTTCAACGCCAAAAAGCACGAGGTGATCGATGGCAAGGGCGTCCTGAACAACCGCATCTCGGAGTATATCTTCCAGAACCTCAACAGCATCGGGGTGCCGACGCATTTCATCCGGCGGCTGAACATGCGCGAGCAGCTCATCCGCGAGGTGGAGATCGTTCCGCTGGAAGTCGTGGTGCGCAACGTCGCGGCTGGCTCGCTCGCCAAGCGCCTCGGGCTCGAGGAGGGCACGCAGCTGCCGCGCTCAATCATCGAGTTCTATTATAAGAATGACGCTCTCGACGATCCGATGGTCTCGGAAGAGCATATTACCGCCTTCGGCTGGGCGACGCCCCAGGAGATCGACGACATCATGGCGCTCGCCATTCGCGTCAATGATTTCCTGTCCGGCTTGTTCCTCGGCGTCGGTATCCGCCTCGTCGACTTCAAGATGGAGTGTGGGCGCCTGTGGGAAGGCGACATGATGCGGATCGTCGTCGCCGACGAAATCTCGCCCGACAGCTGCCGTCTGTGGGACATCAAGTCTAACGACAAGCTGGACAAGGACCGCTTCCGCCGCGATCTCGGCGGGCTGGTGGAGGCCTATACGGAGGTCGCCCGCCGGCTCGGCGTCATGCAGGAAGGCGAAACCGTCCGCGTCGGCGCGCCCAAGCTGGTGCAGTAAGTAGACTCTCTTTTTCCGGGGATGCCGCACGCGAATAGGCGTGCGGCCTTTTCATCTGGGATTTTTTAATATGGAAACTGGGGCCTGGACTTGGCTCGAAATTGCAAAGTTGACGGTCGGGATCATAACACCTCTCACTGTCGCCTTTCTTGGCATTCTTATTCACCGCGCAACCAAGCGCTTTGAACACGCGCAATGGCGAAACCAAAAGCTTATCGAGAAAAGGCTCGCGATCTACGATTTGCTGGCACCCGAACTCAATGACCTTTATTGCTATTTCACTTACGTTGGAGGCTGGCGAGACTTAGACCCACCCACGGTGGTAGCGCTCAAACGTACAGTCGACAAAAAAATCTACTTGGCAGCGCCTCTTTTTTCTCAAGAATTCTTCTTGGCAGGCATGGCCTTTCAAGATCAGTGCTTTGAGACTTTCAACGGCTGGGGTACGGACGCTCGTCTGAAGACAAAGTTTCAGCGTCGAAAAGAAGCGAGACGGACAGATTGGCGAGACGAATGGGACGCCTGCTTCAGCGACAAAATCTCGGAGTTGGACGATATAAAAAGCACATATAAACAATTGATGGCAGCGTTCGCCCGGGACATTGAGGTCCATGACTTTAATATGGCTTTGCCCGAGAGGAATTCGACCAACATTAGGTAAGTGCCGCAGCGGCAAAGAGAGGACGGACCGCTGTGGCAATCTCTATCAAATATAGCGACACCTGTGCATCCTCGTCAGGTTAAAGTGACCCGCCGCTTGCCCTTTGCGCGCAAGGCCGCTAACCGTGTCGCGACTAACCGGAATTTGAGCCCCATGAAAGCACGTGTCGTCGTCACCTTGAAAAACGGCGTTCTCGATCCACAAGGCAAGGCGATCGAAGGCGCGCTGAAGTCGCTTGGCGTCGAGGGCGTCGCCAGCGTGCGGCAGGGCAAGGTCTTCGACGTGGAGTTGGCCGGCGCGGATGCTGACGCCGCCAGGGCCCAGCTCAGCGCCGCCTGCGAGAAGCTTCTCGCCAACACCGTCATCGAAAACTACCAG
>DATBRF010000140.1:0-6580 GCA_036560425.1 Methylocystis sp. | reverse complement strand
GTCGCCACGGTGTCAGCGTCGCGGCGGCGGGCCCGCGGCAAGCCGTCGAAAGTCGCGAAGAGCGCCTCGTCGATCACCTCGCCCATGTCCTCGCCGAACTTCCCCTTCTTCGGCAGGCCTGCGAAAACCACATCGGGATCGCCCAGGAGCTCGCCTTTCTTGTCGACCGCGAGCGCAACCGAGACGACGCCCGCGAAGGCGAGCTTGCTGCGTTCGCGCACCGTGCCGTCCTCCTCGCGGAGGACCACATCGCCGTCCTTCAAAAGGCGGCCGTGCGGGAGCTGATTGACGATCGCGGGAGGCCCCGGAAGGAGTTGCACCATATCCCCGTCGCGCGCTGAAAGCACATGCTCGACGCCCCGCGATTTGGCGAAGGCCACATGCTGGGTGAGATGGTGCGCCTCGCCATGCACCGGGACGGCGCTCCTCGGCCGCACCCACTCATACATTTGCGCAACTTCGCCGCGGCGTGGATGGCCGGAGCAGTGCACGAGGTGATCGTGATCCGTGATCACCTCGACGCCAAGATTGCAAAGATTATTGATGACGCGATGCACTTCGCGGGCGTTGCCCGGAATCGCGCGCGACGAGAAAATCACCCTGTCGCCCGGCCCGAGCTTGATCGAGGGATGGTCGTTGAGCGAAGCGCGCATCATGGCGGCGCGCGCCTCGCCCTGGCTGCCGGTCGCGATAACGACCGTCTTTTCGCGCGGCAAATTTGGCAGCATCTCCGGCGAATGGAACCCCGGCAGGCCGTCGAGATAGCCGCAATCGCGCGCCACCTGCACGACCCGATCCATGGCGCGCCCGGCGACGACGACCGTGCGGCCGCAAGCCTGCGCTGCTTCCGCAATGGCGCGCAGCCGCGCGACATTGGAGGCGAAGGTCGTCACCAGAACGCGACCGGTCGCCTCGGCGATCAACGGCTTCAGCACGCGCGCAACGTCGCTCTCGGAGAAGCTGTCGCCTTCGCGCAGGATGTTGGTCGAGTCGCAGATCAGAACATCCACCCCCTCGTCGCCCAACGCCCGCAGCCGCGCTTCGTCGATACGGTTGCCGACGCCGGGATCGGGATCGATCTTCCAGTCGCCCGTATGCAGCGCCGCGCCGAGGGGGGTCTTGATCGCGAGGGCGTTGGCCTCGGGGATCGAATGCGCAACCGCGATATATTCGACAGTGAAGGGATCGAGGTCGAGAATCGCGCCCGCCTGCACGGTCTTGATGTCGATGCTCGGCGCGCCCGGCTCGTTGAGGCGCCGCACTTCGAGGAGCCCGGCTGCGAAGGGCGTCGCAAAGACCTTACACTTGAGCTTCGGCCAAAGCGTCGGCAGCGCGCCGATGTGATCTTCATGCGCGTGGGTGATGCAAATCGCGACAACGTCCTTGGCGATCTTCTCGACGAAGCCGATGTCGGGATAAACAACCTCGATTCCGGGAAGGTCGGAGCCTGGAAAGCCGAGGCCGCAATCGACCATGAGCCATTTGCGCGAGCGCGGCGGTCCATAACCGTAAAGGGCGAGATTCATGCCGATCTCGCCCACCCCGCCGAAAGGTACGAAAACAAAATCTGCGTCTTGCTGTGAGCTCGTCATGCCCGCGCCCCCGTGTTTGCGCGCGGACCGATCAGCACGTCCCCTGCTTCGATAACGCGCCGGCCGGCGTTCGTCTCGATGACGAGCCGGCCAGAGGCGTCGATGGTCTCGAACCGGCCTTCGACTGTTTCATTGCTCAGGACGACGCGAATATCTTGCCCAAGTCCCGCGGCCGATGCGAGCCACTCCTCGCGAATCCGATAAAAGCCCTCGCCGCGGCGCCAGAGGCCAAGCGCCTCCTCCATGGCGTCGGAGAGAGAGAGGAAGAACGCCTGCCGCGAGGGCGCGCATGACCCGATCGAAGAAAGCGCCCGCGCCGGATAGGGCGTATCCTTGGGAGCTTCGGCAATATTGACGCCGATGCCCATGATCGCGACGGGCGCCGCCCCGGCATTGACGCATTCGAGAAGAATCCCGCCGAGCTTCTCGCCCTCAAGAAGGAGATCGTTCGGCCATTTCAGCTCGAACTCGAAAGCGCCCCCTCCCGTCGAAGCGCGCAAGGCCCGCATCGCGGCGACGCCGGCAACGAAGCCGAGCTCTGGAGCAACGCGCATCTCGGGAAAATCGCCAAAAATGAAGCTCGCGTAGAGATTGCCTGCCGGCGACGCCCATTGCCGACCCAGCCTTCCCCGCCCTTTCGTTTGTCGAGCGGCGACAAGCCAGAGCGGCCCGCGCTCGCCCGTGTCTATCAACCGCCGCGCTTCGTCATTGGTCGAGTCGATCTCACCCAGCGAGAGAAGGCGGACGCCCCGCGCGCGCGCAATAGATCCTAACTGCACGCGCGCAACCTCTTAGAAGAGCGACTTTGCCGCGGCCGTGGCCGCTTCCATGATCGGCGCCGGGTAAAGCCAGAAGCCGAGCACGGAGATTGTCGACGCCGCGAGCACCGCCCGCACGGCCAGCGGCGAACGATCGAAGCCCGGGGCCGGCTCGTCGAAATACATGACCTTCACGACGCGCAGATAGTAAAAGGCCGCGACAGCCGAGGCCAGCACGCCCACGACGGCGAGCGGATAGAGCCCGGCGTCGACCGCTGCGAGCAGCACGTAATATTTCGCGAAGAAGCCGGCGAGCGGCGGAATGCCCGCGAGTGAAAACATCAGCATGGCGAGGAAGAAAGCCATGAGCCCATTGGTCCGGGACAAGCCGGCGAGATCCGAGATGTTCTCGACATTCTTGCCCTGGATGCGCATTGCAAGGATGGCGGCGAAGGAGCCGAGCGTCATCACAAGGTAAATGGCGAGATAGACGATGACGCCCTTCACACCCGCCTCGTTGCCCGCCGCAAGACCGATCAACGCGAAGCCCATATGGCCGATCGAGGAATAGGCCATCAGTCGCTTGATGTTGTTCTGACCGATCGCCGCGAAGGCGCCGAGCAAGGTCGAAGCGATGGCGAGGAAGACGACGATCTGGCGCCACTGGGTCGTGATCGCGGGGAAGGCCGTAATGACGACGCGCGCGGTGATGGCGACCGCCGCCATCTTCGCGGCCGAAGCGAAGAAGGTGGTGACCGGCGTCGGCGCGCCTTCATAGACGTCGGGCGTCCACATATGGAAGGGCGCCGCCGACATTTTGAAGGCAAGACCGGCGAGCAGAAAAACGAGGCCGAAGATAACCCCGACCGGCGGCTGCTCGGTGATCGCCTGCGCAATGCCCGCGAAGGACACCGTCCCGGAGAAGCCGTAAAGCAGCGACGAGCCATAAAGCATCATGCCGGAGGACAACGCGCCGAGCACAAAATATTTCAGGCCCGCTTCCGAGGCTCGCCCGTCGTCGCGCGCGAAGGCGGCCATGACATAGAGCGCGAGCGACATCAGCTCGAGGCCGAGATAGAGCGCAATCAGATTATTCGCCGAGATCAACAGCATCATGCCCAGCGTGGAGAGCATGACGAGGACCGGATATTCGAACTTCTCGAGCCCGTTGCGCTGCAGCCAGTCGACGGAGAGCAGGATCGACGCCATCGCACCGACGAGCGTCAACGCCTTTAGGAAGCGCGAGAAGGCGTCGTCGATGAAGGCGCCGTCGAACGCCGGGGCGTCCACCTGCTTACTCGACAGCAGGATGGCGAGAATGGCGAGGCCGAGAATACCGACCGCCATTTCGTCCACGAGGCTGAAGCCCTTCTCGCCGCGGTATGCGCCGATCAGGATCAACAGCATCACGCCGACGGCCAGGAGGACCTCGGGAAGGAAGTGATGCGTGAGTTCTGCGAAGAAGGGCATATCAGCAGTCCGTCAGTGGCCGGCGGCGGCGAGTCTCACCGCGTCGAGCAGCGCCGTATGGGATTGGATGAGATGATCGACCGAGGCTTGGGTCGAGGTCAGGATCTGACCCGGCAGAAAGCCGTAGTAAATCGTCAGCGCGATCAGCGGTGCGAAAATAAGCATTTCGCGCGGCGTGAGGTCCACGATGTCTTTAAGGCTCGCCTTCTCGAGCGCCCCAAAGATGACGCGGCGGTAGAGATAGAGCGCATAGGCTGCGGAGAAGATCACGCCGCTCGTCGCAAAAAGCGCAACCCAGCTATTGGCCTTGAAGGCGCCGGCGAGCGACAGAAATTCCCCGATGAAGCCCGTCGTGCCCGGCAGGCCGACATTCGCCATGGTGAAGAGCATGAAGACGAAGGCATAGATCGGCATGCGATTCACGAGGCCGCCATAGGCCGCGATCTCGCGCGTGTGCATACGATCGTAGATCACGCCCACGCAAAGGAAGAGCGCGCCCGAGACGAAGCCGTGCGAGATCATCTGGAACATCGCGCCCTGCACGCCCTGCGGATTCATTGTGAAGAGGCCCATCGTCACATAACCCATATGGGCGACGGATGAATAGGCGATGAGCTTCTTGATGTCCTCCTGCACCAGCGCGACCAGCGAGGTGTAGACGATCGCAATCACCGACATCGCATAGACCAGCGGCGCGAAATACACCGACGCGTCGGGGAACATCGGCAGCGAGAAGCGGATGAAGCCGTAGCCGCCCATCTTCAGAAGGATCGCCGCCAGAATGACCGAGCCCGCCGTGGGCGCCTCGACGTGGGCGTCGGGGAGCCAGGTATGGACCGGCCACATGGGCATCTTCACCGCAAAGGAGGCAAAGAACGCGAGCCACAGCCAGGTCTGCATCTCCTTGGGGAAGTCGGTCTTCAGCAGCACCGTGATGTCGGTCGTATGCACATGGTTATACATCGCGAGAATCGCGATCAGCATCAGCAGCGAGCCGGCGAGCGTATAAAGGAAAAACTTGAAGCTCGCATAGACGCGCCGCTTGCCACCCCAAATCCCGATGATCAGGAACATCGGAATGAGGCCGCCCTCGAAGAAGAGGTAGAAGAGCACGAGATCCAGCGCGCAGAAGACGCCGATCATCAGCGTCTCGAGCACGAGGAAGGCGATCATATATTCCCGCACCCGCTTCGTGACCGACTCGAAGGAAGCGAGGATCGAGAAGGGCATGATGAAGGTGGTGAGCAGAAGGAGCGGCATGGAAATGCCGTCGACGCCCATCTTGTAGGTCAGGCCGGAGCCGAACCAGTTCTTCTCCTCGACGAACTGGAAGGCCGCGCTCGACGTATCGAAGCCCGCCCAGACGTAAAGCGACAGCGCGAAGGTCACGAGCGTCGTGAGCAGGGTCGCCCAGCGTATGTTGCGCAGGGTCGCCTGATCCTCGCCCCTCTGGGTCAACAGGAAGGCGGCGCCAACAAGCGGAAGAAACGTAAGGCCGGTAAGAATGCCGAACCCGAACATCAGCGCAGCCCTCCGGCGACGAAATAGGTGACGATGGCGGCAACGCCGATCAGCATGGCGAAAGCGTAGTTGTAGATATAGCCAGTCTGCAGCCTTACCGCGATTTTGGCGCCGTCGGCGACTCGGGCAGCCACGCCGTCGGGCCCGAGCCCGTCGATGATGGCGCCGTCGCCGCCCTTCCAGAACAGACGCCCGATCACAAAGGCCGGCTTCACGAAGATCGCGTCATAGAGCTCGTCGAAATACCACTTGTTGAGCAGGAACTGGTAGAGGCGCGGGAAAGCGCTTGCCAGCCTCGCGGCTGTGCCTGGCCTCAGCACGTAGACATAGAGCGAAACCAGGAAGCCCAGCGCCATCATCGCCGAGGGCGCAAAGCCGACCCAAGACGGGATTTCATGGCGCGCATGGAGAATGTGGTTGTGCTCACCAGTGAAGAGCGCGCCCTTCCAGAACTCGTCGTAGGCATGGCCGGCGAAATAGGGCTCGAAGATGAAGCCCGCGCCAACGGCGCCCGCGGCGAGAACCGCAAGTGGGATCAGCATGACGAGCGGCGACTCATGTGGCGCATGGCGCCCGTGACCGTGATCGTCGTGGCCATGCGCATCGTCGTCGTGATGATGAGCATGATCGTGGTCGTTGAGCCCGGCGGCGTGCGCAAGCTCTGGCGCTGTCGGCTCGTCATGCGTGTGATTATGCGGGACCTCATGCGCCGGGCGATGACCAAAGAATGTCATGAACACCAGTCGCCAGGAGTAGAAGGAGGTCAGCCCCGCGGCGACGACCGTCGAGACGAAGCCGATCAGCGCAGCCGTGCTGTGCTCCCCTGCGGCATAGGCGGCCTCGATGATCCCGTCCTTCGAGAAGAAGCCCGCGAATCCGAGTTCCGTATGCGGAATGCCAAACCCCGTCAGCGCTAGCGTGCCAATGGTCATCATGGCGAAGGTGAAGGGAATGTCCTTCCGCAGGCCGCCCATGTTGCGCATGTCCTGCTCGTGATGCATCGCGTGGATGACCGAGCCGGCGCCAAGGAAGAGCAGCGCCTTGAAGAAGGCGTGCGTGAAGAGGTGGAACACGCCGAGCGAATAGGCGCCGACCCCCTCGGCCACGAACATGTAGCCAAGCTGGGAGCAGGTCGAATAGGCGATGACGCGCTTGATGTCGTTCTGAACGAGGCCGACCGTCGCGGCGAAGAAGGCGGTGACTGCGCCGATGAGCGTGACGAACTCGAGCGCCGCAGGC
>DATBRF010000139.1:0-8777 GCA_036560425.1 Methylocystis sp. | reverse complement strand
TTGGTGGAGCCAGACGGAATCGAACCGACGACCTCTTCAATGCCATTGAAGCGCTCTCCCAACTGAGCTATGGCCCCACTTTTTTCTGCGACCCTCTTGGGGGAGGCCGCGGCCGACGACGTCGACGGGCGCTGTATAGTTCAGCCGGGGCCGGTCTGCAAGCCCGACATGCGGATTTGTGTCAATATTCTCACGAGCCTCAAGCGGCCGTGGCGGTCACTCGGTTGCGGCCCGAGCTTTTTGAGGCGTAGAGGGCCTTGTCCGCGCGCCGCATCAGCGCGTCGGCGTTGGCGTCGGCGCCGCGCTCGGCGAGGCCGATCGAGGTGGTGACGGAAATCGTGCGCGCCTCTTTGGAGTCGATCGGGAAGCGGTCCTTTTCCACCGCCGCCCGCACGCGTTCGGCGACTTTTTCCCCGATCGTCAGCGGCGTTTCGGGCATGACGACGACGAATTCTTCGCCGCCGAGGCGGCAGACGAGGTCGGCGCTGCGTAGCACCCGCTTTATCCGCTGGGCGAAGATCTTCAGCACCTCGTCGCCGGCGTTGTGGCCATAGGTGTCGTTGACCGATTTGAAGTGGTCGATGTCGAGAATCATCAGCGAGAGCGGCCGGCCCTTGTTCGCCGCTTGGTCCAGCGCATTGGCGAGGTGCGTTTCGAAGAAGCGGCGGTTGTTCAGTCCGGTAAGCGCATCGACCATCGCGAGCTCGAGCGCGGCCTGCACGTTTTCATGCAAGGAGTCGGCGTAGCGCTTGCGCCGCACTTGCGTGCGGACGCGGGCGAGCAGCTCGTTGCGATCAATCGGCCGCAAGACGTAGTCGTTTACGCCGAGATCGAGCCCGCGAAGGACCCGCTGACGATCCTCGATGTCGGCGAGCAGCAAGATTGGCAGCGCGCGCGTGCGCTCCAGCGAGCGCAATTGACTGCACAGGCGCAACGCATCGAAGTTCGCGAGGTTCAGGCTGACGACCACGAGTTCGTAATTGTTCTCCGCAGCGCGAAACAGCGCTTGCTGAGGAAGATTCTCGACGTCGATATCGTGGAAGTCCCGCAAAGCCGAGACGATGCGCTCCGCGGAGCTTGGCCGATCCTCGACGAGGAGAATGCGGCCGCGGGCCCCGTCGTTCGGCTCGCGGGAGGCAAGGCCGAGATTGGCTGAAGTGCTGGCGCGCGCCCGCAGCTCGTCTAGCGTGATCTTGAGGCGCGCCAGGGAGCGGACGCGGGCGATCAGCGCAATCTCGTCGACGGGCTTGGTGAGGAAGTCGTCGGCGCCGCATTGGAGGCCGCGCACGCGATCGGCGGGTTGATCCAGCGCCGTGACCATGACCACCGGCAGATGCATGGTCGCGGGATCCGATTTCAGACGCCTGCAGACCTCGAAGCCATCCATGCCAGGCATCATGACGTCGAGGAGGACGATGTCGCAGCTGCCGTCACGACACAGCTCCAGCGCCTCGGGGCCGCTCGTCGCCGACACCACGTCGAAATATTCCGCGGAGAGGCGCGCTTCTAACAGCTTGATGTTGGGAAGCAGATCGTCGACGATCAGGACGCGCGCGGTCATTGAGCTGACGTCTCCTAGTTTTTTTCCGCAAGGAAGGAATTGACCGTTTCAAGAAATTTCGCGACCGAGATCGGCTTGGAGAGATAGGCCTCGCAGCCCCCCTGACGGATTTTCTCTTCGTCGCCCTTCATTGCGAAAGCAGTAATTGCAACGACGGGAATTTCTTTCAGCTCTTCATCGTCCTTGAGCCAGCGCGTGACTTCCAGCCCGCTGACTTCCGGCAACTGAATATCCATCAAAATAAGATCGGGCCGATGAGCGCGCGCCAGCGAGATCGCCTCGACGCCGCTCTTCGTCCGCAGCGTCGCGTGGCCGTACGCCTCCAACAGATCGTTGAACAGCTTCATGTTTAGTTCATTATCCTCTACGATGAGGATGATCTTCTTCATGGGCCAACTCTTGGAACGCGGCGGCTTCGAGGCCTCAAATGGATCGAAGGAGCCCTTTCAACCATGCCTAACATGGGAGTCTTAATGAAAATCGGAAGGAATGCGAGAGACCTTCGAAGCCCGAAAAACATAGACCCGCCGCCGGCGGAGCTTGCGATGCGGGCGCTCGCCTTCCTGACGCGGGATGAAGACCGCCTCTCGCGTTTTCTCTCATTGACTGGGGTCGACGCGGGCGACGTGCGCGCCCTCCTTGGCGATCGTGGCTTTCATCTCGCCGTTCTGGACCATCTGGCGGGCGAGGAGGCGACGCTGTTAGAATTCGTCGTGACGGAGGGGCTGCCGCCGGAGGCCGTGGGACGCGCCCGCAGGGCTCTCGGCGGCGGGGACTAAACTACTGCGGGACGCCGACGGCATGTCGGTCCATCGAACGGCCCCCACCGGGTTTTGGCGGCATTCTTAATGAAACCTCAGCTCTCGATGGCGAGCGCCTCGGCGCCTGCCTTCGCGACAATCCCGTCCTCGAAGGACTGCACGCCCGAGACGCCAATGGCGCCGACGACCTGACCCTCGTGGACGAGCGGCAGCCCGCCCTCGACGGGGGTGATATGGGGCAGGCTGAGCAGCGCAACGCGACCGCTGGCGACCGTCTCTTCCAGCGCCTTGGTCGGCCGGCGAAACAGCGCCGCGGCGCGCGCCTTGGCCTGGGCGATGTCGCATGAGGCAGGCTGAACGCCGTCGAGCCGCTCCAGATAGACGAGCAGGCCGGCGTC
Source organism: Methylocystis sp. (assembly GCA_036560425.1). Classification (GTDB taxonomy): domain Bacteria; phylum Pseudomonadota; class Alphaproteobacteria; order Rhizobiales; family Beijerinckiaceae; genus Methylocystis. Next base: position 6,057 of record DATBRF010000139.1, on the reverse strand, counting down.
GTCGACGACGGCGATCACCACGTTCCAGCCGTTGCGTCGAGCTTCTTCGGCGGCTGCCGCCGCGACGCGCTTGGCGTCGGCGAGCGTCAGAATGAACTTCATTTTCATCGCGTCTCCTGTGTGGCTGGACCGCGAGCTTTCAGGCTCGCTGGAGAAATGCGGGCTTGGGGGCTCGCGGCCCGGGCGGCGGACTTGCGCCTATCATGCGCCTCGACTAGGGAAAATCTTGTAAGGCCGCGACGCAATCCCACGCAATGGCCGGACCCGAGCGCAGGAGGAGACGCCAAGCCATGACGCTCATCATGCCCGCGCCCGAGCCCGAGATTCTTTCGCGCCGCGACGAGCTGATCGAGCGCCTGAGCGCCATTCTGCCGGCGCAAAACCTCATCGTCGACGAGACCGCCCGGCGCGCCTATGAATGCGACGCTTTCACCATGTATCGCGCATTGCCGCTCGTGGTCGCGCTGCCGGAGACCGTGGCGCAGGTGAGCGCCATTCTTGCGCTCGCGGCGGAGATGAACGTCAAGGTCGTGCCGCGCGGCTCCGGGACTTCCCTTTCCGGCGGCTCCATGCCCCTCGAGGACGGCATTCTGTTGGGCATGTCGAAGTTCAACCGCATCCTCGAGATCGACTATGAGAATCGTTGCGCGCGCGTGCAGCCCGGCGTGCAAAATCTTGCCATCTCCAAGGCGGTCGAGGGCAGGGGATTTTATTACGCGCCCGATCCGTCTTCGCAGATCGCTTGCTCCATCGGCGGCAATGTGGCGGAGAACGCCGGCGGCGTGCATTGCCTCAAATACGGACTCACGACAAATAACATTCTGGGGCTCGAAGTCGTGCTGATGGGCGGCGAGGTTATTCGCCTTGGCGGCAAGCATCTCGACAGCGAGGCATACGATCTCCTGGGATTGATGACGGGCTCTGAAGGACTTCTCGGCGTCGTCACGGAAGTCACCGTGCGCATTTTGCAGAAGCCCGCCGTGGCGCGCGGCCTTCTCCTCGGCTTCGCGAGCGTTGCGGCCGGCGCGCGTTTTGTGGGCGCGGTCATCGCGCGCGGAATCATCCCCGGCGGCATGGAAATGATGGACAAAGCGACGATCCACGCCGTCGAGCGCTTTCAGCCTTGCGGCTATCCGCTCGACGCCGAGGCGATCGTGATCGTCGAGCTCGACGGAACGCAGGCGGAGGTCGATTATCTCGTGGGTCTCGTCGAAGCGATCGCGCGGGATGAAGGCGCGACGACGACCAAGGTTTCCAATAGCGAAGCCGAGCGCTTGCAATTCTGGGCCGGCCGCAAGAACGCCTTTCCCGCGGTCTCCTGCATCAAGCCCGATTATTTGTGCATGGACGGCACCATTCCGCGCGCGCGGCTCCCTGAAGTGCTCGCCGGCATGGACGAGATCGCGAAGCGCGAGGGCCTGCAGGTCGCCAATGTCTTCCACGCGGGCGATGGCAATCTGCACCCGCTCATTCTCTACGACGCCTCGATCGAGGGGGAGATGGAGCGCGCGGAGAAGGTCGGTTTCGACATCTTGCGTCTTTGCGTCGCCGTCGGCGGCGTGCTCACAGGCGAACATGGCGTCGGCGTCGAGAAGCGCGATTTGATGGGCGAGATGTTCAACGAAACGGATTTGGATCAGCAGTTGCGCGTAAAATGCGCCTTCGATTCCTTGAACAGGCTCAATCCCGGCAAAGTCTTTCCGACCCTGCACCGCTGCGCAGAATTCGGCATGATGCATGTCTCCGACGGCAAAACGCCTTTCCCCGATCTGCCGAGATTTTGAGAGATGGACGCCGCTCTCGCCACGCTCGATATTCGTGACGCTGCAGACGCCGTTGAGGCGTTGCGCGCCGCCAACGCACGGCATAAGCCGCTCGCCATTGTCGGCGCGGGTACGAAGAAGCGCCTTGGTCGCCATTCGCCGCTGCAGGAGCAGATTTCCACGGGCGCGCTGACGGGCGTCACGCTTTATGAGCCGGAAGAGCTCGTGCTCTCGGCGCGCGCCGGCACGGCTTTGCGCGAGATCGAGGAGCTGCTCGACGCGCATGATCAACAGTTGGCCTTCGAGCCGATGGATTATGCGCCGATGCTCGACGGCGCCGCGCGCCACGCGACGATCGGCGGCGTCATCGCCGTGAACGCCTCGGGGCCGCGCCGCATCAAGGCGGGCGCCGCGCGTGATCATCTGCTGGGCTTTCACTGCGTCACCGGGCGCGGCGACATCGTGAAGTCTGGTGGCCGTGTGATGAAGAACGTCACAGGCTATGATCTCTCCAAGCTTGTCTGCGGTTCATATGGCACGCTGGCGCTCTTGACCGAGGTGACGCTGAAAGTGCTTCCCAAGGCGGAAACCGAGCAGACGCTTCTTGTTCTGGGTCTCGACGAAGCCTCCAGCCTTGCGCACTTGCGGCGCGCGTCTGGCGCGCCGCATGAAGTCTCGTCTTTCGCCATGTTGCCGGCTGGCGCAGCGCCGCTGCGCCTCGATGCGAACGCCGCGCTGTTGCGCATCGAAGGCCCGGAGATTTCCGTCTCGACACGGCGCGATGCGCTGATCGCGCAGCTTGGAGACAGCGGGGCGCGTTTCGAAACATTGCGGCAAGCGGAGTCCGTGGCGCTTTGGGCCGCGCTGCGCGACGCGGCGCCGGTCGCTCCGCATTCAGGGCAGGTCTGGCGCGTCTCCGTGGCGCCGACCGATGGGATCAAATTGGTGGAGACGCTGCGCCGCTTCGGCGCGCCGATCCTCGCGCATTTCTATGATTGGGCGGGTGGGCTCGTCTGGCTTTGTCTCGAACCCGCTGAAGACGCGCATGCGGCGGCGATTCGCAGCGCCGTCGACGCCTATGGCGGCCATGCGACGCTCATTCGCGCTTCGGAAGAGATTCGTGCGCGCGTAGATGTGTTTCATCCCCAGCCCGCTCCGCTTGCCGCGCTCACCAAGCGGGCGAAGGAAAGCTTCGATCCGGGCCATATTCTGGAGCGCGGGCGCATGCGCGAGGCATTTTGAGATGCGGACGCATTTCTCACTTACCGCGCTCGCAGACCCCGACATGGCGCAATCGGAGAAGATCCTGCGGGCCTGCGTGCATTGCGGTTTTTGCACCGCGACCTGCCCGACCTATCTTCTCACCGGCGACGAGCTCGATTCCCCGCGCGGCCGCATTTATCTGATCAAGGAAATGCTGGAGAACGGCCGCGCCGCCGACGCGCGCACCGTGCGGCATGTCGATCGCTGCCTTTCCTGCCTTTCCTGCATGACGACCTGCCCGTCGAGCGTGCATTACATGCATCTCATCGACCACGCGCGCGCCCACATCGAGAAGACTTTTCAGCGGCCCTTGGAAGATAAGGCGCTGCGTGGGCTTCTTGCTTTTATCTTGCCGCGCCCCCCGCTGTTCAGGCTGGCCTTGCTGGCCGCTGGGGTTGTGAAGCCTCTCGCGCGATATATGCCGAAGCGCCTGCGTCCGCTTTTCTCGCTGGCGCCTGACAAGCTGCCTCCGCCGTCCGCTATCGATCGACCTCAGCTGTTTCCCTCGGAAGGCCAGCGCAAGATGCGCGTCGCGCTGCTGAACGGCTGCGCGCAGACCGTGCTTGATACGCGAATCAACGAAGCGACCGTGCGGCTGTTGACCCGCCATGGAGTCGAAGTGGTCGTCGCGGCGGGCGCCGGCTGTTGCGGGGCGCTGACGCATCACCTCGGCAAGGTCGAGCAGTCCCACGCCTTCGCGCGCAAGAATATCGAGGCGTGGACGCGCGAGATCGAGGCAGGCGGGCTCGATCATATCGTCGTCAATACGTCTGGCTGCGGAACGAGCGTGAAGGATTATGGCTTCATGTTTCGCAACGACGCTGGGCTTGCCGATAAGGCGGCCCGCGTTTCAGCGCTCGCCTGCGATGTGAGCGAACTCGTCGATAGATTGGAGCTGAAGAGCGTCGCGATCCCGCGGATCAGAGTCGCCTATCACTCCGCCTGTTCTCTGCAGCACGGTCAGAAGATCACGCGCGAACCCGTTGCGGCGTTAGCGCGCGCGGGCTTCGAGGTCGTCGCCGTGCCGGAGGGGCACATCTGCTGCGGCTCGGCGGGAACCTACAACCTTTTGCAGTCGGAAATGGCCGATCAGCTTCGCGCGCGCAAGGTCGCCAATATCGAGAGCATGGCGCCGGACGTGATCGCCGCCGGCAATCTGGGGTGCATGGTTCACATCGGGGTAGGGACGGCGACCCCGGTTGTGCATATGGTCGAGCTATTGGATTGGGCGACGGGTGGGCCGAAGCCAAAGGTATGACGGCCTGACATGTATTATAAGTCGGCGCGAGGTGTGCCATGCCGTTGCTCGAATCCCTGCTTGATAAACGCTCGGAGCTGATTGCAGCCGCGCGCCGCCATGGCGCGTCCAACATCCGCCTGTTCGGCTCGGTCGTTCGTGGAGAAGAGACGCCATCGAGCGACGTCGATTTACTGGTCGATCTCGCGGAGGAGCGCGGGTTCGATGATTATCTCGCGTTGGCGGAGGAGCTGGAGGCGCTGATCGGGCGTAGGGTCGATCTCGTGACCTCGCGCGGGGTAAGTCCCTTTTTGCGGCCGTTGATCGAACGCGAAGCGTTGCCTTTGTGAAGTCCGACCGCTTCTACCTGGAGCATATCGCCGACAGCATCCGGGCGGTCGAGAACTATGTAGCAGGCGGCCGGGATATATTCCTGCGCGAGCGGATCATCCAAGACGCTGTCATCCGCAATCTCGAGATTATTGGGGAGGCGGCCGGAAAGCTCTCTCCTAAGTTACGGGCGTCGTCGCCAGCTCCCTGGAAGAAAATCGTGGCCCTTCGAATCGCCTAATCCACGCCTATTGGGGCGTGGATCTCCTTCTTGTCTGGGACGTAATCTCGAAAGATCTCCGCCTGCTCAGGCAGGAGGTTGAGCGCCTGCTCGCCCAGCGAGGCGATTAGGCTACTTTACCTCAAGAACCCCACAATATCCTTCACGGCGTTCATATTCTCGCGGGCGATGGCGCGGGCGCGTTCGGAGCCGTCGCGCAGCACCTGGTCGATATAGCCTTCGTCCTCGCGAATGCGGCGCATCTGCGCCGTTATCGGCGAAAGCTTCGCGACGGCGAGATCGACGAGCGCGCTCTTGAAGGTCGAAAAATTCGCGCCGCCGAATTCGCTCAGCACGTCCGCCTTCGTTCGCCCCGAAAGCGCGGCGAAGATGCCCACAAGATTGTCCGCCTCCGGCCGACCTTCGAGACCTTTCTCCTCAGACGGCAGGGGCTCGGGATCGGTCTTGGCTTTCTTCACCTTCTGCGCGATCTGATCCGCATCGTCGGAGAGATTGATGCGCGAATAATCCGAGGCGTCCGACTTCGACATTTTCTTCGTGCCGTCGCGCAGGCTCATGACTCGCGTGGCCGGGCCCGAGATCAGCGGCTCGGGCAGGGGGAAGAACGCCTCGCCGAAGCCCGTGCGCTCGATCGAGGGGCCGAAATCGTTGTTGAACTTCTGCGCGATGTCGCGCGCGAGCTCCAGATGCTGCTTCTGGTCTTCGCCGACAGGCACATGGGTCGCGCGATAGAGGAGGATGTCGGCGGCCATCAGGACAGGATAATCGAGAAGGCCCATCGACGCGTTCTCGCGGTCCTTGCCGGCCTTGTCCTTGAACTGCGTCATGCGATTGAGCCAGCCGATGCGGGCGACGCAGTTCAGCACCCAGGCGAGCTCGGCGTGCTCCGGCACCTGGCTCTGGTTGAAGACGATGTTCTTCTTGGGGTCGATGCCGCAGGCGAGAAAGGCGGCGGCAATCTCGCGGGTGTTGTTGCGCAGTTCGATCGGGTCCTGCGGCACGGTGATCGCGTGCAGGTCGACGACGCAATAGAGGCAGTCGAAGCGCTCCTGCAGCTCGATGAATTTCACGATCGCGCCGAGATAGTTGCCGAGATGCAGATTGCCGGTGGACTGCACGCCCGAGAAGACGCGCTGGGGGAAGCTGGACATGGATTGCGCCATAGAGGGTTGAGGACTTTGGCGGGGTTTATGACAACGCGCGGGCGCGGGCGCAAGTGTGGG
>DATBRF010000138.1:0-54409 GCA_036560425.1 Methylocystis sp. | reverse complement strand
CTTCTCGCCGGACGGCAAGCGCTTCGCGGCTGAGATCGGCGGCCCGGTGATTCCGAAGTTCGTCGCCGGCGATATGCCCTGATCGAACTGACATCGCCTGAAATAAACGCCGGCCGGACGAAAGTCCGGCCGGTCGTTTTTGCGGACAATAGGCGTGCGGCAGCAGATTTCCTAAATCTCCAAACCCCACGCTTGTTTGGCCAAATCGACATCTTTAGATAAGCAAAGCCGGCGCTATCCTTGCAGCCGGGCCATCGAGACGGACACGCTGCTCCCCTCGATCGGCGTCTTTCCGCGAGGAGCCGTTAGGCGCACATGTCTACATCTCTGATCTTCGACGCCGGGGCGGGCGATGCCTGGGTCTACATACCGACGGCCATTCTTCTCGGCGCGTTGCACGGGCTTGAGCCTGGACATTCCAAAACAATGATGGCCGCATTCATCGTTGCGGTGCGCGGGACCGCGCCTCAGGCGGCGCTGCTCGGTCTCGCCGCTACTCTCTCGCATACGGCGATTGTCTGGCTTGTCGCGTTGGGGGGGATGTATTTCGGCGCGCAATTGAACCTCGCCGCCAATGAGGCCTATCTGCAGCTCGCCTCCGGCGCACTGATCCTGACCGTCGCCGCCTGGATGACATCGAGAATCTGGCGTGACAGATCTCGATCCGCCCCGGGAGCTCATTCACAGTCATGCGCGCAGGCGGATTATCCGGCTGAGGTCGATCTGCGCCATCACCATCACCATCATGATAGTCATGAACATCATCATCAGCCGCACCTAAAAGGGCTTGGGGCGACGCTCGCGCAGAGCGCGGAAGAACAAGCCTTTGAAAAAGAGCTGGCCGATGTGGATCCGTCGTTATACGCCGATGCGCACGAGCGGGAGCACGCTTTGGAGATCGAGCGACACTTTGCCAGCCGCCACGCGACGACGGGACAGATTGTGCTTTTTGGCCTCACCGGCGGCCTCGTTCCATGCCCTGCCGCGATTACCGTCCTGCTGCTCTGTCTTCAGGCCGGACGCATCGCCCTCGGGGCGGCGGTGGTGCTCGCCTTCAGCATTGGCCTCGCTTTGACGCTCGTATTCGTCGGCGTCGCGGCGGCCCTCGGCATGCGCCGCGCCGTCTCGCGTTGGCCTGGCTTAGAGGCCTTAGCGGCGCGCGCGCCCTATCTGTCGAGCGCCCTCGTCGCGCTCGTCGGGATTTACACGGTCGGACTCGGCGTTGCGGGGCTCGTCTCTAGCTAATCCCCGCCATGAAAAGCCGATTTCCGCACATTGGCGCTGATCGGCTTATCGAGGAAAAAGTCCAGGACGGCCTCATAGGCGGGGTCTACCGCGTAGGGCGTAAAATCCGTGATTCCTTCCTGGGCGAGAACTTGCACGTCGATCAAGAAATTGCCCGTGCAAGCCCGCGACGGTCGGGTCAGAACAGCATGCGCTGCGTCCGCAACGATCTCGGGCTTGCGGGACCGCTTGATGATCTCCTCTCCGCCCAGGAGATTGCCCACCGCCGCCGTGGCGATCGCGGTTTCCGGCCATAACGAATTGACGGCGACGCCCTCGCGCGCAAGCTCCCTCGCAAGGCCGAGCGTCACGAGGCTCATCCCATATTTCGCGATCGTATAGGCGAGATTGGGCGCAAACCATTTCGGATCGAGATCGAGAGGCGGGGAGAGCGTCAGAATGTGCGGGTTCTCCGCCTTGCGCAGGTGTGGCAGCGCCAGCTTGCAGCAGAGATAGGTTCCCCTTGCATTGATTTGATGCATGAGATCGAAGCGCTTCATGTCGAGCAAATCGACGCCGCGCAGATCAATGGCGCTCGCGTTATTGACCAGTATGTCTATGCCGCCGAATGTTTCGACCGTCTTGTCGACGGCGGCTGCAACCTGATCGTCAAAGCGAATGTCGCAGGGCAAGGCCAGCGGCTTGCCCCCATGAGTCTCAATCTCGGCCGCCGCCGTGTAGATCGTGCCCGGAATCCTGGGATTCTCGACGACGCTTTTCGCGACGATGGCGACATTCGCGCCGTCACGGGCGGCGCGTTTCGCGATCGCCAGGCCGATGCCGCGGCTGGCGCCGGTGATGAAGAGCGTTTTGCTTCGAAGCGACGCCGTCATATCGAACGATTCCACGAAAACGGAGGAAGGTTTCAAATAGCTGAAAAAAAGAAGCCGGCAAGCGCTTCCTCGGGAGCCGCTGGCGCAAGCGCCGAATGGCTGAGAGAGTCCGGCCCGTAAGGCCGGGCTCGATCTCAACGTGCGTTCTTCTGGACGGCGTCCATTAGCGAGGACTTCGGCATCTTTTTGCAATAGCGTGCAATTTTCTCACCGTTTCGCTTCGCATAACGCGAGTCGACAACAGTGATGTTGCTTTTCGACATAAAATAACCGCGCATCCAGTTCGCGATGAATTCCTGCGTATTGCCGTCGTAGCCGGCGAAGTCCTTGCAGGTGATTTCGGACATCTCGATTGTGACCTGCGCGGAGGCCGGCCCGACGAAGGCGAAGGCGCCGGCGACGCCGGCAAGAATAAGCTTGCGGATCATTGGTTTTGCCACCCTTTTTGGTTATTTCTTGTCGAAAGCGCGCTGCAGGCCGGCCATTACCGACTCAGACTTGTTGGCGGCGCACCAATTCATCACGCTCGCCGAATTCTTTTGAAAGAGGCCGACGTCGATGAAGGTGCGGCCACTCTTTTGCGAAAACCAGCCGCTCATGAAGGCGGCGAAGTCGCTTCGGTCGTCGGCCGGCATGGCCAGCACTTCGCCGCAGGTGATCTTCGTCATATCGATCTTGACTTGCGCCTGCGAGGCCGCTGGCGTGAGGGCGCCCGCCAGGGCGACAGCAAATATCAACTTCTTCATTGTTTTCTCCCCAAACAAAAATTTTTGCGTCATGAGGGTGCGACCGCACTAATACTGCGTGAACACTGTCGCCGCCCGACGACGCGAGCGCGACAATCGCATATGATCGTGCTAAAACCAATGCTAGACTCGAGCGCCCCAGTAAACGGCTGCGCGAGTCCGAGCTCGTCTCGCGTATTCTCTTACCCGACAGGGTCTTGGCGCTTCGTTCTTTTCGGGCGCCGCGCTCCCTGCCGGTGGACGCGGCGGGGCGTCTGATCTAGTTTCGGCGCCGCAGCAATGCCGCGTTTTTTCTTTGACAGAGACCCGACATGGATTGGATGCGCCCACGCGCTTATGGCCGCCTCGCATGGTTGCCGCTCGCTTTCCTCGCCGTGATCGCCGCAATGGTCCTGAGGCCAGGCGCCGGCGCGCAGGACCACGCGCCAGCCGCGCCGCCCGCGCCTGCAGTCACCGTCGCGCATCCGCTCGCCGAGACGGTGCCGCGCTTCGATGAATATACGGGCCGCTTCGTTCCGGTTCAGCGGGTCGAGGTGCGGCCGCGCGTCTCGGGGGCGGTCGAGAAGATTCATTTCACCGACGGACAGATCGTGACGGCGGGCGACCTTCTCTTCACCATCGATCCGCGCCCCTATCAGATCGCTGTCGACAGCGCACGCGCCGAAGTCGCGCGCATGCATGCGCAGACCGCAATGCTCGCGAAAGATGTCGCGCGCGGGGAGACGCTTGTCGGCGGTGGGACGATCACGAGACGCGACATGGACCAGCGGCGCGGCGGCTCCGACTCGGCGCGCGCCCAGCTCATGGGCGCCGAGGCGGCGGTGCGCAACGCCGAGCTCAATCTGGAGTGGACGCAGGTTCGTGCCCCCATCTCGGGCCGCGTCTCCGATCGTCGCATCGACGTCGGAAATCTCGTCCAGGCTGGATCGACCCTGCTTACGACGATCGTGACGCTGGACCCTGTCCATTTCGAATTCGACGTGTCCGAGTCGGATTATCTGCATTACGCGCGCACCGGGACGGGCCGTCAGAAGGCGGGAAAAACGTTGGCTTTCGTGCGCCTCGCCGACGAGACCGATTGGAAGCGTGCGGGGACGATCGACTTCCTGGACAATCAGCTCAACGCCCATTCGGGCACGATCCGCGCCCGCGCCGTCCTCGAGAACAAAGACATGTTCCTCACCCCCGGCGCTTTCGGCCGCGTGCGCGTCAACGGGGGCGAGTTCGCCGGGCTTTTGGTGCCGGACGCTTCCATCGCCTCAGACCAGACGAGCAAGATCGTTCTTATCGTCACGCCAGATCATAAGGTGGCGGGCAAACCGGTGACGCTCGGGCCGCTGCACAAGGGGCTGCGCGTCGTGCTTTCGGGCCTCGACGCAAATGATCTCGTCATTACCGCCGGTCTCGCCAATCCGATGGTGCGACCCGGCGCGACCGTTGCGCCGACCGAAGGCGTGATTGCTCCTCTGGCGCATTAGAGACGAAGGGCGCATGCGTTTTCCGCATTTCTTCATCGAGCGGCCGATCTTCGCGGCGGTCCTTTCCGTTCTGCTTACCATCGCCGGGCTCATCGCCCAGCGTGCGCTTCCTGTTTCGGAATATCCCGACATCGCGCCGCCGACCGTGATGATCACCGCGACCTATCCCGGCGCCTCGGCCGAGGTCATCGCGCAGACGGTCGCCTCGCCGATCGAGCAGGAGGTCAACGGCGTCGACGATATGCTTTATATCGTGTCGCAATCGACTGGCGACGGCCTCCTTACGATCAACGTCGTCTTTAAGACCGGCGTGAATATCGATCTCGCGCAGGTCCTGGTGCAGAACCGCGTCGCCATCGCCACGCCGCGTCTCCCGGAGGAAGTGCAGCGCTTCGGCGTGGTTGTGAAAAAGGCTTCGCCCGATTTGATGATGGTCGTGCATCTGCGCTCGCCCGACGGATCGCGCAGCCAGCAATATATTTCCAATTACGCCACTCTCTATGTGCGGGACGAACTGGCACGCCTCGAGGGCGTCGGCGACGTTCGCGTCTTCGGCGCGCGCGACTACTCGATGCGAGTTTGGCTGGACCCCGACAAGGTCGCCGCGCGCGGCCTGACCGCGGGCGAAGTGGTCGCCGCCCTGCGCGCCGCCAATCTTCAAGTCGCCGCGGGCGCGATCAACCAGCCGCCGGCCGCCTCGCCGGGCGCCTTCCAGCTCTCTGTGCGCACGCTCGGCCGGCTCTCGGATCCCCAGCAATTCGCCGATGTGGTGTTGCGCGCGGACGCGGACGGCCAGGTCCGGTTACGCGATGTCGCAAGGGTCGAGATCGGCGCGCAGGACTATACGGTCAACGCCTATCTCAATCGCGATCCGGCGACCGCCATCGCCATCTTCCAGAAGCCGGGCTCCAATGCGCTCGCCACCTCCGCCGCGGTGGAGGAGGCCATGGCTCAGGCGAAGAAGCTGTTTCCTGCCGGCCTCGACTACTCCATCGTCTACAACCCGACGGAATTCATCCAGCAGTCGGTCGACGAGGTGGTCCGCACGCTGGGTGAGGCGATTGTCCTCGTCGTGCTGGTCGTCATACTGTTTCTGCAGACATGGCGGGCGGCGATCATTCCGGTGGTGGCCATTCCTGTTTCGCTCGTCGGCAGCTTCGCGGTCATGAAGCTGGTCGGCCTCACCTTCAACACGCTGTCGCTCTTCGGATTGGTGCTGGCGATCGGCATCGTGGTGGACGACGCCATCGTCGTCGTCGAGAATGTCGAGCGCTACCTCGCTCAGGGCATGACGCCCAAGGAGGCCGCGCACAAGACCATGGACGAGGTCGGCGGCGCGCTCATCGCCATCGCGCTCGTGCTCTCCGCTGTCTTCATCCCGGTCGCCTATATCACCGGCTTGCAGGGCGCCTTCTACAAGCAGTTCGCCATCACCATCGCCTCGGCGACCCTCATTTCCGCTTTCGTGTCGCTCACCCTTTCGCCCGCGCTCGCGGCGATTCTCCTGAAGCCTCATGCCGAGGCCGAGCATGCGTCTGAGGGCCGTTTCGCGTTCCTGCGCCATCCGCTCGAGACGTTTTTCGCCCGCTTCAACCATCTCTTCGACGCCATGTCGGCGCGCTATGGCGCCTTGACGGCCCGCCTTGTGCGCGTGGGGCTGGCGGCGCTGATGGTCTACGGCCTGCTGATCGCCGCGGCAGGGGGGCTTTTGTGGCGCACGCCGACGGGCCTCGTGCCCACGCTCGATCGCGGCTATCTCATCGCGGCGTTCCAATTGCCGCCCGGCGCCGCGCTCGACCGCACCGACGCCGTCATGCGGCAGGCGGCGGACATCATACTTTCGCGGCCCGGCGTCGAGGCGAGCGTCGTCTTTACCGGGTTCGACGGCGCGACCTTCACTAACGCGCCGAACGCAGGCGTTATTTTCGTTACGCTGAAATCCTTCGCTGAACGCCACAAGGCCGGCCTCACGGCGACGGGCATTCGGGACGACATCCGCGCCGCGCTCGCGCCGATCAAGGACGCCTTCGTTTTCGTGCTCGAGCCGCCTGCGGTTCCCGGCATCGGGACGGGCGGCGGCCTCAAGGGCTATGTGCAGGATCGCGGCGGCATGGGGCTGCCGGCCCTGGAGGGCGCAGCGTGGTCGCTTGCCGGACCCGCCATGCATATGCCCGGCGTCGCCCAGGCCTTCACTCTCTACAATACGCGGACGCCGCAGATTTTCGCCGACGTCGACCGCACGAAGGCGGAGATGATCGGCGTGCCGATCACGCGCGTGTTCGAGACCATGTCGATCTACCTCGGATCGGTCTTCGTCAATGACTTCAATATCCTGGGCCGCACTTACCGCGTCATGGCGCAGGCGGACAACCCGCACCGCCTGACGCTGCGCGATCTCTCCGAATTGAAGACGCGCAGCGCCACCGGCGAAATGACGCCGCTCGGCGCCCTGGCGACGTTCAATGATGCGACGGGCCCCTTCCGCGTGCCGCGTTACAATCTCTATCCGGCGGCGGAGGTGCAGGTGGATCTCCAGCATGGCGTCTCCTCGGGGCAGGGGATCGCCATGATCGAGGGGCTCGCCAAACAATCGCTGCCGCAGGGCTTCGGTTTCCAATGGACCGAGATCGCGCTGCAGGAGAAGCTCGCCGGCAATACGGCGGCGCTCGCCTTCGGCCTCGCGGTCGTCTTCGTCTTCCTGTTGCTCGCCGCGCTTTACGAAAGCCTCGTCCTGCCGCTCGCCGTCATTCTTATCGTTCCCATGTGCATTCTCGCCGCGATGAGCGGTGTGGCGGCGCGCGGACTCGATCGCAATATTCTCGTGGAGATCGGCCTTGTCGTGCTCATCGGCCTTGCGGCGAAAAACGCGATTCTGATCGTGGAATTTGCGCGTCAGGGCGAGGATGGGGGCAAGGACCGCTTTTCGGCGGCGATAGAAGCGGCGCGCACGCGCCTGCGTCCGATCCTCATGACATCGCTCGCCTTCATTCTCGGCGTGCTGCCGCTCGCGGTCTCGCACGGCGCCGGCGCCGAAATGCGCCAATCGCTCGGCGTCGCGGTCTTCAGCGGCATGATCGGCGTGACGATCTTCGGGCTTCTGTTCACGCCCATCTTCTATGTGCTGTCGCGGGCGCTGGCGATAAGGTTCCGGCGGCCGTAGGGGGCGCATTCCGCAAAAGTTGACAGGCTTTTGCGATAAGAATGCGCTTTGGTATTTAATACTGCGCGATTTCTTTTCGCTTGCATGATTCCATGCGAGCGGAAAGCGCGTTAGGGGGCGCGGCGGACGAAGGAGCAACCCATGAGCAGGGCTTTCAGCTTCGCGGTCGCCCTCGCTCTTCTATGTTCCTTACTGCCGGCCGTGAGGGCCGATGATCGCGAGGCCCAATTCGTCGGCTCCTCGGCCTGCGCGACATGTCACAAGACCGAACACGGCGACTGGCTGAAATCGCAGCACAAGGCTGCGATGCAGGAGCCGACCGAAGCGACGGTTCTCGGCCGCTTCGATGGCTCCGTTTTCAGGCAGGGCGAGAAAGAGACCATATTTTTCAGGAAGGATGGCCGTTTTTTCATTGCCGCCGAAGGGCCCGATGGCAAGCCCGCTGATTTTGCAGTCAAATATGTCTTCGGCGTCAGCCCGCTTCAGCAATATTTGATCGAATTGCCGGGCGGGCGCTTGCAGGCCTTTGGCCTGGCCTGGGACTCGCGGCCGGCCGCGCAGGGTGGCGCGCGATGGTATGATCTCTATCCCGATCGCAAGCTCGGCGCGGGCGATCCGCTGCATTGGACCGGCATCGACCAGAACTGGAACTATCAATGCGCCTGGTGCCATTCCACCGGTCTGCGCAAGAATTACGACGCCAGCTTGGGGACGTTCGCCACGCGTTTTTCCGAAATCAGCGTGGGCTGCGAGGCCTGTCACGGGCCGGCGTCGAAACATCTGGAATGGGCGGCGAAGCCTGAATTATCGGTTTTGAATCGCGGCTTCGCCTTCACGCTGGATCAGCCCGCGAATTGGGTCATAACGGCCAAGGACACGGCGACGCGCGCGGGTTTGCCGGCAAGCGACAAGGAGATTCTGGTTTGCGCCGGATGCCATTCCCGCCGCCAGCAATTCTCCGACGACCCGGTCGACGCTGCGCGCTTCTACGACGCCTTCCGCCCGGTGACGCTGGAAGCGGGCCTCTATCATATCGACGGGCAGCAGCGGGACGAAGTTTATAATTTCGGCTCCTTCATGCAGAGCCGAATGCATGCGGCGGGCGTCACCTGCTCGGATTGCCACAATCCGCACTCCGGCAAGCTCAGGCTCGCCGGCAATCAGCTCTGCGCGCAGTGCCATGCGCCTGCGATTTTCGACCATGCCGCGCATCATCATCACCCGCCGCAGTCCCAAGGCGCGCAATGCGCAAACTGCCATATGCCGACGACCGTCTATATGGGCGTCGACGCGCGGCGCGATCATTCGATGCGCATTCCACGCCCCGACCGCACTTTGTCGCTCGGAACGCCCAACGCCTGCAATAATTGCCATGCCGGCAAGAGCGCCCAATGGGCGGTCGACGCGTTGACGTCCTGGGGCGCCGGTTCGATTGAGGGCGCGCAGAGCTTCGCGGAGGCGTTTCAGCGCGCCGATGTGGCGGCTCCTGGCGCGGGGGCGGCGCTCGCCGGCATTGTGGCGGACGAAAGCCAATCGGCGATCGCGCGCGCCAGCGCCTTGCAGCGAATGAGCCTTGCGGCGCCGTCGTCATCCGCGCTGCAGAGCGCCTCGCGCGCGCTCTCCGACAAGTCGCCCATGGTGCGCGCCGCCGCGATCGCCGTCGTCGCCAACGCCGATTCGGCCGCCAGTCGGCAGGCGCTCGCGTCCTTGCTCTCCGACGAAACAAGGCTCGTGCGCATGGCGGCCGCGCGCGCTCTCGCGGGGGAGGCGGAGCGTGCGCTTACGCCCGCAGATCGTCTCGCCTTCGAGCAGGCGCTCGGGGAATATGTGACCGGTCAGCAGTTCAACGCCGAGCGGCCCGAGTCGCAAGCCAATCTCGGCGCGCTGAACCTCGCGCGCGGCAAGACCGAAGCCGCGCGCGAAGCCTATGCAAAGGCGCTCGTGCTCGACAAGACCTTCGCTCCCGCGGCGATCGCGCTTGCGGATATTTCGCGCGCGGGCGGCGACGAGAACGCGGCCGAGGCGACCCTGCGCAAGTCGATCGCCGACAATCCAGGGTCCGGCCCGCTCGCCCACGCCCTCGGCTTGAGCCTCGTTCGGCAGAAGCGCCTCGCCGAAGCGATGGAAAGCCTGGAGCAAGCGGTCGCGCTTTCGCCTGATGACAGCCGTTTCGCCTATGTCTACGCCGTCGCCCTGCACGATGCCGGGGCGGCGCAAAAGGCGCGGGAAACGCTGGAGCATGCTCTGACGCGCCATCCGTTCGACCGCGATATCCTCATGGCCCTGGCGTCTTATGCGATCGAGTCGGGAGACGCGGCCGCGGCCCGCTCGCACGCGAAAAAGCTCGTTGAGCTGGAGCCCGAGGATCGTTCCATTCAGGAGTTCGCGAACACGATCGAGGCGCTCTCGGGGGGAGGGGGGCGGTAGCAGTCCGGGCGGCGCTCGAGCCGTAACCGCAGCTGTTGCGCATTCGCCACGCTCGCCGCCGATCTGGCGCGGCCCGGCGGGATTCGCCGCCGCCGGCGACGGTTCTCGTATAAGTCTGGTTGCATCAGTAATAGTTTGCGCGCGCCGCTGGGCGGTTTCAGGGACGGTAATGTTCAAAGACTTAGGGACCCATGCTCTCGTTGCCGCGTGCCTCGCTCTCGCTTCTCCGGCGCTCGGGGCCGATCTGCCGTCAAAGAAAGCGCCGCTCCCGCCGCTTCCCGTTTTCACCTGGACCGGTCTTTATGTCGGCCTCAACGGCGGCTATGCCTGGACCGGCAGCGACCCCATCAACATGTCGACCGTCAATCTCGTCGACAACTCGCTCGCTGGCTTCGGTCCGGCTTCAGCGGCCGGCGCAACGGGAACGGTTCGCGCGCGCCTCGACGGTTTCTTTTTCGGCGGGCAGCTCGGCTACAACTGGCAGTTTTCCGACCGGCTGGTGGCAGGTCTCGAAGCCGATATCCAAGGCGCCGGCGTGCGCGGCGGCAATGGCCAGCTGAGCATTTATCCCTCGCCGACGGGAGCCGCCTCGACGAGCTTCAAGGTCAACCGCGTGCTGGAATATCTCGGCACCGTGCGCGGGCGCCTCGGCTACACGATCACGCCGGGGATCATGGCCTATGTCACCGGCGGCTTCGCCTATGGCGGCGCCAATCTTTCGGGCGCGGTGTCGCAGAGCCTGCGCCCGTCTCCGCTCCTCTCGGATACGGTGCGCGGCGATCATTACGACATTCTGACGGGCTGGACGGTCGGCGCCGGCGCGGAGGCGGCGATAAGCCGCAATCTCTCCGCCAAGATGGAGTATCTCTACTACGATCTCGGCGAACTCTGGCTCGCCAATCCTTCGCTGGCCCACCAGAATATTCTTCTGGGCGCGACGCCGGTCGTCGACGCGACGAGCGTTCATGCGCGCTACAACGGCCACATCCTGCGCGCGGGCCTCAATTACCGCTTCGACCCCTCTATTCCGGAGGCGCTCGGCTCGCCTGTCACGCCGCTCTTCGCCTCGCCGCAAGTCGCCGCGCTCGAGCGGCCGACATACGAAGGCTGGCATTGGCTCGCCATGCCTTATTTGTGGGTCATCAACATGAACGGCGCGACGACCTTGCGCGACGAGCCGCTCGGCGCCGACGCCACTTTCATCGACGCGCTCACGAAAACCTCCGCCTTCCCGCTCGCCTTCATGGGCCGGACCGAAGTTTCGAATGGCCCCTTCTGGGCCTATGGCGATCTCGCCTGGGCGCGCATACGTTTTGCGGGCTCGACCCTGTCGCTGCGCTCGCCGATCGCCAATCTCGCCGTCGCGGCCAATGTCAGCGGCCATTTGCGGATGACGCTCGCCATCGGAGAAGCGGGCGTGGGCTACGAGCTCGGGCGCTGGACGCTCACGAATTTCCCCGGTTCTTTCACGGCGATCGACGCTTATGCGGGGCTGCGCTACGCCAATATCGGGCTCGATCTCTCCGCGGACGCCGTCGCCATCGCGAATGCGCCCCTGCTCGGCATTCAGCAAGTCGCCGGCAAAAGCGTTTTGGGCTCCGGCGCGCTCTGGTGGATCGACCCGGTCATCGGCCTGCGCATGCGCCACAGCCTGACGCCCGGCGGCGCCTTCGAGATGCGCGGCGACATCGGCGGCTTTGGCGCCGGCAGCAAATTCAGCTGGCAGTTCTTCGGCGGCTACAGCGCCGACTTCGAAGTCAACGGCGTGAAGCTCACCGGCCTCGTCGGCTATCGCGCGCTCGGGATAGATTTTTCCAAGTGGGTCGACGGGCGCGAGAACGGCATCAATGCGGTCATCCACGGCCCGGTTACGGGCGTCGGGATGAAGTTCTGATTCTTGCGGAGGCTTGGCGGCTAGAGCGCATTCCGCAAAAGTTGACAGACTTTTGCGACAAGAATGCGCTCCGCGTTTTTGATTTGGCGCGATTTCTTATCGCTCGCATGATTCAATGCGAGCGGAAAGCGCGCTAGCAAGTTCCGAAAACGTTGACAGACTTTTTCGATCAGAACTTGATCCAACCTCCTGATCTGGCGCGATTTCTTATCGATCGACGATTCCATCTGATCGGAAAGCGCGCTAGTCAGCCCCGCTTGCGTTTTTCGATAAAAAACTAAAGTATTTCGGGAAGCAGATACTTTCTGCAAAGCAAACCATGAGCTTGACGTCAGCTTTTTCGGCTTCTCAGGCGTTTGGTCTTGCGGATGCTTGTTCGTCCTGCGCCAAATGATTGGCGCCTTTTATAGGAGGATGCGGTATGTCCAGTTTCTCCTCATCGGATATTGTCGAGCCCGGTTCAGCCAAAGCCACGCCCCTGCAAGAAAAATGGGGATGGATGGTCGCCTTTGGCGCTCTTCTCGCCATCGCAGGCTTCGTCGCGCTCGGCAGCGTGGTCGCGTCGACCATCGCGACCGTGCTCGTCGTCGGCGTGGCGATGATCGTCAGCGGCCTTGCCGAGATCGCCTATGCCTTTGCGATGCGCTCCTGGAAGAAGTTCTTCCTCTGGGTCGTCGTCGGGATTCTCTATATCATCGGCGGCGCCGCGGCGGTGCAGAACCCGCTGTTGGCGGCGCGCTTCCTCACGCTGCTGCTCGGGGCCGGTCTCGTCGCCGCGGGTCTCGTGCGCGTCTTTCTCGCCTTCCAGCTTCCCAAGGACGCGCCCTGGGGTTTCGTCGCTTTTTCGGGGGTCATCACTTTCTTGGTCGGCGACGTCATTCTCGCGCAGTGGCCGGTGTCCAGCCTCTGGGTGCTCGGCGCCTTTCTCGGCGTCGATCTGATCTTTGCCGGCGCAAGCTGGATGGGCTTCGGCTTTGCGCTCAAGCGCGGCGAGAGCGCACATGCGGCCGGAGTTTTCGGGGACGAAAGCGCGAGCGCCGCCCGGACCAGCTTTCGCGCGGGTTTCGGCCGCATGCTTTTCGCGGAATTTCTCGGAACCTTCTGGCTTGTTTTCGGCGGTTGCGGCAGCGCGCTGATCTCGGCCGGCTTCCCGCAGCTGGGCATCGGCTTTGCCGGCGTCGCGCTTGCTTTCGGGCTCACCGTGCTCACCGGCGTTTATGCTTTCGGCCCAATCTCAGGCGGGCATTTCAATCCCGCGGTGACTTTGGGGCTCACGACGGCCGGCCGCTTTTCCTGGAAGGAGCTCGGGCCCTACTGGCTCGTGCAGCTCATCGGCGCGACGGCGGCGGCTTTCGTTTTGTTGATCATCTGCCAGGGCAATATCGACTTTTCGCTGGCCAACGGCTTCGCGGCGAATGGCTTCGAGGAGCATTCGCCCAACGGCTACACGCTGCAATCGGCCTTTTTGGCCGAAACCGTGCTGACGACGTTTTTCCTGCTTGTCATCCTCGGCGTGACGGAAGCTCGCGCTTCGGCCGGGTTCGCGGCCCTCGCCATCGGGCTCGCCCTGACGTTGGTCCACCTCGTCGATATTCCGATCACTAACGCTTCGGTGAATCCGGCGCGCTCGACGAGCCAGGCGCTCTTCGTCGGCGGCTGGGCGATGGAGCAGCTATGGCTGTTCTGGGTCGCGCCGCTGCTGGGCGGCTTGATCGGCGGCCTGATACACCGTTTCGTGCTCGCGGATAAGGCTTAAGCGCGCAACGAACAGGGCGCTTGGGTGTATCGCCCGAGCGCTTGCGCAGCGTAGCCTGCTAGCGCACTTTCCGCTCGCATGGAATCATGCGAGCGGCAGGAAATCGTGCCAAATCAAGTATCAAGAGCGCATTCCGCAAGAGCCTGCCAACTCTTGCGGAATGCGCGCTGCGGTTCAATTCGGTTCTTTAAAGTGAGATCGACAATGCGTCTTTGCGCTGTCGCCGTTTTCCTGTTCGCTTTATTTGCAGCCGCTTCTTCCGGCGCCGCTTCGCCGTCGCTGACGGGACGATGGCGCATCGTGTCGGTTGCCGGGACCGATGGCTTGGATGTCGCCAGGACGCATGCCGAGTTCTCGTCCAGCGGCCGCTTCGCATCGACAATCGGCTGCAACCGCATGTCGGCGATGGTGATGATTTCCGGCGCGCGGTTGAGCTTCGGCCCGATGACGGCGACGCGCATGGCCTGCCCGCCGCCGCTCGATCAGGTCGAGCGCTTCTACGTCGAGGCTTTGCGTGGCGTGCGCGGCTACAAGCTCTCTGGCCGATCGCTTACTTTTCTCGGCAATGCCGGTGAAATGCTCGTCGCGCTCGAACGCGCCAAGTAGCCGCTACTCCTTGCCATTGGTGGCGAGGCGCCGCGCCGCAAGCCTTGCCGCCTCGGCGCCCGACAGCATGGCGCCGTTGAAGCCATGCTCGCCGCCGAAGGCCGAGGCGAGGTAGAGCCCGCCGATCGGCGTCGCGGGCGTGCGCGGAAAGCCCATCAGGATCGGGGCTTCCGGCGGCAATGGCGCGAAGCCATAGACCGCGCCTTCCGGCGTGTTGAGATAGCTCGACATGGAGTAGGCGTTGAGCAGCATGCGCGACGCCACAAGTGAGGAGAAGCCCGGATAATCCTGCTCCAGCCGCGCCTGAATGGCGTCCAGCCAGGCCTCGCGGCGGGAGGCGGCCTCTTCCTTCGAGGCGCCCTTCCAATTGTCGAGCCGGTCGAGGCCCAGCACGCTCAGGAGAACCGGCGGCTCGTCCCAAAGCCCCGAATCGACCGCTGTGAAATTGGCGATCGTATGCAGCGGCAGCTCGCCTTTGGGCTTGTCCGCCATGGCCGTAGCGCCGTCGCCATATTGATCGAAGCGCTTCATGGTCGAGGGCATGACGATGGTCGAAAAATCTGTCATGCCGATCGTCGAGGGCTTGGCGGAAAGGCCGAAATTCGCCGAGAAAAGCGAGGTTGAAAGCGGCCGGCTTCCGAAGGCTTCCTCCATCCTGGCGCGCGCGGGCGCCGCCATCATCGACGCGGCGACAGCAGGGGCGCAATTGGCCATCACCACGCGCGCCTCGATACGTTCGTCATTGTCTCCAGTCCGGCGCGCGACATGATGCACGGCGATGGCGGCGCCGTCGGCGTCGGTCTCGATCTGCGTGACAAGCCGGCCCATGCGCACCGCGCCGCCGGCCTTGGTGATGCATTTGGCGAGCTTGAGGCTCAGTTGCCGCGAGCCGCCTTTGATGTAGGCTCCGCCGGAGGCGATGTAGCCGCCCTGCGCCAAGGCGTAGAAAATCCACCAGAGCTTGCGCGGATCGTCGCCGTAATAGGCGAGATTGGCGCCGAGCGCGCATTTCAATCCTTCCGCGCCGGCGAAATCGCGCGTGAAAATCTCGTCGAGCGAATTCATCCAGCCGGCGGCGGCCGGCTCCACCTCCCACAGGCCGCGCGTGAACTTGGCGAGCGAGCCTTCCTCGCGCGCCTGTTTCAAGGTCCATAAGGAGTCGTGGATCTGCTCGACTTCACTCAGAAATCGTTTGATGGCCGCGCTTTTGTCGGGGAAGCGCGCGGCAAGAGCGTCATATGCGGCCTCAAACCCGACTGGCAGCGCGAAGGGCTCTCCGACGGGCCCGCCCTTGACTTTGTAAAGCGGGCCGGTGGGCAACCATTCGATCTCGTCGAGGATCCCGAGCTTGCTCAAGATTTGATGCTTCACGTCGCGCGGGTTGCGGGCGTCGGAGGTCTGGTGGAGCGACGCCTCGATCCAGAGATCGCCGACCTTGTACACAGAGGCGGCGCCCCCTAAGCTGAAGTTGCGCTCCAGCAGGCAGACGCTATAGCCCGCATTGGCAAGCAGCGCGCCCGCGGTGAGGCCCCCCAACCCGGAGCCAATCACCAGGGCGTCATATTTCTTGTCGTTCATCGGGAAGTCGTCGCCTCTTTGTGCAAAAGCCCACCTATATCCGGAAGCGGTATGGCCGAATCCTCAACTCGGCCCCAACATAACATGGCGCGGCGCGGGATCGCGGCCCCCCTTCGAGGAAGCGTCAATGACCGATGAAAGCTTTCCAGTTACGCGCACGGACGCGGAATGGCGCGCGCGTCTCACGCGCGAACAATATGACGTCATGCGCCGGCATGGCACCGAGCGGCCCGGGAGTTGCGCGCTCAATCACGAGAAGCGGCGCGGCGTCTTCCATTGCGCGGGGTGCGATCAGCCGCTCTTCCGCTCCGGCGAGAAATTCAACAGCGGCACAGGTTGGCCGAGCTTCTTCGATCCACTGCCGGGCGCGCTCGGCACGACGACCGACCCGAGCTACGGCATGGTGCGCACCGAGGTGCATTGCAGCCGATGCGGATCGCACCTGGGGCATGTCTTTCCCGACGGCCCGCCGCCGACCGGGCTACGTTATTGCATCAATGGCGTCGCTTTGAATTTTATTCCCGAGAAAGAGCCCGTCCGATAAGCTTTGGCGATCAGTCGATAGGCAACCAGGTTGCGACGGGAAGGTGCGACAAAAAAATTTTTTACCTGCCTGTTCCCTGCGCGATCGGTTCCGCCGATACCCCCATCCAGGATGGGTTGGGGCGGGAGACGCCTGACCGTGAGAGGTTGAGTTCTTCTCCGCGAGACCTGTCGTGTCGGTCTGACTGTGTTTCCAATAGCCCATGAAATCGCCTGCAATTGTCATCTTCGGTGGTGAGGATCGGAACAACCCGTCGGGGTAGGTTCAGGATAGTCGCGCCGCCTCGCTTGTCGTATATGCAACCAAGCCATTCGGTATCGTCGCGCGAGCGGGAAAGGCTTTTTTGCTGCAGCGCAATGTCGGCGCCGCGCACGCGACTGCCTGCTTGACGACTAATTTTTATTGCCGTCATACGGAACGGCAAAATCAGGTCGTTCGATGGGCTCCTTGCGCGTGCGGGGTCCGGGCCGGAGCCGGGCCTTTATAGGCGAAGGCGAGCCTGGCTCGAAACCGCGGTAGAGCTCGGCCGACGCGCAGCCTCGGGCGGCGAGGTGGGCGCAGGCCCCGCCCGTCGCGTCGGCGGCCGATAAAATTTTTCCAGGGCCCGCGAACGGGGCCCGAGAGGGAGTGGAGCTATATGTCGTCAGCAACGTCAGCCGCCGCGCCGGGCGCGAGCGGAAAAGACAATCAGCACCTTTCGCCCAAGTCGGACATCGAGATTTCGCAGGCCGCCAATATGCGGCCGATCGTCGAGGTTGCTAAAGACAAGCTCGGCATTCCGGCCGAGCACATTCAGCCCTACGGCCACTACAAAGGCAAAATCTCCCTCGATTACATCGCCTCGCTCGAGGGCAAGCCTGACGGCAAGCTGATTCTGGTCACGGCGATCACCCCGACGCCAGCGGGCGAAGGCAAGACGACGACCACGGTCGGCCTCACCGACGGCCTCAACTACATTGGCAAGAAGGCTCTCTGCTGCCTGCGCGAGCCCTCGCTCGGCCCCTGCTTCGGTGTGAAGGGCGGCGCGGCCGGCGGCGGCTATGCCCAGGTCGTGCCGATGGAGGACATCAACCTCCACTTCACCGGCGACTTCCACGCAATCGGCGCGGCCAACAATCTGCTCGCGGCGCTGATCGACAATCACATCTATTGGGGCAATCAACCGGCAATCGATTCGCGGCGCGTCTCCTGGCGCCGCGTCGTCGACATGAACGACCGCGCCCTGCGCTCGGTCGTCTCCTCGCTCGGCGGCGTATCGAACGGCTTCGCCCGCGAGGACGGCTTCGACATCACCGTCGCCTCGGAAGTGATGGCGATCTTCTGCCTCGCATCGAGCTTCGCCGATCTCCAGCAGCGTCTCGGCAACATCATCGTCGGCCAGACGCGCGAGAAGAAGAACGTGCGCGCCAGCGAAGTGCACGCGGCGGGCTCCATGGCCGCTCTGCTCAAGGACGCGATTGCGCCCAATCTCGTGCAGACGCTCGAGAACAATCCCGCGATCATCCACGGCGGCCCCTTCGCCAATATCGCGCATGGCTGCAACTCGGTCATCGCGACGAAAGCCGGCCTCAAGCTCGCTGATTATGTCGTGACGGAAGCCGGCTTCGGCGCCGATCTCGGCGCGGAGAAGTTCTTCGACATCAAGTGCCGCAAGGCGGGCCTCAAGCCCTCCGTGACGGTCATCGTCGCGACCATCCGCGCGCTCAAGATGCACGGCGGCGTCGCCAAGGAAGACTTGAAAGCCGAAAACGTCGCGGCGGTCGAGAAGGGCTTCGAGAATCTGAAGCGCCATATCGGCAACGTTCGCAAATTTGGCGTGCCGGTGCTTGTTTCGATCAATAAATTCTCGTCGGATACGACCGCCGAGATGGAAGCGCTCGATGCGCTCTGCAAGGCGGAAGGCGTCGAATGCGTCGTCGCCGACAACTGGGGTTCGGGCGGCGCCGGCGCGGCCGATCTCGCCCGCGCCGTGGTGCAGACGATCGAGGCGCGGCCCTCGAACTTCAAGCCGCTCTACCCGGATGAGACGCCGCTCGCCGAAAAGGTGCGCACCATCGCCAGGGAGCTTTACGGCGCCGCCGACATTTCCTACGACGCGAGCGTCAAGGCGCGCTTCGCGGAGCTGGAGAAGGAGGGCTTTGGCAACTTCCCCGTCTGCATCGCCAAGACGCAGTACAGCTTCTCGACCGACGCCAACGCGAAGGGCGCGCCGTCGGGCCATATCATCCCGATCCGCGAGCTGCGTCTGTCGGCGGGCGCGGAGTTCGTCGTCGTCGTCTGCGGCGACATCATGACCATGCCGGGTCTGCCGAAGGTCCCGGCCGCCAACAATATCGCGGTGGATTCGAACGGCCGTATCGCCGGCCTGTTCTAACGCCCCGACAAAAAGAAATCCGCGGCGGTCGGCGGGCGTCGCGGTTCGGTCAATCCTTCAAACTATCCGCTCAAAGGGAGCAAATTGATGCAGAATTCCAGAGTCCCCGGCAAAAACTTCCTCTTCGTGCCGGGCCCGACCAATCTCCCCGACCGTATCGTGCGCGCCATGGCGGTCGCGTCGGAAGACCATCGCTCGCCGACTTTCCCCGATCTCGTGAAGCCGCTGTTCCCGGGCCTCAAGAAGGTCTTCAACACGGAGAAGGGCGTGCCCTTCATTTTCCCGGCGTCCGGCACTGGCGGCTGGGAAGCGGCGATCACCAACACGCTGTCGCCCGGCGACAAGGTTCTCGCGCAGCGCTTCGGCCAGTTCTCGCATCTGTGGATCGATCTCTGTCAGCGTCTCGGCCTCGAGGTCGTCAAGCAGGAGCGTCCGTGGGGCACGGGCAATGATCCGGAGCTGATCGAAGAGGCCCTCAAGGCCGACAAGAACCACGAGATCAAGGCGGTTCTCGCCACCCACAACGAGACCGCCACCGGCGTGACCTCGGACATCGCGGCTGTCCGTAAGGCGATCGACAACGCCAAGCATCCGGCGCTGCTCTTCGTCGACGGCGTGTCCTCCGTCGCCTCGCTCGAGTTCAAGATGGACGAATGGGGCGTGGACGTGATCGTCTCCGGCTCGCAGAAGGGCTTCATGCTGCCGGCCGGCCTTGCGCTGATGGCCGCGAGCCCGAAGGCGATCGAGGCGGGCAAGACCGCGAAGATGCGCCGCGCCTATTTCGAGTTCCAGGACATGATCGCGCAGAACGCGAACGGCTACTTCCCCTATACGCCGTCCGTCCCGCTGCTCTACGGCCTCAAGGAATCGCTCGCGATCCTCTTCGAGGAGGGCCTCGATCAGGTCTACAAGCGCCACCATCACCTCGCCTCCGGCGTCCGCGCCGCCGTTGCGGCCTGGGGCCTCAAGACCTGCGCGCAGGATCCGAAGTGGGATTCGGACACGGTCACCGCGATCCTGGTTCCCGAAGGCTTCAACGCGGCCAAGGTCATCGAGACCGCCTACAAGCGCTATAACCTCGCGCTCGGCGCCGGTCTCTCCGAAGTCGCCGGCAAGGTGTTCCGCATCGGCCATCTCGGCGACCTCAACGAGCTGATGCTGCTCGGCGCCATCGCGGGCGCGGAGATGGCGATGCTCGACAACGGCATCAAGATCGAGGCCGGCTCCGGCGTCGCGGCCGCTCAGGCGGTCTATCGCGCCAATCCGCTGCTGAAGATGTAACATCGCTAACCCCTTCTCCCGCTTGCGGGAGAAGGGCGCGCGCGAAGGCGCGGCGGATGAGGGCTTCCGTCGCGCCTACTATTCGCCCTCACCGACCTCCGCTGGCGCGGGGCCACCCACTCCCGCAAGCGGGAGAGGAGCAATCAAGGGAAATCAGGGGAGCTTCATGTCGCACAAAATCGTCTTTCTGGATCGCGAAACCCTCGACGCCAATGTGCGCAAGCCGAATTTCCCGCACGAATACGTCGAATATGCGCAGACGGCGCCGGACCAGATCGTCGAGCGCGCGAAGGACTGCGACATCGTCATCACCAATAAGGTGCCGCTGCGCGAAGCGACACTGAAGCAGCTTCCCAATCTCAAGCTCATCGCCGTCGCGGCGACGGGCACGGACGTCATCGACAAGGCCTATACGACGGCCAACGGAATTACGGTCTCAAACATCCGCA
Organism: Methylocystis sp.; assembly: GCA_036560425.1. GTDB lineage: Bacteria > Pseudomonadota > Alphaproteobacteria > Rhizobiales > Beijerinckiaceae > Methylocystis. Next base: position 33,999 of record DATBRF010000138.1, on the reverse strand, counting down.
ACTACGCCTACAATACGCTGCCTGAGCACGTCTTCGCGCTTATCTTCGCGCTGCGCCGCAATCTCGTGAACTATGTCGATAGCGTGCGCCGCGGCCGCTGGGGCTACGCCAATCAGTTCTGCTACTTCGACTATCCGATCTATGACATCGCCGGCTCGACGCTGGGCATCATCGGCTATGGCGCGCTCGGCAGGCAGGTCGAAACCCGCGCGCTCGCGCTCGGCATGAAAGTGCTGATCAACGACGTCACCGACATTCCCAACAAGGTCGATGTCCCGACCATTCTGCGCGAAGCCGACGTCGTCACGCTGAACCTTCCGCTGACGCCGCAAACCAGGAACATGATCGGCGCGAAAGAGCTCGCCTCGATGAAGAAGACCGCCAGCATCATCAATACGGCGCGCGGCGGCATCATCGACGAAGAGGTGCTCGCCGATGCACTGCGCAAGGGCGTCATCGCCGGCGCGGGCCTCGACGTGCTCACCGTGGAGCCGCCGAAGAACGGCAACATCCTGCTCGATCCGACGATCCCCAATCTCATCATCACGCCCCATGTCGCCTGGGCCTCGAAAGAAGCTATGCAGGTGCTCGCGGATCAGTTGATCGACAATATCGACGCCTTCGTCGCGGGCGAGCCGCGCAATGTGGTGACGGCGTAAGAAGGGAAGCCAATGATCCGGTCCTAATCCTCGCCGCCATGCCCGCGCTTGGCGCGGGCGTCGCGCGGCGCAGCGGCAGGGTCATTGGCGCCAAATGATTTCATAGCGTCCCGGCGTAAATGGCCGGGACAGGCCCGGCCATGATGTGCGCGGGTTCGCCTGAGGAACGCAAATGACGAAGAAGCTTCTTTTCCTTTTCGACACCGATCCCGTCGCCAGCGTCTTCGATACGGTCGTCGGCTATGACGGCGGCGCCGATCACATCATCGGCTATGGCGGCGTGACGCCGGAGAATGTCGGCGCTCTGGTCGACGGCTGCATCTATACGCGCGGCCCCAAGGAGAAGCAGTGCACGGCGATCTTCGTCGGCGGCGGTTCGATGACCGCGGGCGAGGCTGTGTTCAAGGCGGTGAAAAAGCGTTTCTTCTCGAGCTTCCGCGTTTCGGCCATGCTCGACTCCAACGGCTCGAACACGACCGCCGCCGCCGGCGTCGCGCTGCTCGCCAAGGCCGGCGATCTCAAAGGCAAGAAGGCGGTCGTTCTCGCCGGCACGGGGCCGGTTGGCATGCGCGCCGCCGCCATGCTGAATATCGAGGGCGCCGAAGTCGCCATCACCTCGCGTGAGAAGTCGCGCGCCGAGGCCGCGGCCAAGGCCATTCAAGAACGCTTTGGCTTCACGCCTGTCGCCATCGAGGCCAAGGACAACGCCGCACGCGCCGCCGCCGTCAAGGGCGCGCAGGTCGTCTTCGCCGCCGGCGCCATTGGCGTGCCGCTGCTGGACGAAGCCGACTGGCGGAACGATCCGACAATCGAGCTCATCGCAGACTGCAATGCTCAGCCCCCGCTTGGCGTTGGTGGCGTCGAGGCGATCGACAAGGCCAAGGAGCGTCACGGGAAGATCGTTATCGGCGCGCTCGGCCTCGGCGGCCTGAAGCTGAAGCTGCATCGCGAATGCGTCGGCAAGCTCTTCGAGAGCGCCGACCAGGTGTTCGACTGCGAAAACATTTACGCCCAAGCGAAGGTGCTGGCCTGATATGAGCGCAAAGACGGAAACGATCGGCAAATTTCTCGACGAGCTCGCAAGCGACGCGCCGACCCCGGGCGGCGGCGGCGCCGCGGCGCTGTCGGGCGCCATGGGCGCCGCGCTTGTCTCGATGGTCTGCAATCTGACCATCGGCAAGAAGAACTATGAGGCTGTCTCGGAGGATCTGAAAAAGACCCTCGCTCGCGCCGAAGAGCTGCGCGAAGAGCTGACCAAGGGCATCGACGAGGACGTCGTCGCCTTCAATACGTTGATGGGCGCCTATGGCCTGCCGCGCGCCACGGACGAAGAGAAGGCTGTGCGCTCCGCCGCCATTCAGGAAGCGCTGAAAGCCGCAACGCTCGCGCCGCTCGCGACCTGCAAGGTCTGCTATGAGGTGATCGCCCTGTCGAAGGAAGCCGCCGACAAAGGCAATCTCAACGTCATCAGCGACGCCGGCGTCGCCGTGCTCGCGGCCAACGCCGGCCTGCGTAGCTGCGCGCTCAACGTCTTCATCAACGCCAAGTCGATCAAGGACCGCGACTTCGCCGAGAAGCAGCTGGCCGAAGTCAACGCGCTGCTCGCCAAGGCGGGGGCCGAGACGGAAGCCGTCTACGAGGTCGTGCGCGGAAAGATCGGCTAGAGCCGAGACCGGCGATTGAGGCGCGAGCGCGCGCCGGCCGCCCAATAACGCGAGAGAACCGCGAGGGAGAAACCGATGGACGTCCACGAGTATCAAGCCAAGGAAATACTGGCCGCGCATGGCGTCGCCATTCCGCCCGGCACCGTGGCCTTCAGCCCGGACCAGGCCGTCTATGCGGCGACCGAGCTCGGCGGTTCTCATTGGGTGGTGAAGGCGCAAATCCACGCGGGCGCGCGCGGCAAGGCGGGGGGCGTCAAGTTCTGCCGCACATATCATGAGGTGCAGCAGGCCGCGCGCGACCTGCTCGGCAAGCGCCTCGTGACGGCGCAGACGGGCTCCGAGGGCAAGCCCGTGCAACGCGTTTATGTGGAGGTCGCCGATCCCTTCGAGCGCGAGATTTACCTGGGCTATGTCCTAGACCGCAAGCTCGAGCGCGTTCGCGTCATCGCCTCCAAGCATGGCGGCATGGAGATCGAGGAGATCGCGCGCACCATGCCGGACGAAATCCTGCAGGTGATCGTCGAGCCCGCGGTCGGCTTGCAGCAATTCCAAGCGCGCGAGCTCGCCTTTCAGCTCGGCCTCAATCTCAGGCAGGTCTCGCGCGCTGTGCAGACCATCATGGGCGCCTATCGCGCGTTCCGCGATAATGACGCGACCATGCTCGAGATCAATCCGCTCGTCGTCACCAAGGACGACAAGGTGCTGGCCCTCGACGCGAAAATGTCCTTCGACGACAATGCGCTGTTCCGTCGGCGCAACATCGTCGACATGAACGATCCCTCGCAGAGCGATCCGCGCGAAGCGCAGGCGCATGAGCACAGCCTGAACTACATCGGGCTCGACGGCGAGATCGGCTGCATCGTCAATGGCGCCGGCCTCGCGATGGCGACCATGGACATGATCAAGCATGCCGGCGGCAATCCGGCGAATTTCCTCGACGTCGGCGGCGGCGCTTCGCCGGAGCGCGTCGCGACCGCCTTCCGTCTCGTGCTATCCGACCGCCGCGTGAAGGTGGTGCTCGTGAACATCTTTGCGGGCATCAACCGCTGCGACTGGGTCGCGCAGGGCGTCGTCGACGCGGTGCGGCAGGAAAAGATCGAGGGCGTGCCGCTCGTCGTGCGCCTCGCCGGCACGAATGTCGAGGCAGGCAAGAAGATCATCAGCGAGAGCGGCATTCCGATCATCCAGGCGGATACGCTCGCCGACGCCGCCCAAAAGGCGGTCGCCGCCTGGCAGAGCGTGAAGTAAGCGCCGGGGAGGGCATCATGAGCATTCTCATCGACGAAAAGACGCCGATCCTCATCCAGGGAATCACCGGCGACAAGGGCAGCTTCCACGCCAAGGAGATGATCGACTACGGCAGCAATGTCGTGGCGGGCGTCACGCCGGGCAAAGGCGGCAAGACCCATCATGGCGTGCCGGTGTTCAACACGGTGCGTGAAGCCGTGCGCGAAACGGGCGCGCAGGCCTCGATCACCTTCGTCGCGCCGGCCTTCTGCGCCGACGCCATCATGGAGGCGGCGGACGCGGGCGTCCGCCTCATCTGCTCCATCACCGACGGCATTCCCGCGCAGGACATGATGAAGGTGAAGCGCTATTTCCTGCGCTTTCCCAAGGATCGCCGTCCCATGCTCGTCGGCCCGAATTGCGCCGGCATCATCTCGCCCGGCAAGGCGATGCTCGGCATCATGCCGGGCCATATCTACAAGCAAGGCTCGGTCGGCCTCATCTCGCGCTCGGGCACGCTCGGCTATGAGGCCGCATCGCAGCTCAAGGAGCTGGGGCTTGGAATCTCGACGTCGGTCGGCATCGGCGGCGATCCGATCAACGGCTCTTCCTTCCTCGATCATCTCGTGCTCTTCGACAAGGACCCTGAGACGGAAGCCGTGCTGATCATCGGCGAGATCGGTGGCCCGCAGGAGGCCGAGGCCGCGGCCTGGATCAAGGAAAACTTCTCCAAGCCCGTGATCGGCTTCGTCGCGGGCCTGACCGCGCCGAAGGGTCGCCGCATGGGCCATGCGGGCGCGATCATCTCCGCGACGGGCGACAGCGCGGCCGAGAAAACCGAGATCATGAAGTCCTACGGCCTCACGGTGGCGCCGAACCCGGCCGAATTCGGCTCGACCGTCGCGAAGGTGCTCAGGCGCGCCTGACGCGCCGCAATCATCTTGCCTTCGCGCAGCTGTGCGAAGGAACAAGCGGCAACGCAACGAAAGAAGGTTTGCGCCGGTTCCCGCGCGGGACGCCGGCGCCGACCGTCGAATGTCGGCAAGGCGCAGTTGGCACGTGCAGGGAGTCCCCATGACCGCCGAGATCCAGGACAATAGAAGCGCGATCAGCCTCCCTTCGGCTTTCGCGACGCGTTCTGTCACGGAGGCTTCCGCCTTCCTGCGCGAGCTATTGCTCGCCGTCATCCGCCGCCACATGCCCGAGATCGAGGGAGTCGTCCGCGACTCCAAGGCGGGCGCCGGCCTTGCGCCGCGCCAGATGGCGCGCGCGCTGCAGGCGCAGGGCATTTTCTTCCAGCTCGTCTCGATCGCGGAGCAGGCCTACGCCATGCGCCGGCGCCGCCGCATCGAGCGCGAGAGGGGCCACGATAAGCTGCTCGGCACCTTCGACTATGTGCTCTCGAGCGCCGCCAGCGCCGGCGTCAGCGCGGCGGAAGTGCGCGCGCAGCTTCAGACCCTGCGCATCCGCCCGGTCATCACCGCCCATCCAACCGAAGCCAAGCGCGTTTCCATCCTCGAAAAATATCGCCGCATCTACCTGCTGCTGCGCGAGCTGGAATCCACGCGCTGGACCGATCGTGAACGCGAAGCTTTGGTGAAGTCGATCTACGACCTCATCGAGCTTTTGTGGCTCACCGGCGAACTGCATCTGGAAAAGCCGACGGTCGAGCATGAGGTGCTGTGGGGCCAGCACTTCTTCCAGGAAAGCATCTTCGATCTCGCGCCGGAGCTTCTCTCCTCCTTCGAGCGCGCGCTGAAGCGCCATTATCCGCATGAGAAATTCGAGGTCACGCCCTTCTTCCAGTTCGGCTCCTGGATCGGCGGCGACCGCGACGGCAATCCTTTCGTCACAAATGAGGTGACGCGCCGCACCATGCGCCAGAATGCGACGGCGAGTCTGAACTATTATCACAACCGCGTTGTCGATCTCGTGCGCATGCTCTCGATCAGCGAGCGCGCGGCCGTCATTCCGCCGGCCTTCAAGGAGGAGCTGTCGCGGCGTCTCGCCGGGATGTCCGATGGGGCGGCGATCGCGCATCGAAATCTCAACGAGCCATATCGCCAGTTCGTCACGACGATCCTGCGCAAGATCGACAATACGCTCGCCGCCGCCAACGACGAGCCGACGACCGGCCCGGGCTATTCGAGCGCCGACAAGCTCATCGGCGATCTCTTGCTGCTGGAATCGGTTTTGATTGAAGCGAAGAGCGAGGCGCTTGCGACCGACCTCGTGCGTCCGCTGCGCCGCGCGGTGGAAATCTTCCGCTTCAGCACCGTGCGGCTCGATATTCGTCAGAACACCACACGCACCACCTCGGCGCTGCAAGAATTGTGGCGGATCAAGACCGAGGGAGAGACGCCGCCGGAAGTAACGTCCGACGCATGGCGCGCCTGGCTGATGAAGGAGCTCGAGGCGCCGCGCGCGAAGCCAATCCCGCGCGACACGCTCACCGCCGACACGCGCGACGTGATCGAAATGTTCGAAGTCGTCGCGGACATGCGCGCGCGCCTCGATCGCGAGGCTTTCGGCAGCTTCATCCTGTCGATGACCGCTTCCGCAAATGACGTGCTCGGCGTCTATCTCCTGGCGAAAGAGGCGGGTCTCTTCGCCGACGCCGCCGGCGTCGATCATCTGACCTTGCCGATCGTCCCGCTCTTCGAGACGATCACCGATCTGCAAGATGCGCCGGCGATCATGCGCGATCTGCTGCAAATCCCGCTCATCCGCCGCAGCACTCATGCGCAGGGCGATCTCCAAGAGGTGATGATCGGCTATTCCGACTCCAACAAGGACGGCGGTTTTCTCTCGTCCAACTGGGAGCTTTATAAAGCGCAGGCGCGGCTCACCGAAGTCGGCCAGGAGCTGGACATCGCCATCGCCTTCTTTCACGGCCGCGGCGGCTCAGTGTCGCGCGGCGGCGCGCCGACGGGCCACGCCATCGCCGCGCAGCCGGCGGGCTCGATCCGCGGCCGCTTTCGCGTCACAGAGCAGGGCGAGGTCGTCTCCTTCAAATACGCCAACCGCGGCACGGCCGCCTATCAGATGGAGCTGCTCTCCTCCTCCGTCTTCCAGCACGCGCTCAAATCCGAGCGCGAGGATGCGCTGGTCCCACGCAAGGAATTCGACGAGGCGCTCGAGGAAATCTCCTTCGCCTCTTTCGCGGTCTATGAGCGGCTCGTCGCCGATCCCGACCTCGTCGCCTATTTCCAGGCTGCGAGCCCGCTCGAAGAGATTTCGCTTTTAAACATCGGCTCGCGTCCCGCGCGCCGCTTCGGCGCCAAAAGCCTCTCGGATTTGCGCGCGATCCCGTGGGTTTTCGCCTGGGCGCAGAACCGCCATTCAATCACCAGCTGGTATGGCGTGGGCTCGGGCTTGAGGGCCTATCTCGAAGCGCATGGCGACCGCGGCCTGGAATTGCTGCGCTGGATGTTCGAGGATTCGCGCCTCTTCCGTCTCATCCTGGATGAAGTGGAGAAGACGCTGGCTCTCGTCGATCTCTCGATCGCTCGGGCATATGCGAGCCTCGTCGCCGACGAAGCGGTGCGCGAGAAAATCTTCCAGATGATCGAGGCCGAATATGCGCTTACCTGCGAGATGGTCCTGCGCGTCACGGGCGATCGCGATCTCACCGATCGCTTCAAGGAATATGCGGCGCGCCTGCAGCATCGCCTGCCGGTCATCGACGAAGTCAATCGCGAACAGGTCGAACTGCTGCGCCGGTTCCGCTCGGCGCAGGACGAAACGGAGAAGGAGGACGTGAAAGTGCCTCTGCTCATCTCCATCAGCTGCATCGCCGCCGGCCTCGGGGCCACCGGCTAAGCGCAGCCTGACGCGCTGCCGACATCGCTCGCCAGTTTGGCTGGGAGCGCATTTTTGGGACTCATGAAGAAGGAAGGAAAGTCGTTATGAGCTTTACCCTGATCGAACAGGCCACGCCGCGCCTGCACCGCTCCGAACTCGCCGTGCCGGGCTCCGCGCCGGGCATGTTCGAGAAGGCCGCCCAGTCCAAGGCCGACCAGATCTTCCTCGATCTCGAAGACGCCGTCGCGCCGGACGACAAGGAGCAGGCGCGCAAGAACATCATCCAGGGCCTCAACGACATCGATTGGGGCAAGAAGGTGATGACGCTGCGCATCAACGGCCTCGACACCCATTATTGCTATCGCGACGTCGTCGACGTTCTGGAAAACTGCCCGCGTCTCGACGTGGTGCTAATTCCGAAGGTTGGCGTTCCGCAGGACGTCTACGCGATCGACATGCTCATCACGCAGATCGAGCAGTACAAGAAGCGCACCAAGAAGATCGGCATCGAAATCCTGATCGAGACCGCGCTCGGCATGGCGAATGTCGAGGCCATCGCGCAGTCCTCCAAGCGCCTTGAGGCCATGTCCTTCGGCGTCGCCGACTACGCCGCCTCGACGCGCGCCCGCACGACCGTCATCGGCGGCGTGAACCCGGATTACGGCGTTCTCACCGACAAGAAGGAAGACGGCTCGCGCGATTATTACTGGATGGATCAGTGGCACGCCGCCCAGACCCGCATGATGGTCGCCTGCCGCGCCTACGGCCTGCGTCCGATCGACGGCCCCTTCGGCGACTTCAACGATCCGGAAGGCTACAAGGCCGCGGCCAAGCGCGCTGCGGTGCTGGGCTATGAGGGCAAGTGGGCGATCCACCCCTCGCAGATCGAGCTGGCCAACGAAGTCTTCACGCCGTCGGAAGCCGAAGTGAACAAGGCCCGCCGCATCCTCGACGCGATGGCCCAGGCCGCCAAGGAAGGCAAGGGCGCCGTCTCTCTCGACGGCCGCCTCATCGATATCGCCTCGATCCGCATGGCCGAGGCGCTGATCGAGAAGGCGAACGCGATCAACGCGTGATGAAATCTTCCTCTCCCCGCCTTCGCGGGGAGAGGGTTCGGGTGAGGGGCGGGGCATTCGTGGCAATGTGAAACACAGCCGCAATTCTATTGCCGCGTTTCCCATTTGAGCCTAAACCCCCTCACCCAACCTCTCGCCGCAAGCGGGGAGAGGAGTTTTGGCGCCTCTTTTTGCCAAGCACGGAACTTCAAATGTCCGACGACCCCCGCCAGCTTCTCCGCGACATGTTCGCCGCCGCCGTCGGCGCCGCGCATCCTTCCCTTTGCCTGCCGCCGCATCTCGAGAAGATCGCGCCGCCCAAAGGCCGCACGATCGTCATCGGCGCCGGCAAGGCGGCCGCCTCAATGGCGGCGGCGGTGGAGGCGCATTGGAAGGGCGGGCCGCTCGAAGGCCTGGTCGTCACCCGCTACGAGCACGGCGCGGAAACGAAGCAGATCGAGGTGATCGAAGCCTCGCACCCCGTGCCCGACGCCGCTGGCCGCGAGGCCGCCAAGCGCATTCTGCAAAAAGTTCAGGGCCTCACCGAGGACGATCTCGTGCTCGCGCTTATCTCTGGCGGCGGCTCGGCGCTGATGGCGCTGCCGGCCGAGGGCGTCACGCTTGAAGAGAAGCAGGCGGTCAACAAGGCGCTTCTCAGGAGCGGCGCCAACATCTCCGAGATGAATTGCGTGCGCAAACATCTCTCCGCGATCAAGGGCGGCCGTCTCGCCCGCGCCGCCGCGCCCGCCCGCGTCGTCGCCTTGATGATTTCCGACGTGCCGAACGACGACCTCTCTGTCATCGCGTCCGGTCCCACCGTGCCCGATCCGACCACGCGTGAGGACGCGCTCGCGGTCATCGCCAAATATAAGATCGACCCGCCGGCCGCCGTGCTAGCGCATCTCTCGAGCCCGGATTGCGAAACGCCCAAGCCAGGCGACGCCATTTTCGACCGCGTCGAGAACATCCTCATCGCGACGCCCCAGGGTTCGCTCGACGCCGCCGCGGCGGTGGCAAAAGCCGCCGGCTACACGCCCTGCATCCTCGGCGATCTCGAAGGCGAGTCGCGCGATGTGGCGCTCGTCCATGCGGGCCTCGCCAGGCAGATCGCCATCCATGGCCAGCCCTTCCAGCCGCCGGTCGCCATCATCTCGGGCGGCGAGACGACCGTCACTGTGCGCGGCAGCGGCAAGGGCGGCCGCGACGCGGAATTCCTGCTTGGCCTCACGTTGGCGCTCGAAGGTTTCGGAGGCATTTCGGCGATCGCCTGCGACACCGACGGCATAGACGGGGTCGAGACGAACGCCGGCGCCATCATGACCCCCGACAGCTTCGCCCGCGCGCAGGCCAAAGGCGTAGATCTCAAAGCGCTCTTCGCCAACAACGACGCCTTCACCGCCTTCGAGGCGCTCGGAGATCTCGTTGTGACCGGGCCGACGCGCACCAATGTCAACGATTTCCGCGCGATTCTGGTGCCGAAGCGGAAGTGACCCAGGGGCTGCGAGCCATCGGGCTCGCACTCTCCCCAAAAGGCGCCACCCTTTCATATCAACTCTGAGATCGGGGCCTGATGTGCAGGCAGCCCTCGCGCTGCAACCAAGGGCTCTGGCCCGATCGGGCCTTCGCGCCCGATCGGGAATGACGCGCCCCGGCGCGAGCTGCTCGTGCAGAAACGGCGTCACTTCACCGCTTCGAACTGCTCCAGCGCAAGTTCGGCCTGCTCGGTCGCTTTCGCAATGCGCTTGTCGTAGCTCGTGCCCTTTGCGAGCTTCACCGCCTTGCGCAGGAATTTGATGCCCTTGCGGATGGGGTCGACAGGCGTCTGCCACACGGCGCTACGGGCGCGGTCGATGGCCTCATCGGCGTGTTCGACGAAGGAGCCGGCCTGAAGCTGCTTGCCTGCCGCGATCGCTTCCCTCGTTTCGGCGATTGCCTCTTCCAAATAATTGGGATCGGCGAACGCCGGCCGCGCGAAGGCCCCGAGCCCCATGCTCAAACCGATGATCATCAAACGACGCGACAACATCTCTTGCCTCCCTGAGCGCCCCTCGAAATCTTGCCTCCCATACTGCTTATTTTCGCGCAGGTCACAATATCCATGCGATGGCGCACGCCGCATTCGCCCACCCGCACGAACATCCGCGCTCAAATCCGTTCCAGCGCCGCCATCAGGGTGGATAAATCCTCGGGCAGCTCGCTCTCGAACATCATCTCCTCGCCCGTGATCGGATGTTCGAAACCGAGCGTCGCGGCGTGCAGCGCCTGGCGACCGAGCTTCTCCACCGCCTCGCGCGCCGCCTCCGGGAGCTTCGTCACCTTCGTCTTGAAGCCGGCGCCGTAAGTCGCGTCTCCAATGAGTGGATGGCCGATATGCGCCAGATGCACGCGAATCTGATGCGTGCGGCCCGTTTCGAGCTGGCAGCGAATCAGCGAGGCGACGCCGTAATCGGCGACCTTCTCCCAATGGGTGATCGCCTCGCGCCCGCGTGATTCGGGGACGACGGCCATGCGCTCGCGCTGGATCGAATGGCGGCCGAGGAAGGTCTCGATCGTTCCGTGCGCGCGGTCGGGCACGCCCCAGACAAAGGCGAGATATTCGCGGGTAAGCGAGAGCGTCCGGCCATGATCGGCGAAGAGCGCCGAAAGGCCATGATGCGCCGCGTCGGTCTTCGCCACGACAAGTAGGCCGGTCGTATCCTTGTCGATGCGATGCACGATGCCGGGCTTCTTCACCCCGCCCACGCCGGAGAGACTCTCGCCGCAATGGGCGATGAGAGCGTTGACCAGCGTGCCGCTCTCATGCCCGCTCGCCGGATGCACGACGAGGCCCGCCGGCTTGTCGATGACGATCAGATGCTCGTCCTCATGGACGATGTCGAGCGCGATATCCTCGGCCTGCGGCTCTGCGGGCGCGGGCGGCGGCACGTCGAGCGCCACAGCGTCGCCTGACGCGAGCTTCTTCGCGGGATCGCTTATCGCGGCGCCGCGAAGGGTGACGCGGCCCTCCTCGATCAGCGCCTTGATCCGGCTGCGGGAAAGATGCGCCGCGACGAGCTCCGGGCGCTCGGCGAGAAAGCGGTCAAGTCGCGCGCCGCTCTCGTCATCCCCCACAAAGAACCGGAAGCTTTCGCCGGCTGCGTCCTTTTGCTGCATTTCGTCTACGGTCATAACAAAGTTTTCTTCCGCTTGTGGGGAGCCCGTGCTAACTGGGGCGCGACAGGACGCCGGTCAAGAAGCGTGACAGAGATGGGCCAAAGCCATCCTCCTTTCGCATTTTCCCCCGCCATTCGCGTGGAGGCATCTCACATTAACGCCGCCGTTGCTCCGTTCTGCGCAGTGATCGGCGCGGGGCCCGCCGGGCTTTTCGCCGCCGAAGCCCTCGCCCGCGCCGGCGCGCGCGTCGTCGTCTATGAGCACAAGCCGAGCCCCGCGCGCAAATTTCTCATGGCCGGCCGGGGCGGGCTCAATATCACGCACAGCGAAAATCTCGAACGCTTCATCTCGCGCTACGGCGTGGCGGCAAAGCGCATCGCGCCGTTCCTGCGCGCCTTCCCGCCGCGGGCGCTGCGCGATTTCTGCGCGGAGCTCGGCGAGACGACTTTCGTCGGCAGCAGCGGCCGCGTCTTCCCGGCGAGCTTCAAGGCCTCGCCGCTCTTGCGCGGCTGGCTCGGCCGCCTTTCGCGGCTCGACGTAACTTTCGCCCTGCGTCACTCCTTCCTGGGTTTTGCGCAGGATGGAGCGCTGCGGCTGAAGGGTCCGGACGGCGACGAATTCCTTCGCTCGGTCAGTGCGGTTGTGCTTGCGCTCGGCGGCGCTTCCTGGCCCAGGCTCGGGTCAGAGGGCGGCTGGGTCGGGGCTTTGAAAGCGGCGGGCGTCGAGGTGACGCCGCTGTCGGCCGCCAACAGCGGCGCGCTCGTCGCCTGGAGCTCGATCTTCCGCGCGGACTTCGAGGGCCGTCCCATCAAGACGGTGTTGTTGCGCCACGGCGAGGCGACGGCGCGGGGCGATGTGGTCGTGACCGCCAAGGGGCTCGAAGGCGGGCCGGTCTATGCGCTTTCATCGCGGCTGCGCGACGCGGCGGCAAAAGACGGGGCGACGACTCTCGTCGTCGATTTGCGGCCGGATACGAGCCATGTTTGCCTGGTCAGAAAGCTTTCGCGCCGGCCGCCAAAACAGTCACATGCGACTTTCCTGAAACGCGCCGGCTTCACCAAGGCGGAAATCGGCCTGCTGCGGGAGGCGCGGCCGGAGGGTCTGCCGCGCGACGCCGAGGCGCTGGCGGGGCTGATCAAAGGCGCTTCCCTGAAGGTTGCCGGCGTGGCGGGGCTGGAGCGCGCCATTTCCACGGCGGGCGGCGTCTCCTTCGACGAAGTCGACGGCGATCTCATGCTCAAGAAAATGCCGGGCGTTTTCGTGGCGGGTGAGATGCTCGACTTCGACGCGCCGACAGGCGGCTATCTGCTGCAGGCGGCTTTCGCCACAGGCCTCGCGGCGGGCAGGGGCGCCGCCCGTTACCTCGGCTTGCCAGGCGCAAGCGATCAAGCCGGCTTGTCGCCAAGCCATTTGCCGAATTCGCGCGCCCCCGAGGCGTCGAATAAATACAACGTATAAGGCTCGGGCGCGCCCATCTCCATGCCGGGCGATCCCATGGGCATGCCGGGGGCCGCGACGCCGATCGCCTTTGGGCGCTCCGCGAGAAGTTTCGCGACAGCCTGCGGCGGCACATGGCCCTCGATGATATAGCCATCGAGCTCGGCGGTGTGGCACGCGGCCATTTGCGCCGGCACGCCAAGCCTGGCTTTCACGGATTTCATATCCGGCTCGCCGATCTCCTCGACGACATAGCCCTCCGCGCGCATGCGGGCGGCCCAGCCGCCGCAGCCGCCGCAGCTCGGGTCCTTGTGGACGATAATCTTCCCAGCTTCCTCGGCTCTTGCGGCGCGCGAGAGAAGGGCGCTTGCGGCGGCGCCGAGAAAAAGCGTCGCCTCGCGACGGGAGAGGTTGCGGGACATGGTTCACTCCTTCACGCGGCAAGGCCCCCGCATCGAGCATAGCGAGACATTACCGATCTTTAAATTGCCGATTGGGCTCCGGGACGGAACAATTCGACCGTTGGACGGCCACTATGGGATATCTCATGCGCAAATCTCTCCTTGTCCTTGTTGCAAGCACGGCTCTCTGCGGCGCAGCCGCCGCGCAGGGGGCGAACGCCGAACCATTCGCGCGGCCGAATCGCTTTTCCGCGCAGGACATGACCGCCTTCACCGATGCGCGCATCGCCGCGTTGAAGGCGGGTCTGCAGCTAAAGCCCGAACAGGAGAAGAACTGGCCGGCGCTGGAGGCGGCGCTACGCGACGCCGCCAAAGCGCGCATCGCCCGGATGGAAGAATGGCGCGAAAAGACCCCCGCGCCCTTTGAAACCGATCCGATCGGCTCCCTGCAGCGGCGCGCGCAATATATGACGATCCGCGCAGGCGAATTGGAAAAGCTCGCCGCCGCAGGCAAGCCGCTCTACGACGGTCTCGACGAAGCGCAGAAGCGCCGTTTCGGCGCGCTCATGAAGGCGGCGATCGAGGCCCGTATGCGTCACATGGGCGGCATGGGCCATATGGGATCTGGCGGATTCGGCGCCGGTCTCGATTGACCGGAAAGGCGCGCTGTCCAAGGCGCCCGCACGAACCGCAAGGCGTCAAGCGCACACTTTGACCTTTTTCGGGCAATCGGGCTTTAATCGGCCCATGCTGCCTTCCTGCTTCTGGTCCGAGCTTTCCTTACGCGACATCCGCGCCCACGATATGTCGGGCGTCATCGCCGTGCTGCCCGTCGCCGCAGTCGAGCAGCATGGCCCCCATCTGCCGCTCGGCGTCGACGCCATGATCATGGAAGGCTGCATCGAGCGCGTCGCAGCGCGCCTGCCGGAGGACCTCGACGCTGTCTTCCTGCCCATGCAGAGCGTCGGCGTCTCGATCGAGCATCGCGACTTTCCCGGCACTTTGTGGCTGTCGCAGGGAACCGCGTCGCGCGTGCTCCTCGACATCGCAGAAGGGGTCGCAGGCGCGGGCGTGCGAAAGCTCGTGCTGATGAATTCGCATGGCGGCAACTCCGCGCTGATTTCGACGGTGGCGCTCGAATTGCGCGCGCGCGCGGGTTTACTCGCCGTCACCTGTTCATGGTCGCGTTTCGGCTATCCGGACGGACTTTTCTCCGCGCAGGAGCAGCGCCACGGCATTCATGGCGGCGAGATCGAGACGTCGCTGATGCTCGCTTTCCGGCCCGAGCTCGTCGACATGGCCCGCGCGAAGAACTTCCCGCCGGCGACGCTCGATTTCGAGCGAGATTTCGCGTGGCTGCGCGCGGACCGGCCGGCGGGCTTCGGCTGGATGACGCAGGATTTGTCGCCCTCGGGCGCAATGGGCGACGCCTCCAGGGCGAGAGCCGAAAAGGGCGAGGCGACGGCCGATTATTGGGCGACAGCCTTCGTAGAATTGCTCCGCGACGTCGAGGCTTTCGATCTCGCCCGTTTGAAGAACGATTAGGGGCGGCTTCGCGCAAGGCCGGGCTCATAAAGGTCGCCTCGAGGAGCCTCTGCCATGAGCGTCGATAAGATCGCGCCGCTGCCGCCGGTTACCACGGACGCCCAGGCGTTGCGCGTGAACAACCGGGTTCCCGCCGAGACCTTGGCGCCATTCCCCGTTCCGCCGGCGCCTGCTCCGGGGGCCGAGGCGCCGGAAGGCGCCTTGCATCTCTTCGACAGCCTCGTCCTGCCGTTGCCTGATCCCCGCACGGCCGATTCGCAGCCGCTGCAAACGACTCTGGCCAAGGCCACCTATGCGCAGGAGGCCTCGCGCGCGGCCATCGCGACGTTGGTCGGCGGCCGGCTGCCGGAGGATGCGGTTCTCCGCGAGGTCGAAACCTTGCTGCGCAACGCCGCCGAGATGCGGGGCGTCTCCGTTCGGCAGGTGATCGAGGCGGCGCCAAAGGCGCCGCTCGATCAGTTGCCCTCGCAAAATCCCCCTCACGCCGCCTTCGCCTTCAAGGGACGCGTCCCGGCCTATGACGCCGCCGGCGAGGTGCGGCTGTTCGATCTTTATCTGGCGCGAATCGGCGCAGATCGCTGGGAGGCGGCGGTTTTCCTGCGTGATCCCAACGCCGATGCGCCGAGCTTTCCCTATCCTGCGCCACCGATCGAGTCGTACCGCCTTTTGATCGATCCGGGCGCGGGGCTCGTTCTCGCCAGCGTCATGGAGCAGTTGGTTCCGCGGCCGGCTGTGCGGTCCTCTGCGGCGCCGATTCTCTCCCCCGCGGCCTTGCGCACGCTTGCGATTACGGTTGGCCTTGCCGGGGTCGCGTCACTGCTTGGCGCTCTATTCTCGTGGCGCGTCGCGGCGTTTTTCGCCGCGGGTGCGTTTGGCTTTCTGGCGCGCGACGCCATCGAGCAGAGACGGCGCTGAGCAGGATTAAAGCGCCGTAATCAGGTGCCCGAAGGCGCGGTCCAGGGATAGGTCCAGGTCTCGGTCAGCGTGCGGCCGTTGGCGCGCAGGAAGAGGCGCAGATCCGCAGTGTCTCCCGGCTTCACCGAGACGTCGAAGAGCGCGCGCAAGCCTTCGATATGCTCATTGGCTGTCACGCTCGCCCGCAGGACGCGGCCGGTCGAGGTCGAGGCGACAGCCTCGACCTGCGACGGATCGCTCGCATAGTAACCGAGGTCGCCGCCCGCGAAATCGACGAGGAAGCGGCGCGCGCCGGGATTGTTTGGCTCGGATGAGCCGAGCGCCCTGGCCGGCGCTTCGAAGGTCTGCACGACGCGTCCGTTGGGCGCGAGGCGCGGCATGTCGAGGCCGGCCGTGACGCGATAGGCGTAAGCGAAAGGTTCGCCCGGCTCCGGCGGAGACGCCGGCGCCCAGCTCGCAACGATATTGTCGTTGGTTTCGTCAGGGGTCGGCAGCTCTATAAGCTCGACGCGGCCATCGCCCCAATCCCCCACGGGCTCGACGAAATAGCTCGGCCTCTTCTGATAGTCGAGGTCGAGATCCTGATATGATTCGAATGTGCGGTCGCGCTGCAGCAACCCGAAGCCGCGCGGATTGTGATCAAGGAAAGATGAGATGCGTTCGCGCGGCGGATTGCGGAGCGGGCGCCATAGCCATTCGTCCGCGCCGTTATTGACAAGCAGCCCGTCGGAATCATGCAGTTCGTCGCGGAAGCCGTCGCGCACCCGGTGGTCGTTCTCGCCGGTGAGATACATGGAGGTGAGCGGCGCGAGGCCGAACTTCACGCCCGCGCGTCGGGGAAAAAGCGTCGCCTGCACATCGAGCGTGCTTTCGTGTCCGACTGTGAGGTCGAAGCGATAGGCTCCCGCCGCCGCTTCGCCGTCGAGCAGGGCGTAAATGGTGATTTGATTGTTTCCCGCGCTGGGCGTCTCCACCCAGAATTCGCGGAAGAAAGGAAAGGTCTCCCGGCTCGTGCCGGCTTCCACGCAAAGCGCGCGGGCCGACAGGCCGTATTGCTGTCCCCGGCCCAGGAAGCGGAAATAGCTCGCGCCAAGGAAGGAGATCGCCTCGTCTTCGACATGCGGGTCATTGACTGGAAAATGCAGGCGGAAGCCAGCGAATCCGGTGTTGATGGAGGGCGTCTTCTCGACCTTCAGCCTTCCATAGTCGAACATGGCCGGCGAATAGGGGATGGGCGCGGCGATGCCGTCGCGGATCGTGTTTACCGTCACCGGGCGGCGATAGAGAAAGCCGAGGTGGAACGCCTGGAGCCGGAAGCCGCCATTCACATTGGAAAAGAGGGCGTGATCCGGCCTGAAACGGATGTCCCGCCAAGTGTCGTAGTCGAGCGCGTCGAAGGGGTCGGGCAGGCGCGGCGTCGAATCCTCGAAAGGCGCCCTCGCGAGATCGCGGGCGCGTCCGACGACGTCATCGAACCCGAATTGCGGCTTTGGGTTCGGGCCTTGGCCACGAGCGGGAAACGCAATCTGCGCGCCTGCGGCGGCGAGGGCGCCAACCATCTGGCGCCGAGTGATTTCGACCATATTCGATTTCCGATGGCGCTTCTTTTCTGCACGTTTCATGTGCAGGGCGCGAATGTCATCGCTTAGCGGCAATGCTCCGCTCATGCAACCCAAAGCTTCTCGGCGACTTGCTGGCGCGGGCCCTGCTGCGCCACAGCCGAAAAAATACGGACTAAGCTTAAAAAGCGCTTGTGTCCGCTGGAAAAGCGCGTATCTAAAGTCTTGCCCAAATCGCACGTGCCTGTGGTCGTGTGTCGGTCGGCGGGGATCCGGACAAGAGGCCGGTCAACCACCGTTAAAAAAACCGGCAGCCGGAGGCGAACCGGCGAACTCCGCTCTCAACGGAGGATCGCGACTTAAAGCAACGACGGACCGGGCTTTTTTGGTCTCTGTCAGCCCTCCAAAGCTGACTCACCGAAGAGGCTTGTCTTTCTTGCCGGGCGTGCGGAAAGGGACTTTCCCCTTCCAATCGAGGCTGTTCCGATACGAGCGACATGCGTCTGCGCGCGTGTTTTTCGTCATCTGACTGGCCAACGGCGCATCACCGGATCCTTTGCGCGTAAGCGTGAGGCGATCCTGGATTGCTGGCGCAATCAACCTTCGTCGCGTCTCCACCGCGCGCGAGGGAACGGCGTCCTGCATCCGCCGAAGCAAATTGGTTCCTGGCGCGGCTCGACCCGCGCCCTTCGAAGGGGATGCCGCAATGACCGACCGTATCCACGAATTCCTCGCCGAGCGCCGCCGTGCGGGCCGCGACACGGGTCCCTGCCTCGTTGTCGACCTCGATGTCGTGCGCGAGAATTATCTCGGCTTCGCCAAGGCGCTGCCCGACACGCGCGTCTTCTACGCCGTGAAGGCCAATCCGGCGCCGGAAGTCCTGTCGCTGCTCGCGTCGCTGGGCTCCTGCTTCGACACGGCCTCGGTCGTCGAGATCGAGCAGACGCTCGCCGCCGGCGCCTCGCCGGACCGCATCTCCTTCGGCAACACGATCAAGAAGGAGCGCGACATCGCGCGGGCCTTCGAGCTCGGCATCCGCCTCTTTGCGGTGGACTGCGTCGAGGAGGTCGAGAAGATCGCGCGCGCTGCGCCGGGCTCGAAGGTGTTCTGCCGCATTCTCTGCGACGGCTCGGGCGCGGAGTGGCCGCTCTCGCGCAAATTCGGCTGCGTCCCCGAGATGGCGACGAGCGTGCTGGAGCATGCGCATCGGCTCGGCCTGCAGGCCTATGGCGTGTCCTTCCATGTCGGATCGCAGCAGACCGACCCGCGCAAGTGGGACGGCGCGCTAAAGTCCGCCGCCGACATCTTCCGCGATCTCGCGGAGAGGGGCGTCAATCTTCAGATGGTCAATCTCGGCGGGGGCTTCCCGACGAAATATCTGAAGAATGTGCCGGCGGTGAAGCAGTATGGCGCCGCCATCTTCCGCGCGTTGTCGAAGCACTTCGGCAACCGCATTCCGGAGACGATCATCGAGCCGGGCCGCGGCATGGTGGGCAACGCCGGGATCATCGAGGCCGAAGTCGTGCTGATCTCGAAGAAGTCGCAGGCCGAGGGCGAGCTGCGCTGGGTCTATCTGGACATCGGCAAGTTCAACGGCCTCGCCGAGACGATCGACGAGATGATTCGCTATCCGATTCGCACGGGAGCCGACGGCGCGCCGACCGAACCATGCGTCATCGCGGGTCCGAGCTGCGATTCGGTGGACGTGCTCTACGAGAAGGCGCCCTATGAGCTGCCGATTTCGCTCGAGATTGGCACGAAGGTGCTGATCGAGGGAACGGGGGCCTATACGACCACTTATTCGGCGGTCGGCTTCAACGGCTTCCCGCCGCTCGAGACCTTCGTCATCTGAGCGATCCTTCGCTCAGTCCGCAAGGTCATTGCCGGGCTCGTCCCGGCCGGGCGCGGGCCAGGCCACGTCCCGAAAGGGCCTCAGCTTCGCGGGGCTCTTCATCGCGACATGGTTGCTGATGGACGTCAGCCAGTGGCTCGACTGGTTCATCGGCAGTTCCGATGACCGCTTCGGCGCGCTGGCGCGCCTCGCTTCCCCGTAAGCGGGCGAGCGCAAAACCCTAGTAAACCAGTCCCGTACGGCGGGCGCATATCACGCGCCAGGCGCGAGGGTCGCTTGTCCTCTGAAGGAGGAACAGATGGCCTTTGAACTTCACTCCAACCTGCTCGCGCCCGCCGTCGTCCCCGCGCCGCCGCGTGCTTCCTTCGTGATCATGGAGGAGACGCCCGCCGATATCGGCGCGCGCGAGGCGCTGCTCGACGCCGCCTTCGGACCCGCGCGATTCCTCAAGACTTGCGAAAGGCTGCGCGAAGGCCGCACGCCCGCGCCGGGCCTGGCCCTCGTCGCCAGGGACGACGAGGGCGAGCTGCTCGCGACGATTCGCCTGTGGCCGGTCTTTGCGGGCGGTCGTCGTCCGGCCCTGCTGCTGGGCCCGCTTGCGGTCGCGGAACATGCCCGGTCGCTGGGGCTCGGCGGAGAGATGATGTGCGCGTCGCTCGAACGCGCCGGGGCGTTCGGCCATGGCGCCGTGCTGCTCGTCGGCGACGAGCCCTATTATCGCCGCTTCGGCTTCGAGCGTCGCTTCACAGAGGAGCTGATTCTGCCTGGGCCGGTCGAGCGTGCGCGCTTCCTGGGGCTGGAGCTTATCCCGGGCGCGCTGGCGGGGGCAAAGGGTCGCGTGAGCGCCGCTCCTGCGAGCGAGGCCCTTCCGTTGCCGCGCGCCGCCTAACCTGCGCGCGAGACCGCCGCGCCGTTCAGGCTCGTTTCCAAGCCATCGAAGGGAGCCTCGGCGCGCGCGGCAGGTTTTGGCTGGCGCTCAAAACTGGGCGAGCAGATAGCTCGACAGGGGGAAAGCGAGGACGAGGCCCAGCGCAATGCCGGCGATGACGTCGCTCGGATAGTGGTGGGCCGTGGCGACGCGCGACCAGGCCATGGAAATGACGAGGACGATCGCGGAAACGCTCATGGCCGGCCAGGCGAGAACGATCGGCGCGAGCACGCCGGTCAGCGTCATGGCGTGGCCGCTCGGGAAGGAGTGCTCGTCGAGCGTCCTCAGGAGCGAGGGCAGGCCGGCGTCGATATGGAAGGGGCGCTTGCGGCGGAAGCGGCGCTTGATGATCGGATACAGAATATGCAGTAGCGCGGCGTTGGCGGCGGCGAGCAGCACGACATGCCAGCCCTGCCGGCCCAGCCCGAGGAAGACGATCGTCAAAAGGATCGGATAGATCCAGCCATTGCCGAGCTTGCTCACGCCGATGGCGAGAAAACGGGTGGCCTTGGGCCGCGCCGAGCGGGAAAAGAGGTGAACCACCGCAAGATCCGCGTCGATCAGCCGTTGCAGCCACTGGCCGGAGAGGCCGGTTTGCGGGAGGGATGACGCGTCGCGCGTCAGCTTCGCCGCCAGGTCCGTCGTAAACGCCATGACGCAAGGCTACGGAAATTGCGCTTCGGTTTCGCGACGTTGCGACTGCGTTTACGTGACGGTTGGATTGAGGTTGCGTGACGGGCGTGTGATGGTTTGGTGACGGCGTGGCCGCCACGCTAGTTGCACATCACTTTGCGTTAGTGCGGGATCGAAAGGAGGCGTCGCTTGCCAATAATCTCCCTAGACCTTCAACGCCTCGCTTTGGCAATCGATAGAGCAAGCGACGAAGGTGACAGATGCGAGCTTTTAAAACTCGACGAAGAATGCGAGGCCCTTGAGTTGACTCTTTGCGGAAGCGAGCGCGCATTGCTATTCTACTTCCGGAGTAACGTGCACGCAGCTTTGCAAGCTATTCTTGATCCTCGCAGCTGGAGTTGGCGACAGCCGCATAGGGAGAAGCAGCTTTTTTTTCTGCGCAAAGCTCGTTCCGATGAAGGGTTTGATGGACTCGAGAGCTTCAGACGCGCACAAATCACAATTAATCTCGGTAATGTCCTCAACGCGTTAGGACGCGCGCTCGATGCGCTCGACCTATATGATTCTGTTTTGGCAACTTCGCCCGCCTTTGCGATGGGATTGGGTAACCGAGGAAATGCTCGGTCATACTTTTCCCGCAGCCTATATGACCGCAATCAGGCGGCAGTTATTTTGGTTGGTGCCTATGACGATTTCAAAGCTGCTATTGACGAGTCAGCTGTTTGGGAATCGGATTATCCAGGAGTGAGAGCACAGTTTGAGGCCCATGCGAATGAGATTGCGTCGGTCGTAGATGTGGACAAAGTAAGGTCGTCTATTGACTTGGATCGTTGGAGCTTAGGAAAGTCAGAAGCTGAACGAAGGTATCGAAGCTGGGCCTTGAAAAATCAGCTTTTTCTCAACCCTCTAAACGTTCTTGGGGTTCACTCGATTGCGGCGAGAGACCAGTTACACATGCCGCCTCACCGCACGGATGCTGACGAGCCCCCACAGTACATCGCTTGGTACAACCAGCTTAAACAAGAGTTTTGCGCTGCACGCTTCTTGTTTTTTGAATCAATCGAGGCGACGAAGAAGCATCTTGCCGACCGAGATATATATTTAGTCAATACGCTGGATTATCCAGCTTTCGGCCTTGCAGTTGAAAAAATGCGCATCGCCTTTAGGATTTCCTACAGCTTATTGGACAAGGTAGCGGGCTTGATTAACGCATGTTTTGGATTCGGCATTCAACCCACGCAGGTCGATATTAGGAGGATATGGAAAGAACGAGGGTCGCCACTTCGCTTGGAACTTACTGAAAAGGCTAATCTGCCTTTGCGCGGGCTTTATTGGTTGTCGTTGGATTTAATGGACGAGAGTCCGGATGCGCCAAATCCAATTCTTCCGGAGGCAGGCCGTCTTTCTGGTATCAGAAATGCTTTGGAGCATCGATGCCTTGTTTTACGCGAACTTGACGTAGACCAATCGATGGGAATCGTCGAGACAATGCCAATCTCGCGGTTTGAAACTGATACAATGACTGTCCTGAAGTTAGCCCGCTCTGCCATCGTATATACCTCATTGGCGATCCACTGCGAGGAGAGGATCAAGCACTCCGGCGACGCAGGAAAGGCTTGGACAGTCGACCTTCCTGCCTACGAAGGCCTCTGTGCCCGGTAGCGTTTGGCTCAAATCCCCCGCGTCGCCTCCCGCAGCCACCTCCGCGTCTTCGCATCCAAGAGCGGCGAGAGCGTCTTGCGCACATGGGCGTGATAGGCGTTGAGCCAGGCGATTTCTTCCTCGCTCATCAGCTTCGGCTCGACGCAGTTCAAATCGAAAGGCGCGAGCGTGATGGTCTCGAAGCCATACATCTCCCGCTCGGCGCCCGCGATTTCGCGCTTCTCGACAATGACAAGATTTTCCAGCCGAATCCCATATTCCCCAGCACGATAATATCCGGGCTCGTTGGAGAGAATCATGCCCGGTTGCAAGGGCGTCGTTCCCATTTTGGAAATGCGCTGCGGCCCTTCGTGCACGGAAAGATAGGAGCCGACGCCATGGCCGACGCCATGGTCGAAATCCAGCCCCGCCTCCCACAAATAGCGCCGCGCGAAGGCGTCGAGCTGCGCGCCCGAGACGCCCTTGGGAAACACCGCGCGCGCAATCGCGATATGGCCCTTGAGCACGCGGGTGAAATGATCCTTCAGCTGCTTCGAGGCGCGTCCCACGACCACCGTACGCGTCACATCCGTCGTGCCGTCGAGATATTGCGCGCCGCTGTCGATGAGATAGACGCCCTTGCCGATCTTGAGGTTGCTCTTCTCCGTGACGCGATAGTGCGGGATCGCCGCATGTGCGCCGAAGGCGGAGATCGTCGGGAAGGAAATGTCGCGCAGATCGCCGCTCTCGCGGCGGAACGTCTCCATCGCTTCTGCGGCCGAGATTTCGGTGAGCGCGCCCTTGGGCGCCGCCTCGGAAAACCAGGCGAGGAATTGCGTGAGCGCGGCGCCGTCGCGGAGATGGGCCTCTCGCGCGCCGGCAAGCTCCGCCTTGTTTTTGATGGCCTTTAGCAGCGCTGCAGGATCTTCGGTCACGCGCGGCTTGCCGCCGGCGCCGCGCAGGGTTTCGACGAGCTTCGCGGGCGCGGTGGCCGCGTCGAACATCACCGTCTCGCCCCGCTTGCCAGCTTCGGTCAGGTCGTCGATCAGCGCGGCGGGCGCGCGCAGGGTAAGAAACTTCTCCAGCGCTGCGCGGGTCTTCGCGTCGAGCTTGGCGTCGTCGATATAGAGCGTCGGCGCGCCTTCCTTGGGCAGAATCGCAAAGGCGAGGACGATCGGCGTATGCGCCACGTCTGCGCCGCGAATGTTGAAGGCCCAGCAGATGGCGTGCGGGTCGGACATCAGCGCCGCGTCGGCGTCTTTGAGCGCCTCGCGCAGCTTCTTGATCTTGGAGGCCGCCGTCTCGCCGGCATAGCGCGCGGGATGGATGACGGCGGGGCCCAAGGGCTCCGCTGGCCGGTCGATCCAAAGCGCATCGACGGGGTTGGCGTCGAGCGCGACAAGCTCGATCTTGCCCTCCGCCGCCTTGGCGAAGCGCTCGATCTGGCCGCTCGTATGCACCCAGGGGTCGTAGCCGATGCGGGCGCCCGCGCGCGCATGTTCGGCGAGCCAGGCAGGGGGCGCGGTTTCGGAGATGTCGAGGGGAGAGAAAATCCCGCCGTCGATCTCCTGGCGCACCTGGATGACGTAGCGGCCGTCGACGAAGATTGCGGCTTCTTCCGCCAGCACGATGGCGAAGCCGGCCGAGCCGGTGAAGCCGGTGAGCCAGGCAAGGCGCTCGGCGCCCTTGGGCACATATTCGTTCTGGTGGGCGTCGGCGCGCGGAAGGAGAAAGCCGTCGAGGCCTTGGCGGGCGAGCTCTTCGCGCAACGCGGCGACCCGCGCAGCGCTGTCATGGGCGGAGGAGGCGTCGGCGAAGGATTGGAATTTTGCTTCGAACATGAGGCGAAGCTAGTCCGCGCGCGGGCGAGGGGCAATGGGTTCGCGCGGTCTTCTGTCCCAGGGTGGATGCTGGGCGTGAGCCAATCCCTCCCCTTTGGCGGCCTTTGGCCGCCGACCTCCCCCGTAAAGGGGAAGGGATTTGGGGATAAGGACGCCAGATCGCTAGCCCTTTTCTATTCCCGCGCGCTCCTGTAAATACGCCGCATCGCAACATAAGTCGCCGCCGCGTCTTCCGGGCCAGCTCAAGCTCACGGAACGGGTCGCGGCTGTTTTATCGAAAGCCGCCATGCAGCTGCGCAATATCGCCATCATCGCCCACGTCGACCACGGCAAGACCACGCTCGTCGACCGCCTCCTCCAGCAGTCGGGCGCCTTCCGCGAGAACCAGCGCGTCGCCGAACGCGTGATGGATTCGAATGATCTCGAAAAAGAGCGCGGCATCACCATCATGGCCAAGGCCACGTCCATCACCTGGAAGGATGTGCGCATCAACATCGTCGACACGCCCGGCCACGCCGATTTCGGCGGCGAGGTGGAGCGCATTCTCTCTATGGTCGACGGCGCCATTGTGCTGGTGGACGCGGCCGAAGGCCCGATGCCGCAAACCAAATTCGTCGTCGGCAAGGCGCTCAAGATTGGCCTGAAGCCCATCGTCTGCGTCAACAAGGTCGACAAGCCTGACGCGCGTGTCTCTGAAGTCGTCAACGAGGTCTTCGACCTCTTCGCCGCGCTCGACGCCACCGACGAGCAGCTCGACTTTCCGATCATCTACGGCTCCGCCAAGCAGGGCTGGATGGCCGAGGAGCCGACCGGCCCGCAGGACGGAATGGCGCCGTTGTTCGATCTCGTGCTCAAGCATGTGCCGGAACCCACCGTCGAGGACGGCGGCTTCCGCATGCTCGGCACGCTGCTCGAAGCGAACCCCTATCTCGGCCGCATCATTACCGGCCGCGTTTTCTCCGGCAGCGTGAAGCCGAACCAAGCCGTGAAGGTTCTCGACCGCGCCGGCAAGGTCGTCGAGCAGGGCCGCGTCTCCAAAATCCTTGCCTTCCGCGGCATCGAGCGCCAGCCGATCGACGAGGCGGAAGCCGGCGACATCATCGCCATTGCAGGCCTCGAAAAGTTCAACGTCGCCGACACGCTTTGCGCGCTCGACGTCAACGAGCCGCTGCAGGCGCAGCCGATTGACCCGCCGACGCTGTCCATGACCTTCCTCGTCAACGATTCGCCGCTCGCGGGCACGGAAGGCGACAAGGTCACGAGCCGCATGATCCGCGCGCGGCTGATGAAGGAGGCCGAGGGCAATGTCGCGTTGCGCGTCGAAGACGCGCCGATGGGCGACGCCTTCATCGTCTCCGGCCGCGGCGAATTGCAGCTCGGCATCCTGATCGAGACCATGCGCCGCGAGGGCTTCGAGCTGGGCGTCTCTCGTCCCAAGGTCGTCTTCAAGAAAGGCGAGGGCGACGAAATTCTCGAGCCCATCGAGGAAGTGGTCATCGACGTCGACGAGGAGCATTCTGGCGTCGTTGTGCAGAAGATGGCCGAGCGCAAGGCCGACATGGTCGAGATGCGCCCGTCCGGCGGCAATCGCCTGCGTCTCGTGTTCCACGCGCCGACGCGCGGCCTCATCGGCTACCAGGGCGAATTGCTCACCGACACGCGCGGCACGGCGATCATGAACCGCCTGTTCCACAGCTATGCGCCCTATAAGGGTGAGATCCAGGGCCGCCGCAACGGCGTCTTGATCTCGAACGATCAGGGCGAGGCCGTGGCCTACGCCATGTGGAAGCTGGAAGATCGCGGCCCGATGATGATCGAGCCGGGCTGGAAGGTCTATCGCGGCATGATTGTCGGCGAGCACACGCGCGACAACGATCTCGAGATCAACGTGCTGAAGGGCAAGCAGCTCACCAACATCCGCACGCAATCGAAGGACGAGGCCGTGCGCCTGACGCCGCCGATCCAGATGACGCTGGAAAAGGCGCTGGCCTATATCGAGGACGACGAGCGCGTGGAAGTGACGCCAAAGTCGATCCGCCTTCGCAAGGTGTATCTCGATCCTAACGACCGCAAGCGGTTTGGGAAGGCGAAGGCCGCGCTGGTGGAGTGAGGGGCGGCTTAGGGGCGGGGCGCGCGCTGCGTCTTGCCCCGCCGCCCATCAGCTCGACAAAATACCTCCGTCGCGGGCGCGGAAGAGAACGCCTACGTATTCCATGCGTTCAATCAGCGTTCCTCTCAGGGGAGCGCTGTCATGCCCAAGCAATCGCCAGAACAGAAGAAAACCGTGAGCCGCGTCATGCACGAATACAAGCATGGCGAACTCGAGAGCGGCACAGGCAAGAAGGTGAAAAACCCCAGGCAGGCGGTCGCCATCGCCCTGCACGAGGCGGGCGCCTCGAAAGAGGAGAGCCCCGAAAAGAACGCCGAGAACCTGCGCAAGACCAAGGCCAAGGAACGCAAAGGCGAGACCGCGAAAGCGCACAAGGAAGGAAAGTAGACCGCCAAGGGCCCGCGGGACTCAAGCCAGCTCGTGGACGCTGAACCAGCGCGAATCGTCCAGCCACACGCGCTGGGGCGTCCACCCCGCTGACCGCGCCGCCTCGCGAAATTCTTCGACCGTGTATTTATACGCGTTCTCGGTATGGATTGCCTCTCCGACGCGAAAGTGGAACCATGCGTCTGCGACCTTGACAGTCTGGTTCCTGACGCTGACGAGATGCATTTCGATGCGGCCTTTGAGCGGGTCGTAGATCGCCTCGTGGCGAAAAGCCGTAATATCGAATGTTCCGTCGAGCTCACGATTGATCCGCGCGAGCAGGTTGAGGTTAAAAGCGGCCGTGACGCCTTTCGAGTCGTTGTAAGCGCGAAGCAGGCGGCCAACGTCCTTTTTCAGATCGACGCCGATGAGCAGCCGGCCGTGCGGTGAAAGCGTCAAGCGCATCTTGCGCAACAAATGCGCCGCCTCGGTCGGCGTGAAGTTGCCGATCGTCGATCCGGGAAAAAATCCGAGCTTCGGCCGTTGTTCAAATTCAGGAGGAAGGGCGACCGAGCGAGTGAAATCGCCCAATAGCGGCTGCACGTCGAGCTCGCGGAACCGCGACGCCAGCCGCTTCCTGGCCTCAGTGAGCGCGCTTTCCGAAATGTCGATTGGCGCATAGGCGCGCAGCCGCGGCATATGCCGTATCAGGATTTCGGTCTTGATGCTCGAGCCCGAGCCGAACTCGACGAGGACAGCGCCGCCGAGCTCCCCCTCGACCATCTGGCGCACATGCGCGTCCAGGATCGCGATCTCGGTTCGCGTCGGATAGTATTCCGGTTGGCGCGTGATTTCCTCGAAGAGCGCGCTGCCGATGCTGTCGTAGAAAAAGCGACAGGGGAGGCTTTTCGCCGGCCGCGACAGGCCTTCGAAGACGCCGGCGGCGAAACCGTCACACGGTCCGGCGCATGAAAGTGCGCGTTCGGCTGCCTGCGACATCAGTTAATTTCCGAAGCCAGGCGCAGGCCCATGAATTGCCAGCGCTGGTGCGGGTAAAAGAAATTGCGGTAGCTCGCGCGCATATGGCGCCGTTGCGTCACGCAGGAACCGCCGCGCAACACCTGCTGATTGACCATGAACTTGCCATTGTATTCGCCCAGCGCGCCTTCAGGCGGGCGATAGCCAGGGTAGGCCAGATAAGCGCTTTGGGTCCATTCCCATACGTCGCCGAACATCTGACGAGGCCCATTCGGCGCGCCTTCCGCCGGCAGCGGACGCAAGGCGCGCGACTCGAGAAAATTCCCCGTTTGGAGCGCCGCTGTCGCGGCGGCCTCCCACTCGAATTCGGTCGGCAAGCGCTTTCCAGCCCAACGCGCAAAAGCGTCGGCTTCATAATAGCTCACATGAGCGACAGGCGCGTCGCGATCGAGCGGCTGCAATCCCTCCAGCGACATTTCGAGCCACGCGTCATCGCTTGGCTCCCAATAGCGCGGCGCACGCCAATTTTCGCGGTTAACGGCGGCCCAACCGTCCGACAGCCACAAAGCCGCGGTCTCGTAGCCGCCGTCGTCGATGAATTCGAGCCATTCGGCGTTCGTAACTAAGCGGTCCGCAAGTCTGTAAGGATGAAGAAGCGCATCGTGACGAGGCGTCTCATTATCCCAGGCAAAGCCGTCGCCGTCGTGGCCAATCTTGTGAACGCCGCCGGGGAAATCGATCCAGCGCAGCGGCTCGTGGCGCGCCGGCGCCGAACGGCGCTGCGCCGCGCGATAGGCCGGCTGAAGCGGGTTCGCCGCGAACAAGGCGAGGATGTCGGTAAGCATCAGCTCCTGGTGCTGCTGCTCATGATTGACGCCAATCTCGATCAGGTGAGCCCAAGCCGGCTCGGAAGCGGCGTTCCGGACAAGAAGCTTCATCAACGCATGGTCGACATGCTCGCGATAGGCGAGAACGCGATCGAGCGAGGGCCTCGTGAGAAGCCCACGCTCCGGTCGTGGCTGGCGAGGTCCCAGGCGCTCGTAATAGGAGTTGAAGCAATAATTGAACTCTTCATCGAAGAGACAATAGCCGGGCAAATGCGGCGCCAGGACAAAGGCCTCGAAAAACCAGGTCGTGTGCGCAAGATGCCATTTTGTGGGGCTGGCGTCGTCCATAGCCTGGACGGTCATGTCCTCGGCGGTCAGCGGAGCCGCTAGTTCCACTGAAAGCTTACGCGTTTCGAATAGACCTCCCGCCAAGCAACTCTCGGAAAACGACCTAAGGGATGAAGGGAAGGCTAGTCGGTCCATTCTTCATCTCCTTGGCGTCGAGCTTCACCACCGCGGATTCCTGGCCACATGCTGCATATAGGGCCGCCGCCGCGAGTTGGCGCCCCGCTTCGGCTCGGCGTTCCAATCGGCTTGAACCTCGATCGCCGCGCTAGATAGGCAGGGTGGAAGAGCGAAATGATCAGCCTCCAGAGCGTCAGCAAATTCTACAACGGATCGATCGCGATCGATGGAGTCAGCCTGACGATCGAGCGAGGCAAGACGACGGTCTTGATCGGGCCGTCGGGCTCGGGGAAGTCCACGCTCCTCTCGCTGATGATTGGCCTCGTTGCGCCGGATAGGGGCGCCATAACGATCGACGGACGCCTGCTCACATGTCGATCGGCGGTTCTCCTGCGCCGGCGTATGGGCTACGTTATTCAGGACGGCGGTCTTTTCCCTCATCTTACAGCCAGGCAGAATATCGAGCTTATGGCCAGGGAGGCTGGCTGGCCTGTCGAAAGGCGCCGGGCGCGCTTGGAGGAGCTGACCTTGCTTGCTTCTTTCCCGGCTCTCGCGCTCGATCGCTATCCGGCCGAGTTATCCGGTGGCCAGCGTCAGCGCGTTTCGCTGATGCGCGCCTTGATGCTCGACCCCGACATTCTTCTCATGGATGAGCCGCTCGGCGCGCTCGATCCCATGATCCGGACAGAGCTGCAAGACGAGCTCCACGCCATTTTCCAGCGTTTGGGCAAAACCGTCGTGCTCGTTACCCATGACCTCGCCGAGGCGGCCTTCTTCGGCGAAACGATCGTGCTGATGCACGAGGGTCGCATCGCTCAAGAGGGGCATTTCGGCGATTTTTTCGAGCGCCCGACCGAGCCCTTTGTGACTCGTTTCGTGCATGCGCAAACGAGCCGTCTCGCAACGCTGAGGGAAACGGCGATGTTTTCGGGCAAGGAGCGCGAGTGAAACTCAACCGCACGACGCTCCTGTGCTTTTTTTGCATGGCTCTCGCTTTGGCGACGCCTTCTGTCGCCGTAAGCGGGATGGAAGAGATTCGCATCGGCTCGAAGACTTTCACGGAGTCGGTCATCCTTGCGGAGCTTGCGGCAAGGCTTTCGGCCTCCACGGGGGCGAGAGTGACGCAGCGTCGGGAACTCGGCGGCACGCGGCTGCTATGGGACGCCTTATTGGCGAATGAAATCGATATCTACCCTGAATACGCGGGCACGCTCACCGGCGAGATACTGGCGAGAGAGGGCGTCGTCGGCGAAGAGGGGCTCGCGCAGGCGCTTGCCGCCAAAGGGCTGCGAATGAGCCGACCGCTCGGTTTCAGCAACTCTTACGCGCTCGGGATGACGGCGGAAGAAGCACGAAGATCCGGGATAAGCAGGCTTTCGGATCTTTCGCGGCATCCCTCCCTACGCTTCGGGTTCAGTCACGAGTTCTTAAATCGCGCGGACGGCTGGCCGGCTTTGCGCGCAACCTATGGCCTTGGCGCCGTGGATGCGCGCGGACTCGATCATGATCTCGCTTACAGAGGCCTCGTCCAGGGTTCGATCGATGTGATCGACCTATACACGACCGACGCTGAGATCGGCTTTTACGGCCTTCGGGTTCTCGAAGACGATCTCGGCCTTTTCCATGACAACAAAGCCGTTTTCGTCTATCGCGCCGATCTTGAGCGGCGCGCGCCGAAAGCCCTGTCGGCCATTCTGCGGCTCGAGGGTCGTATCGATGAAGAGTCGATGACCGCCATGAATCGCGCTGTGAAGATCAACGGGCGCGCGGAAGCGGCGGCGGCGGCCGAGTTCGTCGCCGCCAAATTCGGGCTTTCCGACTTAACCCCTACCGAAGGGATGGCGGGGCGGCTCCTCCAGCGCACGCTCGAGCACCTACGTCTCACCGCCTTGTCGCTCGGCGCCGCGATCATCGTCGCGCTGCCGCTTGGCGTTTTGGCGGCCCGACGCGCAGTTCTTGGACAGGCGATCCTGACCGCAGCCAGCATCATGCAAACGATTCCCTCGCTTGCGCTTCTCGTCTTCATGATTCCGATCCTGGGCATTGGAGCGGCGCCGGCCATAATGGCGCTTTTCCTTTACAGCTTGCTGCCGATTATCCGGAACACCGCGTCGGGATTGGCGGACATTCCCCTCGCAATTCGCAATTCAGCGATCGCGCTCGGTCTGACGCCGTTGCAGCGCCTCAGGCTGATCGAGCTCCCGATCGCTTCGCCAGTGATACTCGCGGGCATAAAGACGGCGGCGGTGATCAACGTAGGCACGGCGACGCTCGGGGCCCTGATTGGCGCGGGGGGCTACGGGCAACCGATTTTCACCGGCGTGCGTCTGGATAACTTCGGCTTGATCCTCGAAGGCGCCGTGCCCGCGGCGGTGCTCGCGCTCGCGGCGCAAGGGTTCTTTTCGCTCGTCGAGCTCTTTCTTGTGCCGCGCGGGTTGCGTCTGAAGCCCACTGTAGAATGAAAGCGGTTGGTGCTTTCACGTCTGATTTCTTGCTGAAGGGGAGGAGTGATGGACGAGGCCACGATCAAGCGCTTCCTCCCTTGGGTCGTGGCGACAGCCCTTTTTATGGAGCAGCTGGATGCGACGATCGTGAATACCGCGGTTCCAGCTATTGCCGAAAGCTTGCAAGTGACGCCGCTTAGCCTGAAAACAATCGCTGCAAGCTATGTTTTAAGCCTGGCGGTCGGGATTCCGGTGAGCGGATGGATCGCAGATCGCTACGGGACCAGAAAAGTTTTCGCGGTTGCGATCGCCGTATTTACGATCGCGTCGATATTCTGCGGATTGTCGCAGAGCGCTGAGCAGATGGTTGGCTCTCGCATCTTCCAGGGGGCCGGCGCAGCTCTGATGACGCCGGTCGGAAGATTGACGGTCGTGCGGACCTTCGGAAAGGC
Organism: Methylocystis sp.; assembly: GCA_036560425.1. Classification (GTDB taxonomy): domain Bacteria; phylum Pseudomonadota; class Alphaproteobacteria; order Rhizobiales; family Beijerinckiaceae; genus Methylocystis. The sequence continues at coordinate 2,043 of DATBRF010000138.1, read as the reverse complement.
GGAACTGCTAAGAGCGATGAACTTCGTCATCATACCGGCCCTTATCGGACCTCTTCTAGGACCGACAGTCGGCGGCGTGATTGTGCATTGGCTCTCGTGGCGGGAAATATTCTTCGTAAACGTTCCTATCGGGCTTATCGCGCAATTGCTGGTCCATCGTTACATGCCGGACTACCGGGGAGAAGCGCAGCGTCCTTTCGACTGGCTTGGTTTCGGGCTGTTTGGATCGGGCACGGCTCTTCTTTCCTGGCTTCTCGAAATATTCGGAGAGCATCGCCTTTCCCTGTTCGAGGGAGCCGCGCTTTTTCTGATCGCGATGTCGCTTCTGCTCGCATATTGGCTGCATGCGCGCGGAGCGTCCTATCCCTTGCTCGACCTTGCCCTATTCAAGAAGCGAACCTTCCGAGTTTCGGTGACAGGCGGCTTCATCACCAGGCTCGGCGTGGGAGGCTTGCCCTTTCTGACGCCTGTGTTGTTTCAGGTCGGGCTTGGGCTGCCGGCCTGGCAGTCGGGGCTGCTGATGATGCCGACGGCGGCTGCCGCCATGGGGATGAAACTTATGTCGGCGCCCATACTTGCCCGGTTCGGCTACCGCACGGTTTTGATCGTGAATACGGTGATGATCGGCGTCACGACCTGCCTGTATGCCTTGGTGACCGATCAAACGCCTCTGGAGGCCGTCATCGCCATCGGCTTCGCTCTGGGCTTTTTCAATTCGCTTCAATTCACCAGCATGAATAGCATGGCTTATGCGGACATCGATCCGGCAGAGTCGAGCATGGCCGCAACCATCGCAAGCGCGTTTCAACAATTATCCATGAGCTTTGGTCTCGCGATCGGGTCCCTGGTCGCGGCCTGGTTTCTCGGCGCAGCGCCCCAATCCGATCCTCATGCGGTCATTGCTGCTCTGCACAAGGCCTATCTGTCTCTCGGCGCGCTGACCATCCTTTCATCTTCGTCCTTCTGGATGCTGCGCGCATCGGACGGCGCAAGCGTGAGCCGCTCGCACCTGGAACTGGTTTGAGGCTTGGCCGGGTGGAGCGGCAAGATATTGACGGTGGAACTCGTGCCTTACCCGAAAAGTTGAGGCGCAGTGACACAAAGGCGATCCCGGTTTCGGCGACGCCGCGTTGCGTCATCGGTCTTTCGGAGCGGTGGCATGCTAGAGAAATCTGATGAAAAACCTGGATTGAAATCCGAAGCCGCAAGCTCGGTGCGGGGCAGAGCGATCGGAGCGACCACCAAACTGGCTGCGGGCGCGGCGGTGACGGTGGACACCTTCACGACTCTGGCTGCGCTCAGCGGCATGTATGAAATTCAAGCGGCGGAAATCGCCCTTCGCCGAACAAGGCGCGACGACGTGAAAGAGTTCGCGCACACGGTGATCGAAGATCACAAAGAGCTCGGCCGCAAGCTGGCGTCTTGCATGCAAGCTATGAAAACGCCGAAGAGTCCGCCGGACGCGCTCGATCCCATGCACCAGATTCTGGTGAACGATCTCGAAGGCGCCTCGGACGAGAATTTCGACAAACGCTACGTTTCGCAACAGCAAGCAGCCCACGACACCGCGATAACGCTTTTCAGGACCTATCGCGACTTCGGGGCGGACGCGGAATTGAGAAACCTTGCTCGTCAGGGGCTTCCCCTGCTCGAGCGGCATATGGAAATGGTGCGCAATATGAAGGGAGCCCACGCGTGACGCGAGGCGCAGGCCGCGTGAGACCCGAGTAGCGAGGAAACGAGACGCGCGTCGAGGCGCGGAATTACCAGACGCCCTCGCGAGGTGATGGGCGCTCTGGCGCCTTCCCCATGCCCCTCTGTGCATCGCAAAGGTGCATCAGCAGGGCAGGACAAGCGCCTGATTACGAAGGATGCCAGGGAATAACGTCGCTGAGGAGAGCTTTGGTGGAGCCAGACGGAATCGAACCGACGACCTCTTCAATGCCATTGAAGCGCTCTCCCAACTGAGCTATGGCCCCACTTTTTTCTGCGACCCTCTTGGGGGAGGCCGCGGCCGACGACGTCGACGGGCGCTGTATAGTT
>DATBRF010000137.1:0-2851 GCA_036560425.1 Methylocystis sp. | reverse complement strand
ATCGCTCGCGTGGATCCTGAAACATATCGCGCGCGCGTCAGCGAGGCGAGGGCCGCGCTCAAGATGGCGCAGGCCAATGTCAAGAGACGAACCGCTGCGCTAGAGCGGATGCAGGCGGCGGTGGCAAACGCCGAGGCCGACCATAACATGGCCGGGGCTCAGCTCGGCTCGCTACGCGCAAAGTTCGAGGAAACCGACAAACAGCTGGAGCGCCATCTCGCGCTGATCAAGGGGCGGGTGGTGTCCGCAAGCGACCTGGATAGAGCGCGTGCGCAGCGCAACTCCGAGGTCGCGGGCATGCGGGCCGCCAGCGAGCAGATCACCATGAAGAAAGGGGCGATCGGCATGACGAAGGCGGAGTTGCAGATGGCGGAGGCCGATCTGCTCGACGCCGAAGCCGCAGTCGAGGAGAAGCAGGCGGCGCTCGAACAAGCCCAGCTCGATCTGGCCCGGACGGAGCTACGCTCTCCCATAGATGGCATCGTCATCAAACGGGACGTCAACCCGGGCCAGACCATCGCCGTTAGTCTCGAAGCCAAAACGCTGTTCAAGATCGCAAACGACCTGCGCATAATGGAAATCCACGGCAAAATAGACGAGGCGGACGTGGGGCGCCTGAAGACAGGCCAGCAAGCGCAATTTACGGTCGACGCCTACCCAGACCGCACCTTTAGAGGAAAGGTAATTCAGATTCGCAAGTCGCCGGAAGTCACGCAGGGCGTCGTCACCTACACGGCGGTAATTTCCGCACGGAACGAAGAGATGTTGCTTTTGCCAGGAATGACGGCGCAGCTTCGAATCTTCGTCGCCGACAGCGGCGAGGTTCTCAAAGTTCCAAATCAGGCGTTGCGCTTTCGGCCTTCCGGGCACAATGCAGGCCTCACTGCTTCGGCTGCGGATACTCCGCCGACGGTTTGGGTCGTGGACGCCGACGGGCAAGCGGCGCCCGTTACGGTGACGCTTGGCGCGAGTGACGACAGCAGCACGGAGATCACGGAGGCGCCGCTCGCCGAAAACGAGCGGGTGATCGTCGGGATCGGCAATTCGCAAAACCAAAAGAGCCTTCTCGGCGTTCCATTGGGCTTTTAGCATGGCCCTGATCCAGACGGCGCGCATTTCTAAGAGGTATCCCTCGGGCGAGACGATCGTTCACGCCGTGACGGACGCCTCGGTCGTCATCGAGGAGGGCGAGTTCGTCGCGATTTGCGGCCGCTCGGGATCAGGCAAATCGACTCTGATGAATCTGTTGGGACTGTTGGAACGGCCGGACTCCGGCGAATACACCTTTAAAGAACGTTCGGTTGCAAAGCTCGATGAGGATGCGCGGGCCGACATCAGGAACCGAGAAATCGGCTTCGTATTCCAGGTTCCGGCGCTGCTGCCGCGGGCGAGCGCACTTCAGAATGTCGAGCTGCCGCTCGTTTATGCGGGCGTCGACCAATTCGAGCGACGGCGGCGCGCCGAAGCTGCGCTCGACCGCGTCGGATTGGCGCGGCGTAGTCATCATTGGCCAAACCAACTCTCCGGAGGAGAGCAGCAGCGCGTCGTCATCGCCCGCGCCATCGTCAATGATCCGGCTCTCATGTTGGCCGATGAGCCGACAGGCGCGCTGGACAGCAGGACGAGCAAAGACATACTTTCGATTTTCGAGGAACTCAATCGGGAGGGGCGCACCATCGTCGTTGTCACGCACGCGGCCGAGGTCGCCGACCGCGCGCGGCGACACATCCTGCTTTCTGACGGAAGCGTCGTCGAAGACGATGGCGTCTCGAGCAATAACCCGGCATCCCCCATGGTCGCCACAGAGGGGATGCAATGAGTTTCTTCGAGAGCCTCGTAATCGCGCTCAATGCGCTCCGCGTGAACAAATTGCGAAGCGCGTTGACGGCGCTCGGAATTATCGTCGGAGTCGCAGCCGTCGTCTGCATGGTGTCGATAGGTGCCGGGGCGCAGGCGGAAGTTTCCGAAAAGATCCGCACGTTGGGAGCCAATCTCTTGCTCGTCTTGCCAGGACCGCAGAATTCCGGCGGGGCGCAACGCGAAGCCGGAACACAACCTACGTTGACCGAAGAGGATGCCTCGGCAATCCGCCGTGAATTGGGGGCTGTGCAGGTCTCTGCTCCTTTACTGTCCCGTTCCGTCACTCTCGTGGCGGGAAACAGAAATTGGACAACGCTCGCTGCGGGAATCAATGCCGATTATCTCGTCGCCCGCGGATGGCAGATCGCGAACGGCCGATCATTCGTGACCCGTGAGTTGGAGACTGCGGCAAAAGTCGCCGTCGTAGGCTCAATGATCGCGCAGGAGCTCTTTGACGGACGCTCTGGGGTCGGAGAAACGTTCCGCCTCGGCAATGTGCCCTTCACGGTAATCGGCGTACTCGAAAAGAAAGGATTAGGGGCGGCCGGGCGCAGTCAGGACGACGTCGTCTTTATTCCGCTGTCCGCCGCCAAGAGCCGGGTGCTAGGAGCCGTGCGTGGAGTCACGCGGGACGCCTTGGATTTCATTACGGTCAAACTCGCCGATGGGGCGGCATTTCCGGACGCGGAGCGTGAGATCGACGCGCTGCTCCGCCAGCGCCATCACATTCGATCCGATGCGGCCAGTGATTTTAGGATCGCAAATCCGGCGGACGTCCTGACCGCCCGCGCCGCGGCGGTGAGCACGCTGAACCTTTTACTGATTGCGGTGGCGTCGATTTCGCTGGTCGTCGGCGGCATCAGCATCACGAACATCATGTTGGTGTCGGTGACCGAGCGGACCCGCGAAATCGGTTTGCGGATGGCTGTCGGGGCTCGTCGCAGCGATATTCGACGACAATTCCTGATTGAGGCGTTGACGCTGGCGGTGG
>DATBRF010000136.1:0-10580 GCA_036560425.1 Methylocystis sp. | reverse complement strand
TGGGCGGCGGAGACGGCGGCCGCCCCCATCGCAATGGCGGCGAAAGCGCCGCGAATAAAATCCCTCATCGGAACCCCCTCGAAATGCTTCGGTGGACGGTCGACGCCGTCGCGCCGAGTCGCTGCGAAGTTGCTACCTTTTTTCGCGGGTTGATTTGATATAGATCAAATAAAAGGTTGTGGAAGATTCATTCTTTGGCATTGTGTCCATTGCGCAACATTTTTGTGCTGTTGCCTTGCACCACGACGGGCGCTAATCGAGATCGACGGAAAATTCTCGAGACTCTCTGAAATCCGGCGCATTCCGGGTCGCTTCGGCGCCCAAAAAAGCGCCGCCCCCTGCGCAAGGCTTCTCTCTTGACCGCCACAGCCTCCTTGTCAGAACCTAAGGTTGACGCCGAACTCGCCGCTGCGCATGGGCTCAAGCCCGAGGAATTCGAGCGCATCCTGAAGCTCATCGGCCGGACGCCGAGCTTCACGGAGCTCGGGATTTTCTCGGCAATGTGGAACGAGCATTGTTCCTACAAATCCTCGCGCATTCATCTGCGCAAGCTGCCGACCAAGGCCCCCTGGGTCATTCGCGGGCCTGGCGAGAATGCGGGCGTCATCGACATCGGCGACGGCGACGCCTGCGTCTTCAAGATGGAGAGCCACAACCACCCCTCCTTCATCGAGCCCTATCAGGGCGCCGCCACGGGCGTGGGCGGCATTTTGCGCGACGTCTTCACCATGGGCGCGCGGCCCATCGCCTGTCTGAACTTGTTGCGGTTCGGAAGGCCGACGCATCCCAAGACGCGCCGCCTCGTCTCAGGCGTGGTCGCCGGCGTCGGCGGCTATGGCAACAGCTTCGGCGTGCCGACTGTCGGGGGCTCGACCGAGTTCGATCCGTCCTACGACGGCAATATTCTCGTCAACGCCATGGCGGTGGGCCTCGCCCGCACGGATTCGATCTTTTACTCCGCCGCCGCCGGCGTGGGAAACCCGATCGTCTATCTCGGCTCCAAGACCGGCCGCGACGGCATTCACGGCGCCACCATGGCCTCGGCGTCGTTCGAGGCCGACGCGGAGGAGAAGCGCCCGACCGTGCAGGTGGGCGACCCCTTTTCGGAAAAGCTCTTGCTCGAGGCCTGTCTCGAGCTCATGGCCTCGGGCGCCGTCATCGCCATTCAGGACATGGGCGCCGCCGGGCTCACCTCCTCGGCAGTTGAAATGGGCGCCAAGGGCAATCTCGGCATCGAGCTCGACCTCGACGCCGTGCCCTGCCGCGAGGAGGGCATGACAGCCTATGAAATGATGCTTTCGGAAAGCCAGGAGCGCATGCTCATGGTGCTGAAACCGGAGCTCGAGGAACAGGCCGAGGGCATCTTCCGCAAATGGGGGCTCGATTTCGCCATCGTCGGCAAAACAACCGATACGCTGCGCTTCGTCGTGAGGCACAAGGGCGAGGTTAAAGCGGATTTGCCGATCAAGGAGCTGGGGGACGAGGCGCCGGTCTATGATCGGCCGTGGGTTGCGACCGCCAAACAGCCTGTGATCGACCCCGCGTCCGTGACGCCCTCCATGTCGAACCGCGATGCGCTGTTGAAGCTTCTCTCGACGCCCAACCTCTGCTCCAAGCGCTGGGTCTGGGAGCAATACGACCATCTGATTCTGGGCAATAGCGTGCGCCAGCCCGGCGGCGACGCAGCGGTGATTCGCGTGAAGCACGGGCCAAAGGGCTTGGCGCTGACGGCGGACGTCACCGCCCGATACTGCGCCGCGGATCCGGTGGAGGGTGGCAAGCAGGCGGTGGCGGAGGCCTGGCGCAACATCACGGCGACCGGCGCGACGCCCTTGGCGCTCACCGACAACCTCAACTTCGCCAATCCCGAGCGGCCCGAATACATGGGCCAGTTCGTCGGCTGCCTCGCTGGGATAGGCGAGGCGGCGGCGGCGCTCGACTTCCCGATCGTCTCAGGCAATGTGTCTCTTTATAATGAGACCCAGGGCGCGGGCATTCTGCCGACCCCGGCGATCGGCGGCGTGGGGGTGATCGCGGACGTCGCGAAATCCGCTTCGACGGGCTTCGCGCGCGAGGGCGAGACCATTCTCCTCATCGGCGAAACCAAGGGCTGGCTCGGCCAATCCGCCTATCTCGCCGATCTCTGCGGCCGCAAGGAGGGCGCGCCGCCGCCGGTCGATCTCGCAGCCGAGCGCTGGAATGGCGACTTCGTGCGCGAGAACGTCCTTTCCGGGCGCATCACCGCCGCTCATGACCTCTCCGACGGCGGCCTCGCCATTGCGCTCGCCGAAATGGCGCTCGCGGGCGGCGTTGGCGCGACGATCGACCCGCTGCCGGAGGGGCCGGCGCATGCCGTCCTCTTCGGCGAGGATCAGTCGCGTTATCTCGTCACAGTGGAAAACCCGGCGGAAGCGATGGCGCTCCAAGAACAGGGCGCGGCGAAGGGCGTGCCGGTGCGCGCTCTCGGCGTCACCGGCGGCGATTCCTTGAACCTCCCCGGCGAGGCGCCGATATTGCTCTCGGAATTGCGCAAAGCGCATGAATCGCCGCTGCCCGATTTCATGGCCGGGGACGACAGTGTCTTTCCCGACAATTCATGACGCAAAAAGGACGAAACCAATGCCCATGTCCGCCACCGAGATCGAAAGGATCATCAAGACCGCCCTTCCCGACGCGACTGTCGAGCTGACGGCGCTCGCGGACGATGACGACCATTGGGCGGCGACGGTCGTTTCCGAGCAGTTTCGCGGCCTGTCGCGCGTGAAGCAGCACCAGCTGGTGAACGCGGCCTTCGGTTCGCGGCTCGGGGGCGAGCTCCACGCGCTGGCGCTGACGACCCGCACACCGTAAAAAACGAGGCCAAAGCGGCGCCTTGAACGCCGCAGAAAGGAAACAGCAGATGTCCGACGTCAACAGCCGCATCAAGAGCGAGATCGAATCCTCCGACGTGGTCCTCTTCATGAAGGGCACGCCGCAGGCGCCGCAATGCGGATTCTCAATGCAGGTCGTGCAGATCCTCAACCATCTCGGCGTGCCCTACAAGGCGATCAACGTTCTCGCCGACGGCGAAATCCGCGAGGGCATCAAGGCCTATTCGAACTGGCCGACGATCCCGCAGCTTTACGTCAAAAACGAATTCATCGGCGGCTGCGACATCACCCGCGAAATGTTCCAGTCGGGCGAGCTGACGGCGCTTTTCGACAAGGAAGGCGTGCCCCACGCCCAGGCCGGAAAGGCTTGAAGGCGATAGTCCTCAATCCGTCACACGCGCCGCCTCTCCGGCGGCGCGTTTTATTTTCGGGGCGGTTTGATTTCCACGCATGATCACAATAGGCGCGCCGCCATGACTCTTCCTCTGGCGCTTACGCAGGGCGATCCTTCGGGCATTGGCCCTGAAATCACGCTCAAAGCCTTTGCCGCGCGCCTTGAGGCCGGCCTGCCGCCCTTTTTCGTCGTCGCGGATCCGGCGCAACTCGCGCGCGTCGCGCGGGCGCTCGCCATCGACGTGGCGATTGAAGAAACGACGCCTGCCGCGTCCGCCGATATTTTCCGCCACGCCCTACCGGTCGTTTCGATCGGTCGCGCAGTCGCGGGACCATTCGGGCGTCCAGACCCGGCCGAGGCCGCTGCGACCATTCTCTCGATCGAGCGTGCTGTCGAATTCGTGGTCAGAGGCGAGGCGCGCGGCGTGGTGACAAACCCGATTTCCAAATCGGTTCTTTACGCGGCCGGATTCCGGCATCCGGGACACACCGAATTCCTCGGCGAGCTGGCCGAGCGGCATTCCGGCGGTAACTACCGCCCTGTGATGATGCTCTGGGCGGAGGAGCTCGCGGTCGTCCCGATCACCATTCACATCCCCCTCGCCGAGGCGCCAAAGCGGCTGACCAGGGAGCTGATCGTCGCGACCGGGGAGATCGTCGCCAACGACTTGAAGATCCGCTTCGGCCTCGCCGCCCCGCGGCTTGCCTTCGCCGGATTGAACCCGCACGCCGGAGAAGACGGCGCGCTCGGGCGCGAGGAGATCGAGACGATCACGCCTGCGCTGGAAGCCTTGCGCGCCAAAGGGATCGACGCCAGCGGCCCGCTCCCCGCCGACACCATGTTCCATGCCGCCGCCCGCGCCAAATACGACGTGGCGCTCTGCCCCACCCATGATCAGGCGCTTATCCCGATAAAGACGCTCGCATTCGACCGGGGCGTGAACGTCACGCTCGGCTTGCCCTTTGTGCGCACCTCCCCCGATCACGGCACGGCCTTCGACATCGCCGGCAAGGGCGTCGCCAACGCCAGAAGCCTTATCGAGGCGATCAAGCTTGCGGGGCGGATGACCGCGTGATCGACGATCTGCCCCCGCTGCGCGAGGTCGTTGCGCGCCATGGCCTCGACGCCAAAAAGACGCTCGGCCAGAATTTCCTCTTCGATCTGAATCTCACAAGCCGAATTGCCCGCGCAGCGGGGCCGTTCGTCGATACGGTCGTCGTCGAGATCGGCCCTGGCCCCGGCGGGCTGACGCGCGCGCTGCTGGCGCAGGGCGCGCATGTGGTTGCGATCGAGCGGGATCAGCGCTGCTTGCCCGCGCTCGCCGAGATCGCGGCGCATTATCCCGGCCGGTTGACTGTTATTGAAGGAGACGCGCTGGAGATCGACGTGGGGGCGCTCGCCCGCCAGCATCACCCGTCATTGCGGGCAGAAGGCGAAGCAATCCAAGAGACCCCTCGCGATGACCGGGTGGGGCCGCGCGCGCGCATCTGCGCCAATCTCCCCTACAATGTCGCCACCGCGCTGCTCACGCGATGGATCGAGGCTGAGCCATGGCCCTCGGTTTTCGACCGCTATGTTCTCATGTTTCAGAGGGAAGTGGCGCTGCGGATCGTGGCGACGCCCGCTAACCGCGCCGATTACGGCCGCCTCGCGGTGCTCTGCGGCTGGCGCACGCGCGCCCGCATTCTCTTTGACGTCTCTCCCGCCGCCTTCACGCCGCCGCCCAAGGTTACGTCCTCCGTGGTTGAGCTGGTTCCAAATTCCGCGCCGCTTCCCTGCGATCCGCGAGGTCTCTCCCGCGTGACGCAGGCCGCCTTTGGCCAGCGGCGAAAGATGCTGCGCCAGAGCCTGAAGAGCCTTGGCGTCGACGCCGGGGCCCTGCTGGCGCGGGCCGGGATCGAGGAGACGAACCGCGCCGAAGAGGTCGATGTCGCAGGCTTTGTCGCGCTGGCGAATGCGCTACCGGCTTAGCGCGCTTTCCGATCAGACGGAATCGTCTGATCGACAAGAAATCGCGCCAGATCAAGGTTGGAGCAAGTTCTGATCGAAAAAGTCTGTCAACTTTTTCGGAACTTGCTCAGCGAGCTTTTCTTAGAGCGTTCCTCAGGACCTGGGCGTTATTCATCGTCTCATCACGGGCCGAATAGACCAGCGTCACGCGCCCTTTCCGCGCCATGGCGCGCAGCTCCGCGATTCGCTCTTGCGCTTCGGGGCTTTCCAATTCCTCGCGGTACCGCGCCTGAAACTCCTCCCAGCGCTCGGGCTTGTGCGCGAACCAGCGCCGCAGCTCATGGCTCGGGGCGACCTCCTTGGCCCAAAGGTCGATCTCAGCCTCCTCCTTCGTCAGACCACGCGGCCAGAGCCGATCGACGAGGACGCGCGTTCCATCTTCCGCTTCCGCGGGATCGTAGACACGCTTGAGGGCGAAAGCAGGCATGACGGTGAAATAGAGCACATTTCGCAAAAGTTGCTATACTTTTGCGACAAGTGCGCGCTCCAGATTTTTTGGTTTGGCGCGACACTTTGTGTCGCTTGCATGATTCATGCGAGCGGAAAGCGCGCGGTTCCGCCTCGCGCGACTACTCGTTGAGAAGCTTTTCGACCAACCCTTCGATCTCTCGCTCGCGCCTGGGTCGGCGCTGACGCTCAGCGCGCAAAATGGCGATCAGATCGTCGAAGGACTTCTGCAGATCGTCGTTGACGATGACGTAGTCGTAATCCTTCCAGCGCGCGATCTCCTTGCGGGCGTTTTCCAAACGCCGCTCGATCGCCTCGCGCGCATCCTCGGCGCGGCGCTCCAGGCGCGCGCGCAGCTCCTTCATCGAGGGCGGCAGGATGAAGACCGTAACCGTGTCGGCTCCCATCTTCTCGCGCACCTGGCGCGTGCCCTGATAGTCGATGTCGAAAAGGCAGTCGCGCCCCTGCGCGAGGATCGCCTCCACGGGGCCGCGGGGGGTGCCGTAGAAATTGCCGTGCACCTCGGCCCATTCGAGAAGCTCGCCGGCGTCGCGCATCGCGGCGAACTGCCTCTCGGCGATGAAGCGATAATGGATGCCGTCGACCTCGCTCGACCGGCGGGCGCGGGTCGTCACCGATATGGAGAGGGTGAGGTCGAGGCCGCGATCCTGCAGCAGCATCCGCGTCAGCGTCGTCTTGCCGGCGCCGGAGGGCGAGGAAAGGATCATAACGACGCCGCGGCGCAGCGGAAGGGAAAGGTCCATGGCGAGGAGTGTCACGATTAGGGGCACTCGGCAATAGGCAATCGGAGCCTCTCTTTCAACCTGCCCCTCTTGCTTACTCGATGTTTTGCACCTGTTCGCGGAGCTGCTCGACCTCGATCTTCAGCTCCAGCCCGATTTCGGTAAGAGACGGATCATTGGATTTGGCGCAGAGCGTATTGGTTTCCCTTGAAAATTCCTGGGCGAGGAAATCGAGCCGCCGCCCCACGGGGCCACCCTCGGCGAGAAGCTTCTGCGCGCTGGCGACATGCGCCGCTAGTCGGTCGAGCTCTTCGCGAATGTCGGCCTTGACCGCGAGCAGCACGGCTTCCTGATGCAGCCGCGCCGGATCGAGACCCTCGGCGCTTTCGAGAAGCCGCGCCACTTGCTGCGCCAGCCTCTGACGCACGGCTTCGGGCTGACGCGCTGGCAGGGCGTCGGCCTGCGCCGTCAACGCCGCGATGCGCGCCAGGCGCTCCTGCAAGACGGCGGCGAGCGCCGCCCCTTCAGAGCGCCGCGACGAGAGCAAGGCGTGGAGCGCTTCGTCGAGGGCGGCGAGAACGCTTTTCTCCAGCGCCGCGCGCTGGGCCTCGTCGTCTTCGGGCTCAATAATCTCGACGACGCCGCGGATCGCCAGCAGGCCGTCGAGGGAGGCCGGACGCAGAGCTGCGTGAGGCGGCATGTCTTCGAGCGCCGCGAGGAGTCGTTCCAACGCGGCGCGATTGACCCGCGCGCAGCCTTCTTGCTCCGCGCGCTTGGCCGTGAGATTGACGAAGACTGAGCCGCGCGCGAGGCGGGCGGAAATGGCCGCCCGCGCCTTGATCTCCACGGCGTCGAAATTTGGCGGGACGCGCAGCCGCAGGTCAAGTCCCTTGGCGTTGACGCTTTTCAGCTCCCAGGCATAGCTCCAGGGCCCGAGATTGCCTCGGGCTCGGGCAAAGCCTGTCATGCTGGCGACCAGGGTTGTCATAAGCGCTCCGGCGAAACCGCCCGGTTTTAGCGAATATTGAGGGTCGTGGGAACGGACTTGGCCGAGGTCAAATCCCAGCTCTTGTCACGCAGCGGATCGAGCGATGTGCCTTCCGAGGCGTCGAAGGCGCGTGGGCGGGCGCGTTGCGGCGCTGCGGCGAGAGCGATTGCCTCCGATGACGACGAAGCAGGCGTGGCCTCTTCCGAGGAGACCTTCTCGCCGAGCGCGTCCGAGGGCAATTCGTCGGAGCCGGCCGAAAGGCCGAGACGAGCGGCGCGGGCCTTTTGCTCGGCGCGTCTCGCGGCCGACACGGGATAGGCTGCGACGTCGATCATATCGTATGGCAGCGCTTTCCCGCCGGCGCTCTCGCGAGCCACCATGTCGGGGCCGATCGCGCTCTCTTCGGCGTCACCGGCCGCCGCGGGCGCGCCGGCGGCGAGAAGCTCGGCGTCGAAACGGTTTGCGCGGGCTTTCGGCTGGGCCGCCTCCTGCGTGAAATAAGGCCGCGCGACGCGAAGAGGCGCGAGATGGGGGGCCGCGTCGGCGGTAGGGTCTTCATGCCCGCCGAGGAAGAAGGCCGCGCCGGCCGGGCCGTATTTGCCGAGCCGATGGGTGGCGCCGTCGTCGGCCGACGTGGCGCGGCCCGGCGGGAAATCCGCGCCCGGGGCGTTGAGCGCTACGAGACGGCCGATCGGCGCCTCGGTGCGTTTATCGCTCTTAGGCGTGGCTGGCGGAACGGCGGCCGGAGCCGATTGATCGACGCCGGAGCCGGCCTTCGCCTTCTGCTCCTGCTCTTGCCGGCGCCAGTTCTGCACGTTGCGGGAATGCTGATCGAGCGATTCGGCAAAGACATGGCCGCCTGTGCCGTCCGCAACGAAATAGAGGTCGCGCGAATTGGCCGGATTGGCGGTGGCCTGGAGGGCCGCCTTGCCGGGGTTTGCGATGGGCCCCGGCGGGAGGCCGTCGACGGCGTAGGTGTTATAGGGCGTCCATTTCTCGATTTCCGTACGCATGATGCCGTGCCCGAGGGTCCCCTTGCCGCCGACGAGGCCGTAGACGATGGTGGGGTCGGATTGCAGCCGCATGCCCTTGCGCAGCCGGTTGAGAAAAACCGCTGCAACGCGCGGGCGCTCCTCCGGCTTTCCCGTTTCCTTCTCGACGATGGAGGCGAGCGTCACAAGCTCGTAAGGGGAGCGCAGCGGCAGGTCCTTCGCGCGCTTGGCCCAAATCTGCTCGAGGAGCTTGCGCTGGTCCTCCTGCATCTTGGCGACCAGCTTGGCGCGGGGGAAGCCGCGGGGAAATTTATAGGTCTCGGGCAGCAGCGCGCCTTCCTTTGGCGTTTCCAGAATATCGCCGATAAGGAGTTCGGATTCGCGCAGGCGCTGGGCGATCTGCTCGCTGGTAAGGCCTTCGGGAATGGTCAGGCTATGCATCAGCTGCTTGCCGGCCACGAGCTCGTCGATCACCTCGCGCAGGCTGGCGCTTTTCCTGAACAAATACTCGCCTTGCTTGAGCTTGCTGCGGGCGCCTTCGACCAGCAGGGCGAAATTCATGAGGGTCGGACTGTCGATGACTCCCTCGCGCTCCAGCTGCGAGAGCATCTCCGGCACGTCGCTGCGCGGGGGGAGATAGACGACCTTATCGGCGGCGAGCGGCCCCGGCTCCTTGAGCTTGTGGAGCACCGCGATGACGCCGAAAACGCTTGCGACGAGCGCGACCAGCAGGAAGCTCAAAAAGCCGCTCATCGCCGAAAGCGCGCCCTCGCGGCGCTTCTTTCTTTTTGGCGGGGGCGCGGGCGGCGCTTCCGGTTGCAGAGCGGGCTTGGCGCTCTGCACGGCGGCGCGACGCCGGAAGAAGGATCGCGACTCTTCGCCGGTCGTCGGCGAATCAGCGGCGAGCCCGGCCTTGGGGGCGGACTCGTCGGATTCCGCTGGAGGGGCGGCCGGCTCAGACTTTGTTTCGGGGTCGGCTTTTCCGTCGTCTTTCGGCGTCGCCGTCTTGTCGCCCGTCTCGTCGCTCATATGGTCACCACGTCAATTCAGGTGGCGCGGCCTCGATCATCCGCAGGCGCTTGTCGCCAACCGAGCTAAACTATCGGTCATTGTGGCGAATTCTGGAACGGGCGGAAATGATAACAGAGGGAAGACCCCGGGCGGAATTCCTCGTCCAGAGCCCTCCCCAGAAAAACCCAAGCGTTTGCTTGGGTTTAATGCACCCGGCGGAAAAGGAGCGAGGCGTTCGTGCCGCCAAATCCGAAGGAATTGGAGAGCGCGATGCTGATTTCACGCTGCCGCGCGACCTTCGGCGCCAGGTCGATCGCCGTCTCGACGGAAGGATTGTCGAGGTTGCGGGTCGGCGGGGCGACGTTGTGGGTCATCGCGAGGATCGTATAGATCGCCTCGACCGCGCCGGCGCCGCCGAGGAGATGGCCCACCGCCGATTTCGTGGACGACATGGTTAGCTTCGGCTCGATGTTGCCGATCAGCCGCTCGACCGCCTTGAGCTCGATCTCGTCGCCGAGCGGCGTCGACGTGCCATGCGCGTTGACGTAGTCGATCTCGCTGACCGGTATATTCGAGCGCTTCAGCGCCGCCTTCATGCAGCGGAAGGCGCCGTCGCCGTCCGGGGACGGGGCGGTGATGTGGTGAGCGTCGCCCGACATGCCATAGCCGATGAGCTCGGCGTAGATTCGCGCGCCGCGGGCCTTGGCGTGCTCATATTCCTCGAGCACGACGCAGCCAGCGCCTTCGCCGAGCACGAAGCCGTCGCGATCCTTATCATAGGGGCGGGAGGCTTCGGCGGGGCGGTCGTTGAAGCCGGTCGACAGCGCGCGGCAGGCGGCGAATCCTGCGACGCCAATGCGATTTACCGGCGATTCGGCGCCACCCGCGACCATAACGTCGGCGTCGCCCATGGCGATGATGCGCGCGGCGTCGCCGATCGCGTGGGTTCCCGTCGCGCAGGCGGTCACGACGGCGTGATTCGGACCCTTGAGCCCGTGCATGATCGAGACATAGCCGGCGACGAGATTGATGATGCGGCCGGAAACGAAGAAGGGCGATACGCGGCGCGGCCCCTTTTCCTTCAGGGTAAGCGAGGTCTCGTAAATGCCGCCCAAGCCGCCGATG